>JBEKVE010000014.1:0-30677 GCA_049514335.1 Acidimicrobiales bacterium
GCTGACTACGCTTCGCGTCAGGGTTGGGGACACGCAGAAAGGCTGCACCGTGGCTGAGGCGCGGGCGAGTTCGAAGTCGATGGGCGGATGGCGGCGGGCACCGGCTGCGGGGCTGAGGCGGCGATGACCCTCGAGCCGGGACGTGCCGGCGAGCGGGGGCCGGCTGACACCGATCTGATCCGGTCGATGGCCTTGTCCTCGGCAGAGCTCTGGCACGAGATCCTCGAGCGCCTGCGCGAGGTCCAGGAGAGCCAGGTTCGCCTGGCCGGCGCCATCGAGACGCTGGGGACGATGGTGCGCGACGCCCTGTCACCCGAGTCGCAACCCGTGATCGGCGCCCACAGCAGGGGGGCGAGCCTCGAGCGCCCCGCCTCGGCCATCGCCGCTGGCGCACCCGCCGTCGACCCCGAGCCGCCGACGGCGGTCGTTGCCCCGCTCGCCGACGTGCCTCCACCGCCGGACACCGCCATGGTCGCCTCGCCCGACCCCGCATGGACCGCCTCGCCCGATCCGATCGCGGGGGCTGCTCCGAGTCTCGGATCGGATCCCGACCCCGGCCAAGCACCGGGCTTCCCGCCTGCTCCGGTGCCACCCAGGCGCCCCCGCCACGCCGCTCCGACGGGCCCCGAGCCGATCGATGCCTTTCTTGGGTTCAAGACTCTGCCCCCACCTGCCGAAAGTTTCACCACGGGTGTCGAGACGTCGGCACCGGGTGCGACGAGCGGAGCCGGAGAGGTGTCAGAGCCACTGTTCGCAACAGAAGTGCCCGAACCATTGTTCTACGCTCCGTCCGGCGACGAGGAGATCCTGCCCGCCGCGGCCGTGGCGGATCTCGCCTCGGAAGCGCTGGACCAGCTGCTAGCCGCCGAATTCGGCGTGCATCTCGTCGCCACCAACGCGGAGGCGCCGCCGACGCTGCACCTCGCCGACCAGGACGCCGAGCTCGCCGTGGCACTCTCCGCCGTGACGCCTGTGGTGGCAGAGCCCGTGCCGGCGCCGGCGGTGGCACCTCCGACCCCGGTGGTAGAGCCGCCGTTCGCCGCACCTGCCCCGGCCGTCTTCGCCCCGCCCGAGATAGCGATGACAGCGAGTCCGGCCGAGACCCTGCCGATCGAGGCTGCGCCGGTGGAGGCTGCGCCGATCGGCGTGATGCCGGTGGAGACCGCGCCGATCGACGGCATGCCGATCGACGGCATGCCGATCGAGGCTGCCGTTGCACCCCCCGTCCCCGAGCTCGAGATGGACGCACCGGCACCGACGGCACGCGCCCATCTGAAGGACCCGAACGTCGTCCTCGACATCCTGTTGGGAGCGCGGCCCGCCCCCGAAGACTGGCAGATCGACAACGCCACACAGGTGGCGACGATGCCCCAAGCGGTCGACTCCGTGCCTTCCCCGGTGCCGGTCTTCACGGACATGACGCAGCCGACGACGGCTGCTTTCATCGCCGAGGCACCTGCCGCGACCGAGGCGACGCCCGTCGCAGGTGAGGTTCCCCCCGCTCCTCCGCTGCCCCCTGTGTTCGGCCACGCTGACGAGCCGCCGATCGGCCACGGCGACAGAGCGCCCGAGTTCGGCCACGGTGACGTGCCTGCGGCCGTCGGCCTCGGTGATGTGCCGCCGCTCGCCGAGCGCGACGACACCATTGCGCCCCCGGTGTTCATGGCCGAGGCGCCGCCGCCGCCGGTCTTCACGACGGATGGCCCGCCGCCGCCTCCGGCGTTCACGCCCGAGACACCGGCGCCGCCTCCGCCCCCTCCTCCCATCCCGACATCGGCCCCGCCACCGGCGCCGCCCATGCCGCCCATGCCCGCCGCCAGCGCCACACCCCCGCCCTTCGTGATCCCCGATCCCCCGGCACCGCATCTGGCCGAGCCGCCACCGCCGCCACCGCTCGTGGGCGAGGGCCAGCTCCAAGCCGCACCGATCTTCGTCGACGCGCCCATCACGCCCTTCGTGCACTCGCCGCTCGAAGGCGCGACGGAGATGGCGGAGCCCGGACACTTCTCGTCCGTGGCCTCCATGGCCACCGAGATCCTGTCGGCGACTCCGGAGATTCCCACCATGGCCGCACCCGAGCCGCCTGCGTCGGAGCTCATCAGCAAGGACCTCACGCTGATCGCCCGCGGCAGGAAGAAGCGCTTCCGCCTGCGTTGAGCACGGCTCCCCGTCGGGGGGCCGAAAGACTTGCCTGCGGCTACAGGGCCGCCCGACGCCAGGTGCCCACGCTGCCGCCCATCTTCTCCCACAGGGCCAGCTCGCCCACGCTCATCGAGCGGTCGGACGACTTGCACATGTCGTAGATGGTGAGGGCCGCCACCATGCAGGCGGTCAGGGCCTCCATCTCCACGCCGGTGCGGTCGACCGTCTCCACCTGCGCCTCCACCTCGACAAAATTGTCGCCGATGGTGAAGTTGACGTGTATGCCCCCCACCAGCAGCGGGCGGCACATGGGGATCAGGTCCGAGGTCTTCTTGGCCGCCTGGATACCGGCGATCCGGGCCGCGCCGAGGACGTCACCCTTGGTGATGGCGTTGCTGGCCACCTTGGCCGTGGTCTCCGGCGCCATCATGACCTTGCAGCGGGCCAGGGCCCGGCGATGGGTGGGCTCTTTGGGTGTGACGTCCACCATGCGGGCGCCGCCCAGTGGATCGAGGTGCGTCAGGCTGCGGTCGACCACGGCGGGCAGTCTAGCCACCACGAACTTCCCCGGTCTGCGGTCAGCCCGTCGGACACAGACGCGGCGGCAGGGCGGTAGACTTGGCACTCCGAGGCGTCGAGTGCCAGGCGGGTGAAGGGCCCCCGGACGCCTGAAAGGAGCCCCGAGCCGCATGCCGACCTACGAGTACGCGTGCAAATCCTGCGGCGAGCACCACGACGTGGTGCAGTCCTTCGGCGACGACCCGCTCACCACGTGCCCCTCGTGCGGCGGCCCGCTGCGCAAGGTGTTCGGTGCGGTAGGGGTGGTGTTCAAGGGCAGCGGCTTCTACAAGACCGACAGCAGGTCGTCGTCGAAGAAATCGGAGAAGGCCGGCGACGGCGGCAGTCCGTCCTCGTCGGAGTCGACGGGAACGGCAGCGAAGGAGACTTCCAAGGAATCCTCGAAGGAGTCGCCGCCGCCGAAGGCTCCGAAGGAGTCCTCGGGCTCGTCGGGCTCCAAGGAGCCGGCGGGCAAGACGGGGTCGAACGCAGCCGCTTCCTGATCGGGCAACCCTGACCCGGGATCACCGAGGACCCCGTCGGAGCAGCGACGAAACCGGGGCGGTGCCCGGCGCGTCAGGCGCCGCTCAGGGACATGCCGTCGATGGCCAGGGTCTGCCCCGCCGCCACCCCGGGGAGCCACTCCACGTCGGCACCCACGTGGAGCACCGCCTGGAGCATGCGCTGCAGGGTCGAGGCGATGGTCACCTCGCGCACCGGCTCGGCCAGCACGCCCCCCCGCACCATGAGCCCCTCGGCCCCGACCGAGAAGTCGCCGCTCACCGGGTTGACCCCGGAGTGGACCCCGGTGATCGACTGCACATAGAGGGCGTCGCCCACGTCGGAGAGGATCTCGTCCGAGCTCAGTGTCCCCGGCGTCAACAGCAGTGCCCGGCATCCCGCCACCGGCGTGGTGGCGTACCCGCCGCGCACCGCCGACGCCGTCGATCGCACGCCCGCCCTGCGCCCCGCGGTGGTGTCGAACACGAACCCGCGCAGCACCCCCCCGTCGATGAGCACGTTGGGGCGACACGCCAGCCCCTCGGCGTCATGGGTCGAGGCCCCGAAGGCCCGAGCGTCGGTGGGGTCGTCCACCAGCACGAGCGAGGGCACCGCCACCTCCTCCCCCACGCGCCCGGCGAACAACGACCGGCCTTTGGTGACAGCCTCCCCCGACAGCGCGGAGGACACGATGGCGAGGACCGTCGAGGTGACGCGGGGGTCGAGCACCACGACGCAGCGCCCCGACCGCGCCTTGGTGGCACCCAGCATGCGGGTGGCGCGTTCGACGGCGTCGTCAGCAGCGCGGGCCGGATCCAGAGCACCCGGCCCCCGGCCCGCCGTGAACCCCACACCGGTCTGGCTGTCAGCGTCGTCTCCGGCGATCGCCTCCACCGACAGGCTGCACACCGTGCGCCGGGCGGTCGACGTGATCCCCGTCGAGGTGGCGATGGCGGCCTCGGCTGCGAAGTCCCCGTAGTCGGCGAAGGCCACCTGGCGGACACGGCGGTCTGCAGC
The DNA here is from genome assembly GCA_049514335.1 of Acidimicrobiales bacterium. Lineage (GTDB taxonomy): Bacteria > Actinomycetota > Acidimicrobiia > Acidimicrobiales > UBA8190 > JBEKVE01. Next base: position 4,219 of record JBEKVE010000014.1, read on the forward strand.
GCGCACACGCCGCTCGAGGTCGAGCGCCAACTCCACCTTGTCGGAGCCGGGGGTGGACACGATGGCCTCGTCCCACAACTCGAGCGTGCTCGACGCCACACCGTCGGGCTCGGCCAGGCCGACGTTGTCGTCGGGGGTGGCGAAGGTAGCGTTGTCGCGGGCATCGGCCAGGGTCCTGGCCAGCACCGCTTCGTCGAGCGTGCCGGCGTAGGCGAATCCCTGGCGCCCGCCGGTCACGACGCGGATGCCGACACCGGCCGATGCGGCCGACGACAGGGACTCCACCGCACCCTCGTAGGCGCGCACGTCGGTCTCGACGCCCCGTGACACGTACACCTCGAGCTGCTCGCCCTTGCGGGCTGTGGCGGCGAGCCGCACCGCCAGTTCGAGCAGCTCGCCGTCCGAGGACGAGGCGACGGCCGCCGGGTGCGGGGCGGGCTCACTCACCGGCGGTACCCCCGATCGTGACTCCGGTGATGCGCAAGGTGGGCTGGCCGCACCCGACCGGCACGCTCTGCCCGTCCTTGCCGCACGTGCCCGGCCCCATGGCGAAGTCGTCGGCCACGGCGTCGATGCGCCGGAGGACCTCGGGGCCGTTGCCGATGAGGTTGGCGTCTCGCAGCGGCTCGGTGATCTTGCCGTCCTCGATGAGGTACGCCTCCACCGTGCCGAACACGAAATCGCCCGTGGTGGTGTTGACCTGGCCGCCGCCGAGCTTGGCCACGTACACGCCCGTGGGCGTCTGGGCGATGAGCTCGGCGGGGTCGGCGTCACCGTTCAGGAGGAAGGTGTTGGTCATCCGCACCATGGGCAGGTGACGGTAGCTCTGGCGCCGGCCGTTGCCCGACGATCCCCGCCGTTGCTTGCGGGCCCGCAGGAAGTCCCACATGTAGTCGGTGAGCACGCCGTCTTCGATGAGGACGTTGCGTTGGGCCGGGTTGCCCTCGTCGTCCACACCGAAGGTCCCCCACTCCGGCCCCACCGTGCCGTCGTCGACCAGCGTGACGAGCGGGCTCGCCACCTGCTGTCCTATCTGCCCGGTGTAGACCGAGGCGTCCTTGGCGATGTGGTCCGCCTCGAGCCCGTGCCCGCACGCCTCGTGGAAGAGGATCCCGCCGCTGCCCGACGCCAGCACGAGGGGGACCTCGCCGCTCGGCGCGGGCCGGGCGCCGAGCTTGACGAGGGCACGTCGGGCGGCCGAGGCGGCCACGTCGCGCACGTCGACGCCGTCGAAGAGCTCGAATCCCATGGTGAAGGCGGTGGACTCGTAGCCCGTCTGCATACCGGTGTCGCCCACGGCCACGCACGACACGGCGAAGCGCGTGCGGACCTGGTCGTCGGCGACGAGGGTGCCGTCGGAGTTGGCCACCTGGATGCGCCGGCGCCCGTCGCCGTAGGAGGCCGACACCTGGGTCACGGCCCCACCTGCGGCCCGGGCCGCCTCGTCCGCCTGGAGCAGCAGCTCGATCTTGCGCGCCTTCGGGACGTCCTCTGGGAACGACGCGACCTCGTGACGCCGCGGCACCGGCCGCTGTTCGAGGGCCACCACCCGTCCGCCCGTACCCTGGCGGGCGACCGCCGCCGCCGCCTCGGCCGCGGCCAGGAGCCCCGCCTCGGAGAGATCAGCGGTGTGGGCGTAGCCGGTGGTCTCCCCCACCACCACCCGCACGCCGGCGCCGCGGTCACGCCCCGATGACAGCTCCTCCACCCGGCCGTCGTCGAGGACGGCGGAGGTGGACTGGCGGTCCTCGACGAAGACCTCGGCGAAGTCCCCGCCCCGGCGCAACGCCGCGCCCAGGACGCGTTCGACCACGGGGGCCTCGACCAGCAGTGCCGTGCTCGAAGCGGTGTCGGTCACCGGCTCACTCCTTCGTCGTCCCCCGGCGGTGGGCTCGTCCCGCCTCCGGATCCCAGGATCCGAGGACCCCGGGATCCGAGGACCCCGGGAGGCACCCGAACGGCTCCGGGCCCCGCTCCCCAGCCGACCGGCCCGCCCCGGGCCACCCAGCGCAGTGCCGCCAGGGTGGCGATCAGGAGGGTGCCGGACGAGGCGTTCTCCCCGCCCCGGTCGCGCCCGCCGCCGGCCGTGTGGCCGGCGGCGCCTGTGTTTCGTATCGTACCGCCGTGCTCGTCCGACCCGGCCACAGCGCCCGCGCTTCGATGGTGGTGACCGAGGCGGACACCGCCGTGGCCATGCGCTCCGGGGACGTGCCGGTGCTCGGCACCCCGCGCCTGGTGGCGCTGTGCGAGGAAGCGGCGTGCGCGGCAGTGGCGGGAAAGCTGGGCGAGCACAAGACGAGCGTCGGCGTCCAGGTCCAGTTCGACCACCTGGCCCCGGTGCAGGTGGGCTCCGAGGTCACGGCCGAGGCCACGTTGGAGAAGGTGGAGGGACGGCGCCTCGTGTTCACGGTGACCGCCGCCGACCACGCCGGCCTGGTGGGGGCGGGGCGAATGGTCCGCGTGGTGGTGGACGAGCAGAGCTTCCTGGCCAAGGCGCGCTGAGCGCGCCGCGCCGGTCAGACCTGGCGGCCCAGGACGTTGCCCAGGACGCCGCCCACCACACCACCGGCGGCGGCGTCGCGGCCCGAGCCCGAGCCGCGGTCCCCCATGTACTCCGACAGCGTCTGGGCGAGCACCGGGATGGGCATCGACTGCAGCCACACGCTGCCCGGGCCGGTGAGCGACACGAGGTGGTGCCCGTCGTCGCCGAAGTAGCGGTTCACGATGCCCGGCAGGCGGATGACCGAGAACGTCACCGAGTCGGTGAACAGGCCGGCGTGCCCGGGATGCACGAGAAGCGACTGGCCCGCCGCCAGGTCGTAGGTGGCCACCTCTCCCGACAGCTCGATCCAGGCCCGGCCCTCACCCTCGAGCTTCTGGAGGATGAAGCCCTCCCCCCCGAAGACACCGCCCCGGAACGACTGCTGCAGGGCGACGGAGGGGACGATCCCTTGGGTACCGCACAACCACCCGTGGCGGTGCACCACGTAGCCGTGGCCGGGCGACACGTCGACGGGAAAGATCCGGCCCGGGAGCTTGGCGGCGAAGCTCACCATCCCCTGACCGCCCACCGCCTCGTAGCGCGTGAGGAGGAGCCCCCCGCCGCCGGCCATGCGCTTGAGCCCGGCCATGATGCCGCCGGCGCCGGCCGCCGAGGTCGTCTGGGAGAGCTGCACGTTGGGGGTCATCCACGACAGGTCGCCGTGGGTGGACACGACCGCCTCGCCCGGGTCGAGCATCATCTCCAGCACCGGCATGGTCGTGCCGTTCACGTTGGCTTGCACCACACCCTCCCTTCCCTCGACTCGACTGCACCCGGGGCCGTCTCCGGCCACCGACCGCACGCCACGCCGTCACCCGGCGACCGACGGCGCGAGTCTGCCCCCTTCGACCCCGGTGCGCTCGTGATCCCGGCACGGGTCGCGTCCGGGACCCCGACCCACCGCCGGCGGTCCCAGGGAGGGGAACCGTGGCCCGCCGGCGCCGTGGCGGCGATCGGGCGACTGCCCTGGTGAGGGGGGCCACGCTGCCCCGCCAGGCGTCCGCCGCGGTAGCGTGACCGGTGGTCGCCGCCTCCGGCCGGCCCTTTCACTCTGGTGGCCATGCTCCTCGACGACATCCACGAACCGGCCGATCTCCGGGCCCTCTCCCACGCCCAGCTCACCGAGCTGGCGGCGGAGATCCGGACGTGCATCGTGGACCGGGTCACGGCCAACGCTGGCCATCTGGGTTCGAACCTGGGTGTGGTCGAGCTCACCCTGGCCGTGCACCGCGTGTTCGACTCCCCCCGCGACATCGTGCTGTGGGACACCGGGCACCAGGCCTACGTCCACAAGCTCGTCACGGGACGCAAGGACGCCTTCACCACCCTGCGCCAGCCCGGCGGCATGTCGGGGTACCCGTCGCGCGCCGAGTCGCCGCACGACTGGATCGAGAACAGCCACGCCTCCACCGCCCTCAGCTATGCCCACGGCATGGCCGTGGGACTGCACCGCCGGGGCGAGCACGACCGTCGGGTGGTGGCCGTGCTCGGCGACGGGTCGCTCACCGGGGGCATGGCCTACGAGGCGCTCAACAACCTGGGCCACGCCGGGGCGCGCGTCGTCATCGTCCTGAACGACAACGGGCGCTCCTACGCGCCGACGGTGTCGCGTCTGTCCTCCGGCCTGACGCACCTGCGCCTCAACCCCTCCTACATCCACGCCCGGGAGCGGACCCGGCGGGCCCTGCGGCGCATCCCGGGCTTCGGCGGTGTGGCCTACTCGAGCCTGCACGGCCTCACGAGCGCCGTGCGCGAGATCGTCACGCCGCACCGCTTCTTCGAGACGCTCGGTGTGCGCTACGCCGGTCCCATCGACGGGCACGACATCGCCGGCATGGAGCAGGCCCTCGCCAACGCGGCGGAGTGGGACGGCCCCATCCTCGTCCACGTCATCACCCAGAAGGGCCGCGGCTACGCCCCTGCCGAGGAGGACGACATCCAGCGCCTCCACGACTTCAAGGTCCAGCCGAGCGCCGTGACCCCGGACGCCAGCATCGCCCCGGCGTCGTACACCGACGCCTTCACCCGGGCGGTGCTGCGCGCCGCCCGGACGCGACCCGAGGTGGTGGCGATCACCGCGGCGATGCCCGGGCCGACGGGGCTGCTCCCCTTCCAGGCCGAGTTCCCCGACCGCTTCCTCGACGTGGGGATCGCCGAGCAGCACGCCGTCACCGCCGCGGCGGGCATGGCCATGGTAGGGCTACGGCCCGTCGTGGCGGTGTACTCGACCTTCTTCACCCGCGCCTTCGACCAGGCCAACCTGGACGTCGGGCTGCACCGGCTCCCCGTGGTCTTCGCCCTCGACCGGGCGGGCATCACCGGCGACGACGGGCCCAGCCACCACGGCATCCTCGACCTGTCCCTCAGCCTGTCGGTGCCGGGGATGACGGTGTTCGCCCCCTCCTCGGCCCAGGAGGTCGAGGTCATGCTGGACGAGGCCCTGTCGTTGCCCGGGCCCTCGACCATCCGCTTCCCGAAGACCCCGGCGCGCCAGGCGGCGCCCGGCTCGGTGGGCAGCGGCCTTTCGGCCCGCCAGGTCCGCCGGGGGGACGGCACGGTGTGCATCCTGGCCGTGGGCAAGATGCTCGAGGCGGCCGAGGAGGCGGCGGACAAGCTCGCCGCCGACGGGGTCGAGGCCACGGTGTGGGACGTGCGGGTGGTGTCGCCCCCCGACCCCGCCATGTTGGCCGACGCCGCCACCCACCGACTGGTGGTGACGGCGGAGGACGGCATCCGGGTGGGCGGGGCGGGGAGCTTCCTCGTCGACGCCATGGGCGCCCTGCCCGACCTGGACCACCCCCTGCCGCCCGTGCGCACCCTGGGCATCCCCCGCGCCTACATCCCCCAGGGCAGGCCGGACGGGATCCTCGCCTCCCTCGGCCTCGACGGGCCCGGCGTGGCCACGGCGGTGACCGAGGCCCTCGCCACCGAACGGGACCGGCTGCACCTCCCCTGACGACGGATCGGTCCCCGACCGGCGGTCCGCCGGAGCCGTGGCACCCGCCCGGCTGGGACCGACACAGAAACTTGTTCTAGTTTGTCTCCCGTGGATTTCAACCTGGCCGACCTGTTCGAGGCTGCGGTCGACGCATTCCCCGACCGCGAGTACCTCGTGGCCGACGGGCGGCGCCTCACCTACGCCCACATGGAAGAGCGTGCCAACCGGCTGGCGCACCACCTCGCCGCCGCCGGCGTCGGACCGGGAGACCACGTCGGGATCTACGCCTACAACAGTGCCGAGTGGGTGGAGACGGCGTGGGCCGTGTTCAAGCTGCGGGCGGTGTGGATCAACATCAACTACCGCTACGTCGAGGACGAGCTGCGCTACCTGTTCTCCAACGCCGATCTCGTCGCCCTCGTCCATCAGCGCCAGTTCTCACCGCGGGTGGCGACACTGTTGCCCGAGCTGCCGACGCTGCGGCACGTGGTGGTGATCGACGACGACAGCCAGGAGCCCGACCCCTGCCACGACGCCGTCGACTTCGAGCAGGCCATGGCCGAAGGTGCACCGGAGCGTGACTTCGCTGCCCGTTCGGGTGACGACCTGTACATCCTCTACACGGGCGGCACCACGGGCATGCCCAAGGGTGTGGTGTGGCCCCAGCGCAACGTCTTCTACGCCCTGGGCGGAGGGATCGACGCGCTCACCGGCGTGCGCGCCGAGCGACCCCAGCACATGGTCGAGAAGGGGATCGCCGCCGGGGGCCAGCTCACCTTCCTCCCCATCGCCCCGCTCATGCACGGCGCCACGCAGTGGGCCGTCATGGGACAGAGCTTCGTGGGGAACCGGATCGTGCTGGTGCCGCGCTTCGACCCGCACGAGGTGTGGACCATCGTGGGCCGCGAGAAGGTGAACATGATCATGATCACCGGCGATGCCATGGGAAAGCCGCTCATCGAATCGCTCGACGAGCCCGGCGTCGACTACGACCTGTCCTCGCTCATCGGCATCACCTCGACAGCGGCGTTGTTCTCCCCCTCGGTGAAAGACGCCTTCTTCACGCGCTTCCCCAACCTCGTCATGACCGACGCCATCGGCTCGTCGGAAGGCGGGAACAACGGGATCTCCATGGTCCAGCGCGGGGCCACCGCCATGAAGAGCGGGCCCACCGTGTCCTCCACCGGGGGGACCGTCGTCTTCGACGAGAACCTCGAGCTCGTGGAGCCGGGCTCCGGCGTCATCGGGAAGATCGCCCGCTCGGGCGACATCCCCATCGGCTACTACAACGATCCGGTCAAGAGCGCCGAGGTGTTCATCACGGTGGACGGCAAGCGCTTCGTCATGCCCGGTGACTTCGCCACGGTCGAGGCCGACGGCGCCGTGACGTTGCTCGGCCGGGGATCGATCTGCATCAACTCCGGAGGCGAGAAGATCTTCCCCGAGGAGGTCGAGTCCGTCGTGCGGTCACACCCCGACATCATGGACGCCATCGTGGTGGGCGCCCCTGACGAGCGCTTCGGCCAGCGTGTGGCGGCCATCCTCGAACCTCGGCCGGGGCGCAGCGCACCCTCGCTCGAGGAGGTCCAGGAGCACTGCCGCAAGCACGTGGCGGGCTACAAGGTCCCTCGCCAGCTCCACGTCGTGGACAAGATCGAGCGCTCCCCGAGCGGCAAGCCCGACTATCCCTGGGCGAACGCCATCGTGACGACCCAACCACCGGTGGGTTGAGCCCCGTCGACCTGCGCGAGATCGTGGGCGGCGGCCGGGCCGCCGTGCTCACCATGGAGCTGCAGCGGGGGGTGGTCGGGGACCTCTCGAGCTTCCCCGAGCTGGCGGCGGCGGTGCGCGACGGCGCCGTCCTCGCCAACACGGCTCGCCACCTGTCCCGGGCACGCGCCGCGGGCGTCCCGGTGGTGCACTGCACGGCCGGGTTCCGGCCCGACCGCCGCGGGTCTCCCGCCAACTCCCCGCTCATCACGGTCATGCTGCGTCGGCCCGAGCACCTGGTGGAAGGCACCGCCGCCGTCGAGATCGTCCCCGACATCGGGCCGACGCTCGGCGACCTGGTCTCGCACCGCCGCCACGGCGTGTCGCCCTTCGTTGGCACGACGCTCGACCCCACGTTGCGCGCGCTCGGGGTGACGACGGTGATCGCCACCGGGGTGTCGCTCAACCTCGGTATTCCCGGTCTCTGCGTGGAAGGCGTCGACCTCGGCTACAAGGTCGTGGTGGCCACCGACGCCGTGGCGGGCGTCCCGGGCGATTACGCCCAGGCGATGCTGCGCCACACGGTGTCACTGGTGGCCACGCTCGCCACCGTCGACGAAGTGACGGCCGCGTTCTCTTGACGTTCGGCTGATCCGCCCGGGCGGCGCGCGTCGTGCGGCCATCCCATGTGCGGTGCGTCGGGACCGCCGCCGCGGTGCCGACCCCGGGGGGGCCGAGGGTGACACTGCAGCGGCAGCCCGACCAAGCGCCGACACCACCGAGGACCCGCCTCAAGGCGACGACACCAGAGCCCCCCGCACATGACGCACAGGACGGCCGCACCAGAGGCTAGTTGACCTGCGGACTTCGCACGCAGTTGAGATGCGGTGCCGACGCCTCGGTAGTGTCTGGCGCCGTGGACAAGGGGCGATCCTTCGTCGAGGACGCGCTCGAACCGTTCAACCCCGCACTGGCAGTGGTCGTGCGAGTCGCCCTCCGCCACATCGGTGTCGACAGGACGAGCGAGAGCGCACGGCGGCCGGCGTTGGTGATGGCACCGCACCCCGATGACGAGACCCTCGGTGCCGGCGCCACCATCATGCGCAAGGTCGACGCCGGAACCCCCGTCCACGTCCTGGTGGTCACCGACGGGTCCAAGTCGCCCCCCGGGGACCCCTCCGAGGTGGCCGCCCTGCGGTCATCGGAGCTCGCCACGGCCCGCGCCGTGCTGGGCCTGGCGGCCGGCGACGTCACCGAGCTGGGCTTCCCCGACGCCGAGCTCGACCCCGCCGACGACACGCTGGTGGACGCCATCTCCGACGTGGTGGCCGCCATGGCCCCGGAAGAGGTCCTGGTCACAGGGGTGGACGACCCGCACGCGGATCACGCCGCCCTGGGCCTGGCCGCCCGGCGGGCCCTGGCCGGCACCCGCATCCGGCTGCTCACCTACCCCGTCTGGCAATTCGAGCGCCCCGTCGTTCTGCTGCGCCAGGTGTTGCACTCGGGGCGCCCGGAGCTGGTGAGCACCGAGGGGTACCTGGAACGCAAGCACACGGCCGTGGCTGCCTACGCCTCGCAGCTCGCGGCGCGCGACGACGATCCCGAAGGACTGCACCCGAGCTTCCTGCGCAACTTCGTCCGACCGTTCGAGCTGTTCCTCCCTGAGCGGAGCCTGGGAGGCTGACAGACACCCGTCGGCCGGGACGGCCGACGCAGTGCGTCAGGCGCCGACCTGGGCCAGGCGCTGGCGGGTGGTGCTGTGCACCGGGTCCTTGTCGAACCGGGGAAGCACGTGGCGCCCGAAGGTGGCCACCGCTTCCTCGCACACCTCGATGGGCATGGACGACGACAACATGCCGAAGCTCAGCTGGTCCGCACCAGTGTCGGCGAAGCGCTGGATCGAGCGCGCCACCTCCTCGGGGTCACCCACCGCGATCAGTCCGCTGTCGATGTTCTTGTCGATCTGCTCGGGTGTGGAGGCGGGGAGGAGGTTGGGCCACTCCGGGAGGCCGGGCGGGCGGGGGAAGGTGTCGAGGTAGCGGAACACCAGGCTCAGGTGCACGTGGCTGTCGATGTCGGCGAAGATCTGCCGGGCCCGGCCGCCGTCCTCGAGGCAGAGCATCTGCGTCGTGATCATGACGTTGTTGTTGACGTAGCCGCCCACCGGCTCGGCGTTCTCGATCTCCTTCTTGTACTTCTCGATGAGAGGAGCGAAGCCCTCGGGCTTGCCGAAGGCGAAGCACAGCACGCCCAGCCCCTGCCGGGCAGCGAGCTCGAAGGTGCCCGGGCTGCCCGCCGCCACCCACAGCGGGGGGTGCGGGTTCGTGTAGGGCTTGGGGAGGACGTTTCGCGTCGGCATGGAGAAGAACCGGCCGTCGTAGGAGTAGTCCTCCTCCTTCCACATGCGCACGATCTGGGGCAGCGTCTCGGCCACCATCTCGCGGGTGAGCTCCTGGTCCTCGATGCCGAAGCCCTTCTGCTCGGTCGTCGAGGACCCGCGGCCCGTGCCGAACTCGAACCGGCCCTCGGAGAGGTGGTCGAGCATGGCCACGCGCTCGGCCACCCGAGCGGGGTGGTTGGCGGGCGGGGTGAGGTTGAAGATGCCCGAGCCGAGGTGGATGTTCTTGGTCTGGGCGGCCGAGAAGGCCATGAAGGACTCGTTGGCCGACAGGTGCGAGTAGTCGGTGAGGAAGTGGTGCTCGGAGGACCACGAGTACTTGAAGCCGGCCGCGTCGGCGGCCCGGATGTAGGCCAGCTCGTCCATGATGCGGTCGTGCTCGGCGGAAGCGCCGTGCTGCTGGCGGTACTGGGGCAGAAGGCTGACGGCGTTGAAGATCCCGAACTCCATGACGCACAGCTCCTCTCGCTCGGTCGGCGACGGTACCACCTTGCCATTGAAAATGCAACGTGTTCCAATTATCGGCCATGGACACCATGGCAGCGCTTTTCGGGGCCCGGGCCCACGACGACAACACGGGTCTGGTGGCGGGCGACGCCTCCTGGACCTGGTCAGAGGTGGTGGCTGGCGCCGCCCAGCGGGCCTCGGTCCTGGCCGAGCGGCGCGCCCCCGGATCGTTCCACGTGGCCACCCTGCTCGACAACGTGCCCGAGCACGTCCTGTGGCTGGGGGGGGCGGCCATGGCCGGGGCCGTCCTCGTGGGCGGGAACCCGACCCACCGCGGCGCCGATCTGGCCCGCGACCTGGCCCACACCGAGTGCCAGCTCCTGGTCACCGACCGGGCCCATCTCCCCCTCGTGGACGGGCTCGACCTCGGTGCCGCCATCGGGACGGTCTCGAGCACGAACCGGCGCGTCCTCGTGGTCGACGATCCCGGCTATCACGACACGCTCGCCGCCCATGCCGGGGCCCCCGTGCCCGACCCGGCCGAGACGGCGGTCGAAGAGGAGAGCCTCGGGTACCTGATCTTCACGTCGGGGACCTCGGGGGCCCCCAAGGCGTGCCGCTGCACGCACGGGCGCCTGGCCCGCATCGGCGTCATCGTGGCCCAGATGTTCTCCCTCACCCCCGATGACACGTGCTACGTGGCCATGCCCCTGTTCCACTCGAACGCCCTGATGGCGGGACTGTCCCCGGCGGTGGCCGGCGGCGCCACGGTGGCGCTGCCCACGAGCGGGCGCTTCTCGGCGTCGGGCTTTCTCCCCGACGTCCGGCGTCACGGCGTCACCTACTTCAACTACGTGGGCAAGCCCCTGTCGTACGTGCTCGCCACCCCCGAGCAGCCCGACGACGCCGACAACACCCTGGTGCGCGTGTTCGGCAACGAGGGTGCCGAGGCGGACGTGGTGCGTTTCGGCCAGCGATTCGGCTGCGTGGTGGTGGACAGCTACGGGTCGACCGAGGGCGGCGCCACCGTGCAGCGCACCCCCGACACACCGCGCGGGGCGCTCGGTCGCGCCCCCGAAGGCACCATGGTCGTCGACCCCGACACGGGCCAGGAGTGCCCCCCGGCGCGCTTCGACACCCACGGCGGGCTGGTGAACGCCGAGGAGTCCATCGGCGAGCTCGTGTCCGCCGGTGGCGCCGCCGGGTTCGAGGGCTACTGGCGCAACGACGACGCCGAGCGGGCCCGGCTGCGCAACGGCTGGTACTGGACGGGCGATCTGGCCTATCGCGACGAGCAGGGCTTCTTCTACTTCGCCGGCAGGGCCGACGACTGGCTCCGGGTGGACGGCGAGAACTTCGCCGCCGCGCCGGTGGCCCGCATCCTCGAACGCCACCCCGATGTCGTGCTGGCCGCCGTGTACGCCGTTCCCGACCCGGTCGTGGGCGACCAGGTCATGGCGGCGCTCCAGATGCGCCCCGGTGCGGTGTTCGATGCGGAGGAGTTCGCCGGCTTCCTGGCCGGCCAGCCCGATCTGGGCACCAAATGGACGCCCCGCTTCGTGCGGGTGTGCCCCGAGGTGCCGGTCACGGCGACGTCCAAGGTGCTCGTCCGGGCGCTGCGGGCCGAACGCTGGAACTGCGCCGACCCGGTGTGGTGGCACCCGGGCCGTGCCCCGGGCACCCGCTACCAGCCACTCGTCGAGGCGGACGTGGCCGACCTCGAGGAATCAGTCCGCAACCGCTGACTCGGAGCGCGGGGTCCCGCCCCCGGTGCCGACGCCGGGGCGGTCGGGGCGGCCGCACACCGCCGTCTTCGTTAGCCTGCACTGACGGTGGGGCCGCGTACCGGGCCGGTCGGCAGGGCATGGCGCGTCGTGCGACGACACGGCGCATTATGGGTGGGTCTCGAGCTTGTCGGGTGGCTGGCCTTCGCCGGGTACCGCATCGGGGAGTCGGTGACCACCGCACCGTCGGTGTGGCAGGACAGCGAGGCCTACCGGGCCGTCGCCGACAACGGATGGCTGAGCAGCGGCCTGTGGGCGGGGGCGCGCGCCCCGGGCACGCCCGTCTTCATGAAGCTCACGGGAGCCGGCTACGTCCACTACTCCGACGCCGAGGCGGTTATCGGCGTCCTGGCCTGGGGCCTGCTCGCCTGGACCGTGGGCCGGACCGTCGGAGGCCGGTGGCGAGCCGTCGTGGGGTCGTGGGCCGTGCTCGGGTTCGCCACGGCGCCGCTCGTGGCGGAGTGGGACTGGTCGGCGCTGTCCGAGAGCCCGTCACTGTCGGCCCTGGCTGTGCTGTGCACGCTCGGGTTCTTGCTGGTGCGGCGGTTCACGTGGCTCCGCCTCGCCGCCCTCGGGGTCACGGCGCTCGCCTACGTCTTGTTGCGCGACGCCGACATCTGGGCCGTGGCGGCGGTGGGCGTCGTCCTCGTCGCCACGGGGGCGATCCGAAGCCTCCAGGGGGTCGGATTCAGCCCCGAGGGGTGGCGGGCCACGTTGCGGGCCAATCTCGGCCGTGTGCGGCAGCCGCTGCTGGTAGGGGCGACGCTGGTCGTGGTGGCCGCCGTCGGCGGTGTGGCGGCCGGCGTGGCGCAGCGCGACGTCATGAACATGGACAACGTCTTCTACGTACGGGTCTTCCCCTCCCCCGACATGGTGGCGTGGTTCTCGGCCCACGGCATGCCCGAAGCGCGCCAGATCGACGCCCTGGCGGCGTCGACGCCAGTGGGGCCAGGGGTGGCCAAGCTCGTGGCCCCCGATTGGAACGCCTCCACCTGGAAACCGCTCGACCTGTGGATGGCGCAGCGGGCCCAGACCACCTACGGGATCTTTCTCTTCACCCACCCCGTCTACGTCCTGCGCGCCCCGTTCTCCACGCCGCCGCTCACATTCGACAACGCCAACGGGCAGCTCGGCTTCTACGCGCCCCCGGGCCGTGCGTTGTCTCTGTTCCAGACGGTGTTCGTCCCCGGGCGCTGGGTCGTCGTGGCCCTGGGCGTGCTGAGCGTGATCGTCGCCCTGGGCCGACGGCTGTGGCGCGAGCGGGCGTGGTGCTTCATCGCCGCGTTCGCGGTGGTGGGGCTCGTCACCATGCTCATCGCCTGGCACGGCGACGCCCAGGAGGTCACACGGCACATGGTGGAGGGCGACGTCGAGGCGCGGCTCGGGGTCCTGCTGTCACTGGTGTTCGTGGTGCTCGCCCCCACCCCGGGACGCGCAACGGGCGAAGAGGCCGGCGAGGAGGCCGGTGCTCAGCGGTCGACGCCGAGGATCAACCCGCTCGTGGGGACGCCGGTGCCGGCCGTCACCACCACGTGCTCGGTCCCCTCCACCTGGTTGACGGCCGTGCCCCGGACCTGACGGACACCCTCGGCGATGCCGTTCATGCCGTGGATGTACGCCTCGCCCAGCTGCCCCCCGTGGGTGTTGGTGGGGAGCTTGCCACCCGGTCCGATGTGCCCGTCGCGCAGGAACTCCTTGGCCTCGCCCCACTCGCAGAAGCCGAGCTCCTCGAGCTGGTAGAGCACGAACGGGGTGAAGTGGTCGTAGAGCACGGCGCACTGCATGTCGTCGGGACCGAGCCCCGAGGTCTCCCACAGCTGGCGGGCCACCACTCCCATTTCGGGCAGCCGCGTCATGTCGTCGCGGTAGTAGGAGGTCATCATGTCCTGCTGGGCGCCCGACCCCTGGGCCGCGGCCGAGATCACGGCGGGTGGACGCGGGCCGTTGCGGGCCCGCTCGAGGCTCGTCACCACGAGCGCCTGGCCACCGTCGGACTCCTGGCAGCAGTCGAGCAGGTGCAGCGGTTCGACGATCCAGCGCGACGCCTGATGCTCCTCGAGGGTGATGGGCTTGCCGTAGAACCAGGCGGCAGGATTGGTGGCGGCGAAGGCGCGGTCGGCCACCGCCACCCGGCCGAAGTCCTCGCTCGTGGCCCCGGTGACGTGCAGGTACCGCTGGGCGAACATGGCGACCCACGACGCCGGCGTGAGCAGGCCCTGCGGCGCGTACCACGCAAACCCGGCGTTCTCGGCGTTCGGCACCGGTGCCCGGCCCTGCACGCCGGTACCGAAGCGGTGGCCCGAGCGCTCGTTGAAGGCCCGGTAGCACACCACCACGTCCGCCACCCCGCTCGCCACGGCCATGGCCGCCTGGTGCACGGTGGCGCAGGCCGCCCCACCGCCGTAGTGGATGCGGCTGAAGAAGGTGAGATCGCCCATGCCGAGGGTCCGGGCCACCTCGATCTCGGGGTTCGTGTCGGCCGCGAACGTGACGAGGCCGTCCACCTCCGACGGCGAGATCCCGGCGTCCGCCAGGGCGGTGCCCACGGCCTCCACCGCCAGGCGCAGTTCGCTGCGGCCCGACTCCTTGGAGAACTCGGTGGCGCCGATCCCGGTGATGGCGGTGGTGCCGGCGAAGCTGTGGCGACGGGGACCGGTGGGGCTCATGGGGTCGCCCTCACGCTGCGCCGGCGCGGGGCACAGACAGCCGGACCGTCCCGGTCACGTGGTCGCCGAGCCCGTTGGCGCCGCGCACCGCCACCTCCACCACGCCCCGGCCGTCGCTGCGGTCGGCGGGCACGTCGGCGGCGGTGACCGAACCTGACAGGACCATGGTGTCTCCGGGGTAGTTGGGCGCACCGAGTCGGATGGACACGCCTTCGATGCGCGCCCCCGGTCCGGCCCAGTCGGTGACGTAGCGACCCACGAAGCCGTTGGTGGTGAGGATGTTCATGAAGACGTCCTTCGATCCGCGCTCCACGGCCAGGCCGGGGTCGTGATGCACGTCCTGATAGTCGCGCGACGCCAGGGCGGTGGCGACGATGAGGGTCCGTGTGAGGGGCAGGGCGAGCTCGGGGAGCGTGTCGCCGACGGAGATCTGCTCGAAGCCCAGCGTGTCGGTCCGCACCGTGCTCATCTCGACCCCGCGCTCATCTCGACCCCGCGCTCATCTCGACCCCGCGCTCATCTCGACCCCGTGCTCATCTCGACCCCGCGCCGGCACCGGCGCGGGCGCTCGCCGCCACCATCGAGCCGAGGCGCGCCAGCTCGGCGCTCGGGCCCTGCAGCATGAGCTCGATCTGCTTCCCCCACAGGAAGTAGCGGTGGATCGGGTACTCGATGTCGGCACCCAGCCCACCGTGGAGGTGCTGCGTGGCGTGCACCACCCGCTGGCCCGCCTCCGACGCCCACCAGTGGGCCACCGCAACCTCCTCGGAGGCCGGCAGGTCCTGGTCGATGCGCCACGCCGCCTGCCACGTGGTCACCCTGATGGCCTCGGTGTCGATGTAGGCGTCGGCGGCACGCAGCATCGTGCCCTGGAACGTCGACAGCGGACGGCCGAATTGCTGGCGCTCGTTCAGATAGGCGGCGGCGCGACGCACCGCCTCCTCGGTGACGCCCAGCTGCAGCGCGCACAGCCCGGTGCGGGCTCTGTCGAGCATCCACGCCAGGATGTCCGCCCCGTCATCGGGCCCACCCAGGACCTCGGCGTCGTCGGCCAGCACGCCGTCGAGCTCGACGCTCGGATGCACCTGGCGGTCGGTGGTCACCGCCCGCTCGAGGCGCACCCCGGGGCCGGTGGGGTCGACCAGGGCCACGATCACCCCGTCGGTGGCGCCGGCGCGGCGCGACGCGGCGGGGACGAGGATCCGCTCCGCCACATGCGCCTGGGGAACGCCGTGCACCGTGCCCGACAACCGCCACCCGGACCCGTCGCGCTCGGCGGTGACCGCCGGGTGCGGCGTGCGCGTCCGTGCCACCTCGGCCAGCGCCGCCGACAGGCGGGCCTCGCCCGACACCACCGCCGGCAGCCACCGTCGGCACTGCTCGGGCGTGCCGAAACGGGTGACGGGCATGGCGCCGAGCACGAGCGTCGCCCACAGCGGCACAGGAGCCACGAACCGGCCCTGCTGCTCGAGGACCAGGCAGATCTCGATGAGCCCCAGGCCCGATCCGCCGTACTCCTCGGGGACGGCCAGCCCGAGCAGGTTGGCGCGCGCCAGCTCGGCCCACAAGGCGCTGTCGAAGCGGTCCGGAGTGGCCTCGACCTCGGCCACGCGCCCGACCTCGGCCATGCCTCCGACCACGGCGGCGGCCGCCTCCGACACCGCCTGCTGCTCCTCGGTGAAGCCGAAGTCCATTACGCCCTCCCGCCGGAGCCCGACGGCGCGCCGGCGGCGGCCGGCGCGGGACGGAACATGGGCAGCGTGAGCTCGTCGTCCACCGCGACGAGCTCCACCACCACGGGCATGCCCACACGCACGTCGGCCGGGTCCACGCCCACCAGATCGGCGACGAGACGCGTCCCCTCTTCGAGCTCGACCACGGCGATGGGCAGCGGGTACTCGAACCCGGGCGCCTGGGGATGGTGCACCACCACGAAGCTGTAGACCGTGCCCCGGCCCGACGCCGTGACCGTGTCCCACTCGAGCGAGCCACACGTCGGGCAAGCCGGGCGCGGCGGGTGCCGCAACGTGGTGCACGCCGTGCAGCGCTGCACCAGGAGCTGCCCGTGGCGGGCGCCGTCGAAGAAGAAGGCGTTGTCGTGGGTGATGGCCGGACGGGGGCGCAGCGACTCCGGCTCGGCGTCCGTGGCCGGGACGGCACCGCCCGGGGCAGCCACGGGCCGGGGCCGGAAGCGCAGCACGCGGAAACGCATGGTGGCCACGGTGTCGCCGTGCTGGTCGGTGAAGTCGAGGCGGGTGGTGATGAAGTGGCCGTCCCCGAGCCCGGTGTGCTTTTCCGGCGACACCGAGTCGATCACCGACGACACCGTGAGCACGTCCCCGAGCACGAGCGGCCGCACGTACTCCTGGTCGCAGTTGGTGGCCACGACGGACGTGAAACCGGCGGCGTCGAGCACGGCGAACAGCTGCTCCTGCGCGGAGGGCGCCGCACCCTCGTGGCGGGTCTCGGTCCATCTGCCCTCGGGCTGGGACCGGTAGCCGCGCATGATCCACGCCTGCAGCATGGTGGGGGGCGCCACCACGCCCGGGAACCCGTTCGCCCGGGCGGCCTCCTCGTCGACGTAGACGGGGTTGTCGTCGCCCATGGCGTCGATCCAGTGGCGGATCATGGCCTGGTTCACCGGGTCGCGCGCCTCGGTGGGCGGCCCGCTGGGCATGCCCTCGAAGGCGCGCAGGCGGGCCAGGAAGGCCTCGGGGTCGTCGACCGCCGTCATCGCGCCGCCCGCTTCATGCCCAGTCCCGCCATGGCCACGATCTCGCGCTGCACCTCGTTGACGCCGCCCCCGAAGGTGTTGATCTGGGCGTGGCGCGCCGTGCGCTCGAGCTGGCCCTGCAATACCGCCCCGGGCGACCCCGGGATCAAGTAGGCGACGGCAGCGGCGCTCACCACCCCGAGCAGGCGCCGGTAGATGTCGATGCTGCGCTCGACGCCGAAGATCTTGACCGAGGAGGAGTCCGCCGCCGTCATGGTGTCGTTCGACACGGCGGTGGCCATGCGCCAGTTCAACAGGTACATGGCGTCGAGCTCGGCCCGGCACCGGGCCAGGTCCGACTGCACCCACGGCAGATCGAGGACGGGCACGCCGTCGGCCGTGGGGGTGGCGAGGGCCCAGGCCACGACCTCCTGGTAGAGATGCGAGGAGAACCCGCTCCAGGCGGCCAGGCCCACGCGCTCGTGGTTGAGCTGGTTCGTGATCATGCGCCAGCCCTCGTTCTCGGGGCCGACCCGGTTGTCGACGGGCACGCGGACGTCGCTGTAGTAGGTCGCCGTCGTGGTCGCTCCGGCCACGGTCACGATGGGGCTCCACGAGAAGCCGGGCGTGTCGGTGGGCATGCACAGGATCGAGATGCCCTTGTGCTTGGGGGCATCGGGCTCCGTGCGCACCGCCAGCCAGATGTAGTCGGCCATGTCGGCGCCGCTCGTGAACACCTTGGCCCCGTTCACCACGTACTCGTCGCCGTCGCGCACCGCCCGCGTGCGCAGCGAGGCCAGATCGGTCCCGGCCTCGGGCTCGGTGTAGCCGATGGCGAAGTTGATCTCCCCCGCCAGGATGCCGGGCAGGAAGTAGGCCTTCTGGTCGTCGCGCCCGAAGCGCATGATGGTGGGGCCGACGGTGTTGACGGTGACGAAGGGGAACGGGGCGCTCGCCCGGCGAGTCTCGTCGAAGAAGATGAACTGGTCCGTGGCGGGGCGCCCCTGGCCGCCGTACTCGGTGGGCCAGCCGATACCCAGCCAGCCGTCCTTGCCGATGCGCTGCACGATCTGGCGCCACTGCTCGCCACCCTCGCCCACATCGCCGATGCCGGCGCGCACCTCGTCGGTGAGCAGCTCGGCGTAGTAGGCGCGCAGCTCCTGGCGCAGGGCCAGCTGCTCGGGTGTCTCCTTCAGGAACATGGCGCCGTCCGTGTCACGGTCCGGGCCGGGTTTCCGGTCCCGGCCATCGTCCTGCCGGTGTCTGTGCGGTGTCTCTCGTCGTGCCGTGCCGACCCGACGCTGGGTGGAACTCGTTCTAGTTTGGCCCACGGTACCAGGCCCGCGGGGCCCGCCGACAATCGTCGGAGGGCCCGGCCGACGCGGCGTCCCGGGGCCGGCAGCGCTGGCCTGGGGCCGCACGGGCGGCGTATCATCACTGGAACACGTTCTGAAAACGTGCCCGCCACGGGTCCGGTCGCCCCGTGGCCCGCCACAGAGCCCGGATGCCGGGCCGGCACCGGAGCAGGAACGCAGGCGCCGCACCGAGGGAGGCACGGCCATGGAGCTCAGCGACATCGACCTCACCGACTCGAGGAATTTCGTCCCCGCCGTGCCCCACGAGTGGTTCGCCTACCTGCGGAGCAACGCCCCCGTCTACTGGCACGAAGAGGCCGAGGGGCCGGGCTTCTGGTGCGTCACGAAGTACGACGACTGCGTCAACGTCAACCGCGACTACGAACACTTCTCCTCGGCCAAGCGAAGCGCCCTGAGCAACGAGATCCCCGATGACGCCATCGAGGGTCTGCGGCTCATGATGCTCAACATGGACCCCCCGCTGCACACCCGGTACCGCCGTCTCGTGAACAAGGGCTTCACGCCCCGCATGGTGGCGCAGCTCGAGAAGAAGATCCACCAGTCGACCGACGCCATCATCGACAGCGTCATCGAGACGGGGCGTGCCGACTTCGTCACCGACATGTCCGCCGAGCTGCCCCTGCAGGTCATCGCCGACCTCCTCGGTGTCCCCCAGGACGATCGTCACAACATGTTCGACTGGTCGAACCGCATGATCGGCCAGGAGGATCCCGAGTTCCAGACCAACGCCGCCGGCGAGGAGTACGCGCAGCAGGCCGCCATGGAGCTCTACGCCTATGCGGCGGAGCTCTTCGCCAAGAAGCGGGCCGATCCGACCGAGGACCTCATGAGCGTGCTGTCCACCGTCGAAGTCGACGGGGACACGCTCACCGAGCTCGAGCTCGAGATGTTCTTCCTGCTGCTCACGGTGGCGGGCAACGAGACCACGCGCAACCTGATCTCGGGGGCCATGCACGCCTTCTTCCAGAACCCGGCCCAGTGGCAGCGCCTGCTCGAGGACCGCTCCCTGCTGCCGAGCGCCACCGAGGAGATGCTGCGCTTCGTCACCCCGGTCATGAACTTCCGCCGCCAGACGACGGGCCCCGTGGAGATCCGGGGGCAGCAGATCGGGGAGGACGAGAAGGTCGTGTTCTTCCACATATCGGCCAACCGCGACGAGGAGATCTTCCCCGACCCCGACACCTTCGACATCGGGCGCACACCCAACCCGCACATGGCCTTCGGCGGCGGCGGTCCCCACTTCTGCCTGGGGGCGAACCTGGCCCGCATGGAGATCCGCGTCATGTTCCAGCACGTGCTCGACCGCATGCCCGACATCCACCTCGACGGTGACGCGCAGCGGCTGCAGTCGGCGTTCATCAACGGGGTGAAGCACCTTCCGGTGGCATTCAGCCCCGGCGCACCGGTCGGGGGCTGACGAGCGGTCGCCGGGAAACGGGCGACCGGAGGGGCGGGCACAGTGCGGTTCCATCAGTCAGTGACGTTCCTGCCCACGCTGCAGGCCCTGGAGCTGGCAAAGGCGGCGGACGACCAGGGGTACGACGGGTTGTACGTGTCGGACCACATGTTCTTCCCCCGCGAGCGCCGGTCGCGCTACACCTATTCGACCCGCGAGGACGGCGCCCCCGGGTTCGGCGACCACTGGGACCCCGACACCGAGTGGCCCGACGTCTTCTGCTTCATCTCGGCCATGGCCGCGGTGACGCGCCGGATCCAGTTCACGACCGGCGTGTACGTAGCCCCGGCCCGGGACCTCGTGACCGTGGCCAAGCAGGTGGGCACGGCGTCGGTCATCTCGGGGGGACGCGTCGCCCTGGGGGTCGGCGTGGGGTGGTGCGAGGAGGAGTTCGAGGCAACCGGGCAGGACTTCCACACCCGGGGCAAGCGGCTCGATGACATGATCCCCGCACTGCGGGCCCTGTGGGCCGGTGGCTGGGTGGAGTACCACGGCCCGCACTACGACGTCCCCGCCATGCGCATGGAGCCCTCGCCCCCGGCACCGGTCCCCATCATCGGCGGTGGCCACTCCACCCCGGCGCTGCGCCGGGCGGCGGCGCTGTGCGACGGCTGGGTGGCGGCCGGCGCCTACCAGCCCGACCAGGCCCGGACCTACCTGGCGGCGCTGGCCGAGGAGCGGCGACGGGCGGGGCGCGACGACGGGGCCTTCTCCATCTACCTGTCGCTGTGGGCGCGGCCCGATCACGACCTGTACCGCAGTTTCGAGGAGGATCACGGGGTCACCGACGTGCTGTGCGCGCCGGCCATGATGGCCAAGGTCGATCCCGGCGATCCCCCCGAGGTCCAGCTGCGGGCCCGGATCGACGCGTCGGCTCGCTTCGCCGACGAGATCCTGGCCAAGATGCGGTGAGGGCGAACCCGCCGAGGGGCGCCACTGCGCAAGGAGGGACCCGATGGCGAGGCTGAAGCTCGGATTGCAGATGGGGTACTGGGGATCCGGTCCCCCGGCCAACGCCGTCGAGCTCGTGGCCGAGGCCGAGCGCCTGGGCTTCGATTCGGTGTGGACGGCCGAGGCCTACGGGTCCGACGCGCTCACCCCGTTGGCCTGGTGGGGGTCGCAGACGAGCCGGGTCCGCCTCGGCACCGCCTTGTGCCAGCTGTCGGCCCGTACCCCCACGGCCATGGCCATGGCGGCGCTCACGCTCGACCACTTGAGCGGTGGGCGGTTCGTGCTCGGGCTCGGCGTGTCGGGCCCGCAAGTGGTCGAAGGCTGGTACGGCCAACCGTTCCCCCAGCCGCTGGCCCGCACACGGGAGTACGTCTCGATCGTGCGCAAGGTCCTCGCCCGCCAGGCACCCGTCACGAACGCCGGCCCCCACTACCCCCTGCCGTACTCGGGAGGGACGGGGCTGGGCAAGGCGCTCAAGCCGATCGTGCACCCGTTGCGCAACGACATCCCCATCGTCCTCGGGGCCGAAGGTCCCAAGAACGTGGCGCTGGCCGCCGAGATCGGCGACGGGTGGTTCCCGATCTTCTTCTCCCCCAACCACATGGGGGAGTTCGCCTCCTTCCTCGAGGAGGGATGGGCCCGCCCCGGAGCCCGGCGCTCCGCTGCCGACTTCGAGGTCATCGCCTTCTGCCCGACGGTTGTCGACGACGACGTCGAGCGCGCCGCTGATCTGTACCGCCCCATGCTCGCCCTCTACATCGGGGGCATGGGGGCGCGCGACATGAACTTCCACTTCGACGTGTTCGTCCGCATGGGCTTCGAAGCCGAGGCGACCAAGATCCAGGACCTCTACCTCGAGGGCCGCAAGGACGAGGCCGCAGCCGCCGTTCCGACCTCCATGGTGGAGCAGATCGCGCTGGTAGGGCCGCGCGAGAAGATCCGCGACGAGCTCGAAGCGTGGCGCGAGTCCATCGCCACGACCCTCCTCGTGGCCGGCAGCCCCGACGTGCTGCGCATGATGGCGGAGTTCCTCCTGTAGCTGCCCGCTGTGCGCCGTCCGCCCGCCGGTGCACGCCGCCGCGGCTGGCGGCCTCAGCCCGGGGACCTGCGCCCCGCCGATGGTGTCAGTCCGTGCACGGTGCGTGAATGTGGCGCCAAGGGGGATTGAAAGAGCCGAAAAGGGTATGACCGCGCCGGCGTTCCGGCCGGACCGCGCCAAGGGCTGAGCCGGGGAGCGGCGGCGAAAGCGAGCCAGCCATGGCGACGATCGGTTCCCGACGAGTGATGCGACAGCGCTTGACCACCGTGTTGGCGGCCGTGGGGCTGCTGTCGGTGCTGGCTGGCGGAGCCCTGGTGACCACCAACATCGCGGTGGTGAGCAGCGCGGCGGCCACGACCACCTTGGCCTTCTCCACCACGGCTGCCGGCGCCAAGTGCAACAACGCCGACACGAGTGACCCCATCTGCACGGGACTGGCCAACGGCGACGTCCTGAACGTGTCGGGCACGGGGTTCACGCCGGGCTCCGAGGCGTCCATCGAGCAGTGCAACGACGACCCCTCCCAGCCGGTCATGCTCTTCCTCGGGAACGACGTGCCGGTGAGCTGCTCGCCCATCGTCATCACCGCCATCTCCTCCAAGAAGGCGACCAAGGGCGACCTGTCGGGATCGATCACCTTGAAGACGGGCACGGTGGGCCCGCCGACGAGCGGCACGCCGACCTGCACCCAGACCGCACCCTCGACGTCCACGATCACCGGGTGCTCGACGTCGGGGAACGCCAATACCGACGCGGCCACGTACCCGTGCCCGCCCACCCCGGCGCAACAGGCCGCCGGCGACACCTGTGTGGCAGCCATCGGGGACGCTGCCGGTGACCGCGCCGTGGGCACCATCCTCTTCGGCACCGAGACGTTGCCCACCACCACGACCACGGTGAAGGGCACCACCACGACCACGGGGGCCACCACGACCACGGGGGCCACGACATCGACGTCGACCTCCACCACGACGTCGACCAGCACCACCACCACGACGTCGACCACGACCACCACCACGAGTCCCACCTCCACCTCCACCGCCACCCACGTAAGCGCCAGCTCGGTCACGCTCGGGCCGTCCGGATCGGTGAGCGACAACGTGACCGTGCAGGGCACGGCCGCGCACGGGAGCCCGACCGGCAACGTCGACTTCTACGTATGCCAGACCGGCACCTCCCAGACCCTCACCACCGGCCCCTGCCCCGTGTCCCCGGGGGCCCACCTCGACCAGGTCCGTCTGACGGCGGCGGCGAGCAACTCGTCCAACGCCACCTCGAGTGCCTTCGTGCCCGGTTCCACCGGTACGTGGTGCTTCTCGGCGGTCTACGGCGGGACGGCGCCGTACACGGGGTCGCAGGACAACACCAGCTCGTCCAACCTCGACGCCAACGAGTGCGTCCTCGTCACCCCCGCAGGGTCGACGACCGCTTCCGACGTCTCTGCGGCCACCATCGTGCAGGGGCCCGGGGGCACCGTCACAGACACGGTGGACGTGTCGGGTGACGTCGTGGGCGGGTCTCCCACCGGGTCCGTCGACTTCTACGTGTGCCAGACCGGCACCACCCAGACCCTCACCACCGGTCCCTGTGCAGCCACGGGGACACCCCAGGACTCGTCGGTCGCGCTCGTGCCCGGGGCGGGCGCCACCTCGTCGGCCACGTCGAGCGCCTTCGCTCCCTCGTCCCCGGGCACCTGGTGCTTCTCGGCCACCTACGGCGGCAGCTCGACCTACGCCGGATCGTCGGACAACACGAGCTCGTCCAATCCCGACAGCGACGAATGCGTGCTCGTGAACCCGCCCCCGACCCCGCCGGGCGACAACATCACGAGCGCCGATACCGCCACCGCCTACGACGGCGACATGTTCTCCTTCAAGGTGACGACCACGGGCAGCCCCACGCCCACCATCAAGAAGAAGGGCAAGCTGCCCCGGGGGCTGCACCTCGTGGACAACGGCAACGGCACCGCCACCATCTCCGGCGTGCCGGCGGTGAAGCACCCCCCCGCCGGCTACACATTCAAGATCGTCGCCAAGTTCGGCACGGGGAAGACGAAGAAGTACGCCGACCAGACGTTCACCTTGAGCGTCCTGTAGCGACCTGTCCGCTCGGGGCGCGACGAACCCGGGGCGTTGCGGGCCAGGCCGGCCCGCACGCCCACGGGCGTGATGGATCGACCGGTGCCTCGCTAGTGTTGCCGTCCTGAGCGTCAGCAAGGGAGGCGACGTGGCCGTCACCGGCATGGCGAACCTGGCGGTGAAGGTCATTGACCTCGACGCCGCCTGTGCGTTCTACGAGGCGCTGGGGGCCGAGGTCCGTGACCGGATGCAATGGCGCGGCAGCGAACGGGCCGACGTGCACCTCGGCCCCGTCATGATCACGCTCTTCACCCGGGCCGTCTATGAGGACGACCTGGCGGTGCCGGCCGAGGGATTCCTCCACCCCGCCCTGTTCACCGACGACCTCGACGCCCAGCTGGAGGGGCAGAAGGTGGTGTGGGGCCCGGCGGTGGTGGAGGGTGCGTTCGGACGAAGGCGCATCGCCTTCGTCGACGCCCCGGGTGGATTCCGCCTCGAGTTCATGGAGCAGCTCGACCAGGCGCCGCCGACGCGGCCGGAGCAGGGGTGAGGACATGAAGGTCACGCGCTTTCGCCACGTATCGGTCAACAGCAACGGCACGCTCCTCGACCAGATGGTGGCGTTCTACCAGGACGTGCTCGGTCTCGGAGACCTGCGGCGCCCCGACATCCCCGGCGTGCCCGGACACTGGCACGATGTGGGCGACCAGGAGCTGCACCTGGTGGGAGCAGCACCGACGGGCGGGGCGATCGACCCCACCGGCCACCACTTCTGCGTGGGCGTGGACGATCTGGACGGGGCCGTGGCCGAGCTCGAGGAGCGCGGCATCCCCTACCTACGGGCCCTGCAGGGTGAGGTCGTCCAGATCTGGATCGCGGATCCTGCAGGCAACACCATCGAGCTGCAGCAGGAGCCCGCCGCGCCGTGATCGGACCCGTTCGGTGAGCTGAGCCTCAACCCGTGGTGCGACGCCGGTAGAGATGGGCGGCCAGCGGGGCGAACACGACCAGCAGCGCCAGCGACCACGCCAGGGCGGCCACCACGGGGTGCTCCATGGGCCACACATGAATGGCGGCTGAGGGGTTCGGATTCCCCACCAGATTGCGAACGGCAGAGGTGACCGCGCTCACCGGGTTCCAGTCGGCGATCTGGCGCAACCAGGCCGGCATGCCTTGGGTCGGCACCATGGCGTTGGACACGATGGCCAGGGGGAAGAAGATGATCAGACCCATCGACTGCGCGCTCTCGGGACCCTTGGACACGATGCCGAGGCAAGCACACGCCCAGGACAGCGCGTAGCTGAAGAGGAGCGCAACGGCGAAGGCGCCCACCGCGCCACCGATGCTGGCGTGCGGGCGCCATCCGATGGCGAGGCCCGTGAGCACGACGATGACGACGCACAACGACGCCGACAGCACGTCGGCCAACGAGCGTCCCACCAGGACCGCGGCGCGCCACATGGGCAGTGTGCGGAACCGGTCGATGACCCCGGTTGTGAGATCGGTGCTCAGCCCCACGGCCGTGCCCAAGGCCGACGTGGTCAGGTTGAGCAACAGCAGCCCCGCCAGCGCGAACTGCTTGTACCCCCCGGCGATGGGCACGCCCGACCCGAACACGTAGATGAAGAGCAACGTGAACAGTACGGGTTGGACGGTGACGTCGGAGAGCTGCAGCGGCTCGCGTGCGACGTGGACGAGGTTCCGGCGGGTTAGGACGGCCACGTCGTGGGCGGCCGCGCCCAGCCGGCCGCGCGGCCGGTGCAGGGAGACCGCGGCGGCGCCGGGGAGGTCGGGGGCGGGAATCGTGGTGACGCTCATCGTGCCGCTCCTTCGAGATCGACGACCGCCAGGTCGGCTGATGCATCGGGTTCCTCGGCGCCGCGGCCGGTCAACGCGAAGAACACGTCATCGAGCGACGGCTGGTGCACCTCCACGTCATCGACAAGGACGCCGGCCTGGTCGAGCCCCCGCACCACCATGGTGGCGAGGCCCGACGTCGTGCGGACCGGCGCCCGAAGCCGACGACCGTCGTGACTCGTGTGCACCGGTCCCGCCACGAAGGGGGCGAGGGCGCGCTCGGCCTCCTCCTGGGGTTGGGAGAGGGTGACCTCGAGGGTGGCGCCGCCCGTGGCCGACTTGAGCTCCTGGGAGCTGCCCTCGGCGATGACGCGGCCATGGTCGATGACCACGATGCGGTCGGCCAGGTAGTCCGCTTCGTCGAGGTACTGGGTCGTGAGGAGCAGGGTCAGGCCGTCGGCCACGAGCTCGCGGATGACGTTCCAGACGTTGAGACGGCTCGTGGGGTCGAGCCCCGTGGTGGGCTCGTCGAGGAAGAGCACGGGGGGGCGGGTGGTGAGGCCG
>JBEKVE010000015.1:0-29481 GCA_049514335.1 Acidimicrobiales bacterium
ACGGGCCGGGGCACCACGTGGCCGCGAAGCCGTTGTCCTCGAGCACCCTCCAGTAGGCGAAGGCCTCCGACGTGTCGGGGATCTCGACCAGGACCCGCGCTCGGGGTGGACCTCCGGCCCCCGTCCGATGGCGAGCCTTCCCCCACCGCCTGGCGAAGTCCCGCCCGAGCATCGTGACTCTGAGCCTCATGACCACCACCCCCGCGGTCGGGTTGATCCCTGCTTCTCAGTCTCGGCTGCCGCCCGTCGGCGGCGACAGGGCCTTTGGTCCACCATCCGTGCGCTGCCCGGTCGCGCGCCGCGTGGTGATCGACACGACAGGTCGTCGTCGTGCTTCAGGGCGCCGCGCCGGTGTCCGATGAGAAGATCATGGACAGCAGCGCCCCCGACGGTGCCGTGGACATGCGCGCCGCCTCCGTCACCGAGGGCCCGACGGACCGCGACCGCGTCGGCGGCCTCGACGGCATGCTGGGGGAGTGGACCCGGCGCGTGGGCCCCGAGGCCGCCGCCCACCGCGTGACGTACTACCGGGCCATCCTGCACGCCTGGGTGGCGGGGACGGCTGGGTTCGCGCTGGTGGTGGCCGGTGCGGGCACCCGGACGTCGGCCCTCGAGGCGCTCGGGGGCGCGCTCCTCCTCGGGTGGTCCGTCCTGTACGTGCGGGCCTGGTCGGCGCTGCGTCGCATGAACGTCGCCGCCGGCAGGGCCATCGGGGTCACGATCCGCTTCTCCCACGGGCCGCCCGCCGGCCGGGACCGCTACGAGCGGTGGTGCGAGGTGCGGGCCCTGACGCCGTTCCCCTTCCCCGACGCAGTGCCACCGGCCGTCCGGACCCGGTGGTTCTGAGGGACGCGCCGGCGGGCCTGCTCAGGGATCCGAGGACGCCGGCTGGGCCTGGGACGCTCGCGCTGCGACCTCTTCGATCACGGTCCGCCAGGCCGACAGCGGTCGTACGCCCTTGTCGGGGTCCTTGGCGTCATCATCGGCTCGGCGCAACGCCACCATCGAGGCCCACTGCAGACGGGTCCGGAAGGCATCGACCTCGGTGGCGGTCATGGGGCCGCCCTGCGCCGCCAGGGTCCGCGTGCTCGTGGGGCTGAGCGCGCCGGCATACGAGGCGTCCACCGTCACCAGGTAGCGCTTGGCCTGCGCATGGCCCGCCACGAGCGAGGCCACCCGCCCACCGAGCAGCGGTGCGACCAGCGTCGCACCCACCCGGGCGTGGTCGGCGCAGTCGGCGTCGAGGGCGGTGGCGAGGTCGTGGACCAGACCGGCGGTGATGAGCTCGGGATCGTCCGGGTGGGCGGCGGCCAGGATCTCCGCCGTCTGGCGCAGGTGCAGGCCGATGGGGAGGACCTCGTCGCTCGGGGCGTCCTCCGCCAGGCGCAGCGCCTCGACCAGATCGGCCACGGTGGCGAAGGGCACGAGCTCCCCGTTCGGGTCGTCCGCGGTCGGGTCGTCCACCGGCCCAGTGTGCCAGCCCGGAGGTGGTCCCCGACGGGCCGGCCTGCCGCGGAGACGTGCACGGGCCGGGGACGAGGAGACGCTCTAGGGTCGCAGCGCCGTCGTGGTGTCCCGTCGAACGAGGAGGTGCGCCGTGCGTCGGTGGGAGAGCGGCAAGGGATTGCGACGTGAGGCCCGGGGGAGCGAGATGTGGTTCAAAGCAACCGCGGCCGACACCAACGGCCGGCTGTCGCTCATGGAGCGGACTCTGCCGCCCGGAGGGCGGATGCCGCCCGCCCACCGGCACACCGGCAACGACGAGGCCTACTACGTCCTCGACGGCGTGGTGGAGTTCCACGTGGGGGAGGACGTGTTCGAGGGTGAGCGCGGCGTGTTCGTGCTCGTGCCGGCGGGCGAGGCCCACACGTTCGGGAACACCGGCACGGAGCCGGCCCGACTCCTCGTGATCCACGCCCCCGCCCTCGACGCCTACTTCGAGGACCTCGAGCGGTTGTGGGCGTCGCCGCAACCTCCGGACCGCGCCGCGGAGCTGGCGCTCATGCGGCGCCACGGCATGGACCCCGTCTGATGAAGCCCGGCCCGCGTGGACTTCCACCCTCCGAGAGCTCGCGGCCCACGCTGGTGGGAGACCGGTGGATGGCGGTGACCGGTCACCCCCTCACCGTCCAGGTCGCCGCCCGCGTGCTCGAAGCCGGCGGCAACGCCGTGGACGCCGGGGTGGCGGCTGGGCTCGCCACCAACGTGGTGCAGGTGGACATGTGCAATCTGGCGGGCATCGCACCCATCCTCGTGCACGAGGCAGGGTCGGCGGAGGTGATGAGCGTGGCAGGCGTGGGCCGCTGGTCGCAGACGGCCACGCTCGAGGCGTACAGCGCCCGCCACGGCACCGCCATGGACCCCGGCGGCGGGCCCTGCATCGTGCCCGGCGCGCTGGCCGGCTGGCTCAGCGCGCTCGACCGCTTCGGGACGTGGTCCTTCGCCGACGTGGCGGCTCCCGCCATCGAGCTGGCCAATGAAGGCTTCGTTCTCGACGCCACCGTCGCCACGGCGCTCGACCTCTTCGCCTGGGTCTACGAGCAGTGGCCGTCGTCGGCCGCGCTGTACTGCCCCCGAGGCCGCCGGGCCCGGGCCGGCGACCGGCTCGTGCAGTCCGACCTCGGTCGGCTTCTCGAGCGGCTGGTGGAAGCGGAGCGCGGTGCCGGGAACGGCTCCGCATCACAGGGCGGCGCCGGTGCCGGGCGACGCGCCGGCATCGACGCCGTGCGGCGGGCCTTCTACGAGGGCGACGTGGCCCGGACCATCGTCGACTTCGTCACCGCGCAGGGGGGTTTCCTCACGCTCGGGGACCTCGCCGGGTTCCGGGCAGAGGTGGCGCCGGCGCCGGCCCGGCGACTGGCAGCCCGTGACGGTGTGACCGTGCACGTCACCCCGGCCCGGTGGTCGCAGGGTCCCGCCTTGTTGCAGGCGCTGGCGATCCTGGAGCACTTCGACCTGGCGTCGCAGGAGCACAACTCGGCCGCCTATCTCCACCTGGTCCTCGAAGCCGTGAAGCTGGCGTTCTCCGACCGGGAGCGCCACTACGGCGACGCCGGCTCGGTCGCCCTCGACGACCTGCTCGCCGACGACCACGCCGCGCGGCTCGCCGGAATGATCAGGCCCGACGCCGTGCTCGGCGATCTCCTCACCCCGCGCCACCCGGCGGACGGCGTCGTCTCCACCACGCACGTCGCCGTGGTCGACGCACAGGGGACGGCCTTCGCCGCGGCGCCGAGCGACACGCTGGCCATGGGCCCCGTCGTCCCGGGGCTGGGCATCGTGGTGTCGGGGCGGGGGGTGCAGAGCCGGACCGACCCCGGCCATCCTGCCGCTCTCGGCCCTGGCCGGCGCCCCCGGGTGACGCCGTCACCGGCCATCGCGCTGGGCGCCGACGGTGTGGTTTGGCCGATCACCTGCCCGGGCGGTGACGTCATCGTCCAGGCGATGTTGCAGGCCTTCCTCAACGTGTCGGTGTTCGGGATGACCGACCAGCAGGCCGTCGAGGCGCCGCGGGCGGTGTCGTTCGCGTCCCCGAACTCCTTCTATCCCCACGGGCACGACACCGCCATGGTGGCCGCCGAGAGCCGGATCCCCGCCGACGCCCTGGCCGACCTGGCCCGTCTCGGCCACGACGTCCGGCTGTGGCCGCCCTACGAGTTCGAAGCGGGGTCGGTGGGCATGATCCGGCGTTGGCCCGGCGACGCGCACGGCGCCCGGCCGGTGCTGCGCGCCGGCGCCGATCCCCGGCGTGCCGCCTACGCGCTGGGCCGCTGAGTCCCCTCCGCTTGGCGGCTACGGGAGGTCCTCGATCATCCGGATCAGGTCCTCTCGGCGGTACCCGAGGTGTCGAGCGGTTTCGAGGAGATCGCGCAGCTGTGCAAGGAGCGCACTGTGCTCGGGCACACCGACAACGGTGATGCCACGACCCCGCCGGAATTCGAGCAGTCCCTCGTCTCGCAGAATGTGCATCGCCCGCAACACCGTGTTCTTGTTCACGCCCAACACCGCCGCGATGTCCTTGGCGAGTGGCAGGCGCTCGCCGGGAGCTGCTTCTCCGTCGGCGATGGCCCGCCGGATCTCGGCAGCGACCTGGTCGTGCAGAGGCATGGGTTCCGACCGGTCGACGTTGACAGCGAGCATGGTACTAGTCATAGTAGTGCCATGAGGTCGGGCTCGACAACGCTCGTCGAAACCGCTCCGAGTCCCCATCAGGCACCTCCTCCGGTTCGGGGCATCGAGGCCGAGGCACTGTTCACCGAGGCGCGCAAGCGTCGGCGGCACCGGCGCCAGCTGTCCACCGCCATCGCAGCCGTTGTGGCCGTGGCCGTGGCTGTGACCGGTGGCATCGCATTGACCCGTCACAACCCGGTGGCGTCGAACACGCCACCTCCCATAGGCGGCGCCCACGCGGGAGGGGTGCGCTTCTACGTCGAGCAGTCCGCGGCCATGGCCCCGACCCTCCTCCCTGGCGACCGGATCAGCGTGGACACCCGGTATGCATCGTTGCAACGAGGAGATGTCGTCATCTTCGACCCCCCGAGCGGCGTCTTCCGTCCCCCCGTCGTTCCCGAGATCAAGCGCATCATCGGGCTACCGGGAGAGACGATCTCTGCGTCCGGCAACACCGTGTTCGTCGACGGCAGGCCCCTGCCGGAGCCGTATCTCCGCCGCGGGGAGTCGATCGGACCTCCGATCGCCACGCAGGTCATCCCGGCTGGGCGGTATTTCGTCATGGGCGACAACCGGACGAACTCAGCGGACTCCCGCTTCTTCGGCCCGATCTCCGCACGGTCGGTCATCGGAGTCGTCACGGCCATCGTCTCCCCACCCTCGAGGGCCGGCCTGATTTCAAGGTGACGGGCTGAGCGGATCGCGTCAGGGTTCGAGCACCCGCCTGGAGGGCACGACAGCGTCGAGCACTCCGAGGTTCACCACCCGGTATGGGATCGACAATTGGGTGAGCCGCTCCTCGAACTCCTGCTCCGTGTACACGCCGGGGCCGGGCTGGGGGTTGGAGAACGCCGCACTGGCGGCGGCGATCTTTTCCGGTGAGAAGAAGAGCCACGCCGGGTCGGGAGAGGTCGCCACCGTTCTGGCCAGACCGGGCCAGCGATCGACGTCAAGCGGTGATGGACTCACCGTGATCCGTCCGTTTCCCATGAATTCCAGGTCGTAGGCAGTCCAGTAGTCGCCGAAGGCGTCGGTCAGATGATGTGCCGCCATGTCCTCGACGACCTGGCGGATGGGGGCGTTCGGATCGCTCCATCCCGAGAAGAACGCTGTCACCGAGGCTGGGACGCCTCCGGCCCGCGCCGTTCCCACCGTGAGCAGCGACGCTCCCACCACGGCGAGGCTGGCCCCGATGAGCGCCCCTGTCCGAACGCTGCCGCCCGCCCTCGCACGGGGGACCGCCGGTGCGTCGGGATCCCGAGCACCGGGCGCGATCGACAGGGCCAGCAGCGGGACGATCAGGAACGACAGGTACAAGCCGTACCGGCCGTCGACCCAGTAGCTGGTGGCCGAGACACCGGCGCAGAGGAAGGGGAAGGCGAGTACCCCGAGCGCCAGACCGAGTGGAGCCAGATGTCGGGATCCGCCCCGCATGACCCACACCGACCGCACCACCGCCGCGACCACCGCCACCAGGAGCAGGGCGAAGAGCAGGTGTCCGGTGGTGGACCCCCACGCCCAGGCACCGCCCGGGACGGTGCGCACCCCGAGGGCGATCGGCAACGTCTTGTGGAAGAACACCGACAGTCGGGACCCGTAGCCGAGATTCATGCCTGCCGGCAACGCCGCCTTCTTGAGCGACGCGAAACCCGATTCCACATTGGCGTACCACCACGGAAGGGACCCGAGCAGAGTTCCCCCGCCGGTACACGCAATCGCCGCACCCCGGCCGAACTGCTGCCCGGGTGAGCCCCTCGCGGACGACCTCCACCATCCGAACAACAGGACGAGACACGGGACGACGAAATAGAGGATCTCGGGCGAGGCCCACCACCCGGCGCCGAGCGCCAGGCCGAGCAGGCTGAAGGTGAGCAGGCCGCCCTTGCGCTGCTGGGCCCGCACGGCGCAGAGCACGGCCGCCAGCCCGCAGCACAGCGCGGCGTAGCGGAATCCCAGCTCGCGGACGGAGTTCCACACGGCCGCGTACGGCCAGGCCCAGGCCACCGCGCCGGCTGCGAGGGCTAGGCGGCGACTCGCACCGGCCGTCCGGACGATCGCCACCACCAACCCCGCTGCGATCGCCGAGAACAGCGCCGCCGTGGCGTTGAGGGCCATCGGTCCGTCACCCCCCAGCCGCAGCAGGAGGGCGGTCAGATACGGCTCGACTCCGCCGTAGCGCTGACCCCAGTAGAAGGCTGTGAAGTGCCCGGCATTGATCTGTCGAGCCATCAGTCCGACGACAGCTTCGTCACCGAAGAGGGGTAGGTGCAGAAGGAGCCACAGCCGCAGGACCACGCCGTAAGCGACGGCAGCGACGGCCAGAGCGACCGGAGCGAGCTCGGGGAGGCGCCACGTCGAGGTTCTCGGTCCCTTACCACGCAGGTGTCGTCCGCG
The DNA here is from genome assembly GCA_049514335.1 of Acidimicrobiales bacterium. GTDB lineage: Bacteria > Actinomycetota > Acidimicrobiia > Acidimicrobiales > UBA8190 > JBEKVE01. The sequence goes on from JBEKVE010000015.1 coordinate 6,565, forward strand.
GCTCTGCGCTGGTGTCGGCGCCGCGTACGTGGCGGGAACAGGCCCGAGCGTCGGCGTCCGGTCCGACGACCCGGCTACCGCGTCTTTCGTGCCAGAACTCTCATCGTCCTGTCGGGCCACGCTGGGCTCGTCTCCGGCTCCATCAGACATCGGCCGGCACAGGTTAGGCCGCCAACGAGCAGCGAGGACTCACGGGCAGCTACGTGGCAGGCAGGCCCGTCCCCGTCTCGAGCAGCGTCTTCAGACTCGACAGGTGGAGGCAGGCTCGGTGAGGCCACGCCAGACGTCCTCAGGCGTCGCGTGGATGTACGTCGTGTAGGTGAAGCTCGTCATTGTGTTGACTCTCCGCTTCTCCCGGTCGTCCAGCAAGCGAATCGACTCAGCTCTGTCCAAACGTGTATACGAGGTGGGCGAGATCTCCGACGGTCGTCAGCTTCACGAGCCGGGCGGGCTTCTTGTCGCTGGTCTCCCCGAAAAGCCTTCGTCCGGCGCCGAGCACCACGGGATAGACCATCAGACGGACCTCGTCGACGAGATCGTGCTCGATCAAGGTGTGCACGAGCTGGAAGCTGGCGGGGACGATGATCTCCCCGGCCACCTGCTGCTTCAGCTTCGAGACCTCAGCCACGACGTCGCCCTTGAGGACAGTGGTGTTGTTCCAACTCGGATCCCCGAGCGTGGAGGACACCACGTACTTGGGCATGCCGTTGAGCCTGTCCGCCAGCTCGCCGCTCCGAGTTGGCCACCGCGCGGCGAGAAACGCATAACTCCGGCGACCCAGTAGCTGGGCCTCGGCACGAATCGTCTCCTCGAGAAGGACTCCGGCTGCTTCTTCGCGACCCGGGGCACCGACAAGACCTACCCAACCACCACGACTGAAACCTTCGTCACCGACAGGATCTTCGATGACTCCGTCGAGTGAGACGTTCTCGCTGACCACGATCGTTCCCATGACAATTCTCGCTTTCCCTTGGGTCCCGATCGGACCCGTCAGCTTCGGCTCGGGGTCCTGTGTCGACGGCGTCCTACGACGCGTTGGGCGCACCTCGACCGGTCGTGATCAGTTGGCGGAGGCTGTTGTTGATATAGAAGCTCCAGGCACTCGAGCACTTCTCGTAGCACTCAAAGGCAGGGACGAGCCCCAGATGGGTGAACCGCACTTCGGTCCGCTCACCTTGTGGCGCAACCTCGAAGGTCACCTCGGTGCCCGTCCATTCGTCCGGATCATCTGTGAATTTGAGAAACGAGTCGAGGACGTGCCAGACGATCTTCTCGTTCGGGACCAACTTGGTGATCCGTTGCTTGCTGTAGTGGACGTCCTCGTAGCGATAGGTGAACTCTGCATCGAGTTCGTCGGTCGGTCCTTCGATCTGTCCGGACCACCAGCCCCGCACGTTGTTGATCGCTGCGAAGGCCTCCTGTGGGCTCTGATCGACCAGGAATGCGGCGCTGAAGTTTTGACTCGTCACGGTCGTTGCTCCTCCACTCTGGTTGTTTCACGCAACCACCACCGTAGCATGAGTGGTCGCATGATGCAACCAGAAATGGTAGGATGGTGGACATGCTCGGGAACAGCTACGAGGGCCAGGTCTGCTCAGCGGCCCGGTCGCTCGAGGTCGTGGGGGAGCGCTGGAGCCTGTTGATCATCAGGGATGCGCTGTTCGGTGGCGTGACCCGATTCAGCGACTTCCTCCGGCGGCTCGGTCTCGCAAGAAACGTCCTTGCGGCCCGGCTCGACGGTTTCGTCGAAGCCGGGATCATGGAGCGCTTCTCCGAGGGCTCGGCTTACCAGGAGTATCGATTGACGGAGAAGGGCCGAGATCTCGCCCCCGTGATCATCGCGTTGACCGACTGGGGAGATCGGTGGGCGGCGCCCAACGGGCGGCCGATCATCTACCGGCACGCCGACTGTGGCGGCGAGATCGAGCAGCAGCTCGTGTGCCGTGCGTGTCGAACGGTCATCCATCATGACCAGGTCGGAGTGGAGCTCGGGCCTGGAATGCCCGGGAGGTGATGTCTCGTGGGGATCGCCCCCGACGCCCGGCCGGCAGCCGCCATTCGTGACGCGGGCTGTCAGGCGGCCATGGTTTGTCAAAATGGTCCATGCCGATTCCCGCCGACCCTGCCGACGCAACTGATGTGGCTTCCACGGTCCTCGTCCTCTTCACACAGGTCCACGATCAGATTCGGGCGGAGATCCACGGTCTCGATGAGGCCGGTCTCAATTGGATTCCAGGGCCGGAGACCAACAGCATCGCCACGATCGTCACCCACATCCTGGGATCAGAAGCGGAGTCGATCCGAACCGTGGCCGGCTCCCCTGATGAACGGGATCGTGCGTCGGAGTTCGACAGTCGGTGGAAGACCCAGGCTCAGCTCGCTCGTGCCCTTGAACAGGCAGATCTGCTTGTCACCGCGGCAACATCCGACATCGACGCCGACCGGCTGAGAGCCAGACTGTCCCTTCCGACGCTCGCGCCGGATGAGCAGCGTTCCGGGCTCACGTGGCTCGTCGGCAACTATGGACATGCCCGCGAGCACCTCGGGCACATACAGCTGACGAAGCAGTTGTACCGATCGATCGACCAGCCGTGACTGCCGGGAAGACGAGGGAACGGGGTGAGCGATGGAAGGTGCCGAGCGTGAGAGGCGGGTGCGGAGGTTCGTCGACGAGGTCTGGAATGGCAGGAACTACGAGGCCGCCGCCGATCTGTACGGCGAGAACTACGTCAACCCGTTCGGGGTGGGTCCCGCGGCCAGAGTCGAGCCGATCCGCCGCTACCACGAGACGTTTCCTGATCTTCACCTGGACATCGAGGAGCTGATCGTGGCCGGCGACACGGCTGTTCTCAGGGTGACATTCCGCGGCACCGACACAGGGGGATACGTGGGACGGGCTCCGACGGGCCTGCCCGTGGACGAATGGGTGGTCACGATCATGCACTTCGAAGGCGACAAGGTCGTGAGGGAATGGATCGGAGCCGACAAACTCGGCCTGTTCATTCAGTTGGGGGTCATCGACAACCCGTGGCCCACGTAGGCGCGTAGCAAGGGGCCGATCGTGGGGCCGGGCGACGAGCACCGACGCCCTTCTGTTCCCGACCTCGGCCGACCCCGGCGGCTCGGGGCCAGACGCCCAAGCCGCCGGGTTCGTCGAACCGCTCTGCTACTTGGTGTTGCTGTTGTGCAACTCGGTGAACGTGGGCGCGGGCGTGTCGGGAGGGAGGTGCGGCTTGACGACCTCATTGAACCAGGCGTCGTGCTGATCGACCGAGTCCCAGATCTCGATCACCGTGATACCGCCGTTCTCCACGATTGCGTAGTGGGCCACAAAGCCGTCTGCCGACCGCTGGGATGGCATGGCGCCAGCGGCGACCTGGTCGTACAGGTCGGCGGGCATGCCGGGCGCGTGGTGGTGCTTCAGGACCGTCATGGGTACCTTTCACTCGGGTCCGGAAACCCGGACCCCGACATGCTCCCATGGGGAGTCGGTCCTCGTTTCCGCAACGTCGCTCCCCACTACCGCTTCCGCAAGGTCCGCTTCCGTCTCCATCGTGGCTGCGTGCAGGGCTTGGGGACGAGAGTCCCCCATGGGACACTGGGCTCATGGAGATTGGCGTCGCATACCCTCAGAACGAGCTTCGAGGAGATCCCAGCGCTGTGCGGCGATTTGGGAAAGCCGTCGAGGACTTGGGCTTTAGCCACCTTCTCGCCTACGACCACGTGCTCGGAGCCGTTCATGCCGGTCGAACTCCTCCACTCACGGGTCCATATACCGAGCATGACCCGTTCCACGACCCGTTCGTGATGTTCGCCCACCTGGCCGGGATCACCGAACGAATCCGCTTCACCACTGGCATCTTGGTCCTTCCGCAGCGCCAGACGGCCCTCGTCGCACGCCAGGCAGCTGATGTCGACCTCTTTTCCGGTGGTCGGTTGCGCCTCGGTGTAGGGATCGGGTGGAACCCCGTCGAGTACGAAGCGCTGGGACAGCAATACCGGACCCGTGGCGCCAGGGAGGAAGAACAGATCGAGTTGCTCCGCCGGCTGTTTACGGAACCTGTCGTCGACTTCTCGGGCCGCTTTGATCGGATCGACCGGGCCGCACTCGTGCCGAAACCGATGAACCCCGTTCCGATCTGGCTGGGTGGATCCGGAGAGAAGGCATTCGACCGCGCCGCCCGGCTTGGGGACGGCTTCATCTTCTTCGGTGGCGGCGTCGATCACGCCGTCGACGCCTGGAAGCGCATGCGCGATCACGTGGGAGCTCTCGGCAGGTCAGTCGTTCATTTCGGCGGGGAGTATGTGACGCTCAGTGGAGCAGACCTCGACGAGCTCGCAAGGGAGATCGAGGCGTGGCGCCAAGCTGGTGGGACCCACGCCTCTGTCGTCACGATGGGCCTCGGTCTGGACTCCGTCGATGCCCACATCGACTTCGTGGCCTCGGTTTCGGAGATGCTCAGCTTGTCGTGACAAGGCAGGCGGTGCCAAAGGTCTGTGTGGCGGCCGGCGTTCGTCGAGGCAAGAGAGCAGGCTGCTCGTGTCAATCCGGACTTCCGTACAGCTGTCCGGTGTGTCCGGATCGCGGACGACGCCGATCCGGCTCTCGTGGCCAGGTTGCGGCGATTTGGACCCCCTCCCTAAAACACGCAGGACCACGCCAGCAGGCTGTCTCTTGAGTGCTCAGACCCGCCGGGACTCCAACGCCTCGAGAAGGTCGTCAGGCACGTTCAGGTCCCCCAGTCCCGTCCCGACGTTGAGGCCCTCCTTGAACGTCCCGTGGAAGTCCGAACCACCGGTCGCCACGATGCCGGCCCTGTCGGCCATCCGGCGCAGGCCGGCTCGTTGCTTCGGCGTGTAGGTGCCGTACACCGCCTCGATGCCGTCCAGCCCGGCGCCGGCCAGCTCGGTGACCAACTGCTCGAGCGCCGGAGGAGCGAGCCCCGTCGACAGGGGATGGGCGAGGACGGCCACGCCCCCCGACCCATGGGCCAGGCGCGCCACGTCTTGCGGGTCCAGTCGCGCCTTGGGCACGTACGCGGGCCGACCGTCGCCCAGCCACCGGTCGAAGGCGTCGTCGACGTCCTCGGCGGCGCCGGCCTTCACCAAGGCTCGGGCGAAGTGGGGCCGACCGACGCCGGCCTGGCTCCCCGCCTCGGCCACCACGTCCTCGTAGCGGACACCCGTTCCCAACTCGACCAGACGGGCCGCCAGGGCCTGGTTGCGCTCGGCCCGATCGCCGCGCAGCTTGACGAGCTCGTCCTGCAAGGGCCCCTCGCCGGGCTCGACGAAGTACACCAGGACGTGGACCGACCCCGCCACCGGGCGCCCACCCGGTCCCCGGCGCGGCTTGCGGCACGACACCTCGCACCCCGGCACGAGGCGCAGCCCCGCCCGCCCCGCCGCCCGCCCCGCCTCCGCCAGCCCGTCCAGGCTGTCGTGGTCGGTCAGGGCCAGGCTCGAACAGCCGGCCGCCGCCGCCAGCTCGACCACGCGAGCCGGGGGCTCGGAGCCGTCCGACACGGTCGAGTGGGTGTGGAGGTCGATCACGCCCGGAGGCTACCTGCGCCGCCCCCCTTCTCCACCAGGGAGGACGCAAAGGACCGTCGCGCCCACCTGGCAAGGTAGGCTCGATGACGCGGCGAGGAGAAGCGCCGGGGGTGCGGGGAGGCCTCCGAGACGTCCGGCGCGGTGAGGGCAACGCGATGAGGGCCCAGTGAAAGAAGCCTGTGGCGTCTTCGGTGTGTACGCGCCCGGCAAGACGGTGGCGCAGCTCACCTTCGACGGCCTCTACGCCCTGCAGCACCGTGGCCAGGAGTCGGCCGGTATGGCGGTGAGCGACGGCGAGGCCATCACGGTGGTGAAGGACATGGGCCTCGTCACCACCGTCTTCGACGAGCGCACCGTGTCGTGCCTGCCCGGCCACCTCGCCATCGGCCACACCCGCTACTCGACCACCGGCGCATCGGAATGGCGAAACGCCCAGCCGGTGTTCCGCCCCGTGGGCCGGGCGGGATTCGCTCTCGGTCACAACGGCAACCTCACCAACACCGCCCAGCTGGCCGAGCAGGCGGGCATGCTCCCCGGCGTGGTCGCCTCCGACAGCGACCTCGTGGCCGAGCTCCTCGCCCTGCGCATGCCGACGACGGCGGCGTGGGACGGCTTCCCCGAGGAGACCGAGGCCGACGGGGATCTCGACCGCGGCGCGGGGCCGGGTGCGGGGCTCGACGTCGTCGACGACTCCCTCGAGGACGCCCTGCGCGAGGTGCTGCCCCTGGTGGAGGGCGCCTTCTCCTTCGTCCTGCTCGATGCCACCCACCTCGTCGGGGTGCGCGACCCGACCGGCCTCCGCCCCCTGTGCCTGGGCCGGCTCGGTCCCGCCGAGGCACCCGAGGGGTGGGTGATGGCGTCGGAGACCCCGGCGCTCGACATCGTGGGCGCCACCTTCGTGCGCGAGCTCGCCCCGGGCGAGATGGTGATCGTGGACGCCAAGGGCGTGCGCTCGGAATGGCTGTTCTCCACCGAGCGCACCGACCCGCACCTGTGCATCTTCGAGTTCGTGTACTTCGCCCGGCCCGACAGCCTCCTCTACGGGCGCGAGGTGCACAGCGCCCGGCGCCGCATGGGTGAGCTCCTCGCCTCGCAGGCCCCCGTGGACGCCGACCTCGTCATGGGGGTGCCCGAGTCGGGTGTGCCCGCCGCCGAGGGCTACGCCCGCAAGAGCGGCATCCCCCACGGCCAGGGCCTGGTGAAGAACCGCTACATCGGCCGCACCTTCATCACCCCCGGGCAGTCGGCACGCGACGCCGGCGTGCGTCGGAAGCTCAATCCCCTGCGCGAGAACATCGCCGGGAGGCGCATCATCGTCGTCGACGACTCTGTCGTCCGGGGCACGACGCAACGCGCCGTGGTGCGCATGCTGCGCGAGGCGGGCGCCACGGAGGTGCACCTGCGCATCTCGTCGCCACCGCTGTCGTGGCCGTGCTTCTACGGCATCGACATCCCTCGCCGCAGCGAGCTCGTGGCCGCCGATCACACCGTGGCAGAGGTCGCCGAGTTCCTGAACGTCGACTCGCTCGAGTACCTGTCGCTCGACAATCTGATCGCCGCCATCAACGTCCCGGAGGCGGGCTTCTGCACGGCGTGCCTGACCGGTGACTACCCCGTGCCGATCCCTGTCGAGATCGGCGCGGCGCGCGCCGCCACGGCCACCGCCTGACGTGGGCGGGGAGCGGCCGGGCGCCACCTACGCGGCCGCGGGGGTTGACATCGGCGCCGGTGACGTCGCCGTGGACCGCATCCGCGACGCCGTGGCCTCGACGGCCCGGCCCGAGGTGCTGGGCGGCATCGGCGGCTTCGGGGGCAGCTTCGCCTTCGACCCCGGTCGCTACCGCCAACCGGTTCTCGTGTCGTCCACCGACGGGGTGGGCACCAAGTCGCTCGTGGCCACCGCCACCGGTCGCTACGACACCATCGGCGTGGACCTGGTGGCCATGTGCGTGGACGACATCGTCTGCACCGGGGCCGAGCCGCTGTTCCTGCTCGATTACGTCACCACCGGGAAGATCGATCCCGATCAGATGGAGCAGCTCGTGTCGGGCGTGGCCGAGGGATGCCGCCAGGCCGGCTGCGCCCTGCTCGGCGGCGAGATGGCGGAGCACCCCGGCGAGCTGTCGCCCGGACACTTCGACCTGGCCGGCTTCGCCGTGGGTGCGGTGGAGCGCGACGCCATGCTCGGGACCGAGCGCGTGGAGGAGGGGGACGTCCTCGTCGGGCTCGAGTCGCCCGGCATCCGTTGCAACGGCTACACCCTGGCCCGCCACGTTCTGCTGGAGCGGGCCGGGCTCCCTCTCGACGCCCCGGCGTGGGACGGCGCCGGCCACACCCTGGCCGACGAGCTGTTGCGCCCGTCTGTGATCTACGCCCCCGCCGTGCGCGCCGCTCTCGGCGCCGCCGAGGTGCACGCCGCCGCCCACGTCACAGGGGGTGGCATCCCCGGCAACCTGGTGCGCGCCCTGCCGGCGCATTGTGACGCCGTCGTCGACCGCAGTACCTGGGAGGAGCCGCCCGTGTTCGCCGAGATCCGTCGTCTGGGCGACGTCGACGAGGGTGAGATGGCCCGGGTCTTCAATCTCGGCATCGGCATGATCCTCGTCGTGCGCGGCGCCGATGCATCGGCCGCCCTCGAGACGCTGGGCGCGGCAGGCGCCCCGGCAGCTTTGGTGGGGCGCGTCATCGCCGGCACCGGCACCGTGCGCATGGTGCGGTCGTGACCGACGCCGCCGGCCCGGGGACGGCCACCCTCGACGCCCTGCGCCGGCACCTCATCGAGCACTCCGTGCGCACCGGCGATTTCGTCTTGAAGTCCGGTCGCCGCTCCACCTGGTTCATCGACTCCAAGCAGACGGTGTGCCGGCCCGACGGCATGCTGCTCGTGGCCGACGCCCTCCTGGCCGTCGTTCCCCCCGAAGCGACCGCCATCGGCGGCCTCACCATGGGGGCGGATCCCGTGGCCTTCGTCACCGCCGGCGTCGCCGCCACCCGGGGCCGGGCCCTCAAGGCGTTCAGCGTGCGCAAGGAGGCCAAGGACCACGGCGGCGGGGGGCGCGTGGCGGGCGCCCTCGATCCCGGCGACAAGGTGGTGGTCACCGAGGACACCGTGACGCGCGGCACCTCACTGCTCGAGGCGGTGCGCGCCGTGCGCGACGCGGGGGCGGACGTGGTGCTGGCGGTGGCGGTGGTCGACCGGGGTGGCACCGCCTTCGACCTGCTCGGCGCCGAGGGCGTGGCCTTCCGGGCGCTGTTGGGTGCGACCGACCTCGGTTTCGACTACGACGAGCGCTGACGGAGCCGTTCCGGCGGTGGCCGCGCCCTACGACGACGCGGCCAGGTCGGCCAGCGCCGGCTGCACCGCCCGGTGGAAGGTGGGGTAGGCGTAGATCATCTCCTCCAGGCGCCGCACCGGCACCTCGGCGTGGACGGCCAGCGTGAGCATGGAGAGCACCTCGCCCCCGGTGGGACCGGCGGAGGTGGCGCCGACCAGGACGGCGCGCTCGGCGTCCTCCACCAGCTTGATGTACCCCTCGTTGCCGGCCTTGTGGATCCAGCCCCGGGTGGACGTGGGCACGGGGTAGCTGCCCGTCCGGACGTGCAGGCCCTTGGCCCGCGCCTGGCTCTCGCTCAGACCCACCGACCCGATCTCGGGGTCGGTGAACGTCACGCGGGGGATCGCCCGGTAGTCGGCCGGGGGCGGGTCGTTGCCCAGGATGTCCTCCACCACGATGTTGGCCTGGTACATCGACACGTGGGTGAACGCCCCCGCCCCGGTGATGTCGCCGATGCCCCACACGCCCTCGGTGACGCGCAGGTGGTCGTCGGTGGGGAGGGCCCGCAACGTCTCGTCCACCCCGATGCTCGCCACGTTGATCGACCGGAGGTCGGGTCGCCGGCCGGTGGCCACGAGCAGGCGGTCTCCCGTGACGGGGCGTTCGCCGTCGAGCTCGAGCACGAAGCGCCCCGTGTCGTGGCGAACCTCGGTGATCCGGGCGGAGGTGCGGATGTTGATGCCCTCCCGGGAGAGGACGTCGGCCAGCAAGGCCCCCGACTCGGGCTCCTCGGCGGCGATGAGACGCTCTGCCGCTTCCACGATCCACACCTCGGTGCCGAAGCGGGCGAAGACCTGGCCCAGCTCCACCCCGATGGACCCGCCTCCCAGCACCACCAGCGAGGCCGGCAGGGTCTCCGCCTCGATGGCGTGGCGGTTGGTCCAGTAGCGGTCCGCCAGCGCGGCCAGGCCGGGGATGTCCGGCGCCCACGGCTTGTCTCCCGTGTTCACCACCACGGCGCGACGTGCCTCGTAGACGTCGTCGCCCACCACCACCCGACGGGGCCCGTCGAGCCGTCCCCAGCCGCGCACGAAGCGGCCGCCCTTGGCCTCGAATCGGTCCACCGCCTTTTTGTCGTCCCACGTGTCGGTGGCGTCGTCGCGGATGCGGCGGGCGACGGGGGTCCAGTCCGGCGTCACCGTGGCCCCGCCCGCCATCCCCGGGATGCGCCGGGCCTCGGCCAGCAGGTTGGCGGCGCGGATCATCATCTTGGAGGGGACGCACCCCCAGTAGGGGCACTCACCGCCGAGGAGGTTGCCGTCGATCCCCACCACGTCCAGGCCCGCTTCGGCCAGACGCCCCGCCGCGTCCTCGCCGCCGGGGCCCATCCCCAGGACCACCACGTCCACCTGCTCGTTCACGGCGCCTCCCGGTGCTCGATCGCTCTGCGACGGAACCTACCGGTCCATCTGGTCCCGGCACCCGCCCGGGGCGACGATGGATTCCGGCCTTCCGGCCTTCCGGCATGGGCCCTCCGGCGGGCCATTCGGCTCTACTTTCCGTCCCGCGCACCACGCAAAGTGGTCACTGTGGTGATCGATTCCTCGGGCCTGGAGATCCTGATCGAGGAGCAGTGCCTGGACCTCCTGGCAGGGACCTCGCTCGGGCGGATCGCGGTGACGGTCGGGGCTGTGCCTGCGATCTTCCCCGTCAACTTCCGTCTGCTCGACGGGCAGATCCTCTTCCGCACCGGCGACGGCACCAAGCTCCACCACAGCTCCGAGAACTCCGTCGTGGCCTTCGAGGCCGACGAGGTGGATCCCGAAACCCACGAGGCATGGAGCGTGCTCGTGGTCGGCGTGGCCCGCGAGGTGAAGGACCTGGACCGGGCGGAAGCGCTGCTCGACGCGCTCCCCCGACCGTGGGCGCCGGGAAACCGGGACCACGTCATCGCCATCGTCCCCGAGTTCGTGTCGGGGCGGCGCATCATGGGCGCCGGGTAACAGGCGCACCGGACCGGGCGCCACGCTCAGGTCGGCGGGGGAATCTCCTTGGCCCGTCCCAGGCTCGCCATGAGCTCTATCCATCCGGGCAGATCGCTGTTCTTGTAGTCGACGTGCTCCTTGAGCTCGGGGGGCACGAAGAACTCGAAGCCGTCGGACTCGAGCGCATCGGCGATGCCTGCCGCGCACTGCTCGGCGGTGACGAAGTCGGTGGGGAGACCGGGCAGCTCCCCGGGTCGCGCCCCCCAGATCTCGGTTTCGATGGCGCCCGGTTGGACCAGCTTGATGTCGACGGGCGAGCCCGCCAGGTCCATCGCCGCCGACTCGCTCCACCCTGACATGGCGAACTTCGCGGCGCAGTAGGCCGACTCGTGCACGATGCCGAACCGCCCCCCGCCGCTCGCCACGTTGACGATCGTGCCCGAGCCGCGCTCGAGCATGCGCGGCAGCACGGCGAGGTTCATCCTGATGGGGGAGACGAAATCGGTCCGCAGCACCTCGTCGATGTCGGCCGCGGTGTGGTCGGTCACGAACTTGCGCTTGCCCACCGCGGCGTTGTTGACCAGGCAGTCGAGCCCGCCGTAGGCCTCCCAGACGTCGTGCACCAGCTGCACGGCGCGGTCGGGGTCCGACAGGTCCACCACCCACAGGCGCGACGCCGGGGCGTACGTCCGGCACCGGGAGAGCGTCTCGGCCAAACGGTCGGCACGACGTGCCGCGATGGCCAGTGTGGCGCCCCGCTCGGCCAACAGGGGCGCCAGAGCGGCTCCGATGCCCGACGACGCCCCGGTGACGAGGATCGTCGAACCCTTGATTCTCATGTTCCGGCCCCCCGCACGACGTGAGAGGCCCGCGTCGTCAGCGGCGGCGCGCCGTGGTCTTCTTGGCCGTGGTGCGACGCACGGTCTTCTTGGCCGTCGTCCGCTTGGCCGTGGTCTTCTTGGCCGCGGTGCGGCGGACCGGGGCCTTGCGGGCGGGAGCCTTCTTGGCCACCTTGCGTGCCGTGGTCTTCTTGGCCGTGGTCCGGCGAGCCGGCGCGGCCTTGCGCGGCGCGGCGACGGCAGCCGTCTTGCCCGCGGCACGAACGGCGTCGTCGTTCGTGGGGAACGAGCCACGCCGCAGCTTCGGCGCGATCGACGGCGACATCACCGCGTCCTTGAACGCCTTCACGGGCGTGATGCGCGCCTTCTTGGAGGCCTTGATGCGGATGGCCTCCCCGGTGGCTGGGTTGCGACCCATGCGGGCGGGACGGTCGACCTTGACGAACTTGGCGAAACCGGTGATTGCCACCGGCTCACCTTGGGCGACCACTGCGGTCACGACTTCGGTGAATCCCTCGAGGACACTGGACACGGTCCGGAGGTCCACATCGGCATGGACGGCAACCGCTTTGGCAAGCTCTCTTTTGTTCATGGTCGGTCATTTTGCTCTACGGCCCCTTACCGCGCCAACACCCTCTGATTCCGGTGCGCGAAAGCGCGACGGCACGACCGACGCCACCGGGGCGAAACGGGCCCCGCCGGCGGGGTCGCGGACCCCGACCGGCGGCACCCGGGACGGGCCACGGGCCCGATCACACCCCGAGGAAGCTCCCCGACTGGTGCTGCCACAGCCGGCTGTAGAGGCCGGCCGAGCCGCCCCGGAGCAACTCCTCGTGCGTCCCCTGCTCGACGACGCGTCCCCGGTCGAGGACCACGATGCGGTCGAGTCGTGACACCGTGGCCAGCCGGTGTGCCACCACCAGGGCGCTGCAGCGCTCCATGAGCGACCACAGCGCCTCCTGGACGAGGACCTCGGACTCCGAATCGAGGGCGGAGGTGGCCTCGTCGAGCACGAGCACCGGCGCCCCCTTGGCCATGGCCTGGGCGATGGCCACCCGCTGGCGCTGTCCTCCCGACAGCTTGAGCCCGCGCTCGCCCACCACCGTGTCGTAGCCGTCGGGCAGCCGCTCGACGAACTCCTCCACGTGGGCGGCCCGGCCCACCGAGCGGACCAGGTCCATGTCGGGCGGGCCCTCCATGCCGTAGCAGATGTTGTCGGCCACGCTGCGGTGCAGCATCTGGGGTTCCTGGGGCACGTAGGCGATGTGGCGGCGCAGCGACTGCTGGGTCACCCCGGCGATGTCCTGGCCGTCGACGAGGATGGCACCCCCGTCTGCGTCCATGAAGCGAAGCAGCAGCTTGGTGAGCGTCGTCTTGCCCGATCCGGACGGGCCCACCAGACCCACGTGCTCCCCCGGCTCCACGCACAGGTCGAGGCCCTCGAACAGCGGCGCGCCCGCCCTGTGGCCGAACACGAGGCCCTTGAACTCCACCCGCCCCCTGTGCACCACCAGCCCCGGAGCACCCGGCGCGTCGACGATCTCGGGCGCGGTGTCGGCCACGCCCACGAACTTGGCGCAGCGGCCGAGGTCGCGGGACATGGACCGCACGTACTCGAAGGACTCCTCCAGACTGCCGCCCACGAAGGTGGCGTAGAACAGGATCAGGTACACCGATCCCGCCGCCACCACGTGGTGCAGCGCCAGCACGACGCCCACCAGGATGGCCGCCCAATTGAGCACGGCCATGGACGACTCCATCTGCAGGCGCGTGGTGGTGAAGACCCGCCGGGCCCGCAGGTCGGCGGTCATCGAGGCCGTGACCAGGTCACGCACGTGGGCTTTCTCCCCGTCCTCGGCCGCCTGGGTGCGCACCGCGGTGAGGTTGGCGATGGTGTCGGCGATGACGCCCGTGGCCCGGCTGTGGGTGTCGGAGAACTCCTTCTCGGCGGCGATGACGATGCCCATGCGGCGCCACAGCACGGCGCCGAACACGAGCACCAGCCCCCCCATGACCAGGGCCACGGGCCAGGCGAAGACGCCCAGGACCACCACCGCCCCGAGGACGGTGACGGTGATGCGCACCACCCCCCACGTCATGGTGTCGATGAGCTCGACGAAGGCCCAGCTGAAGGTCTCGAGCGTCGAGATCACCTCGCCGGCGGGGCGGTCGGTGTGCCAGCGGTGGCTGAGGCCGACCAGGTGGTCGTAGCCGTTGGTGATGGACCGCCCGAACGAGCGCAGTGCCGCCCCCCAGTTGAGCCAACCGCCCACCCGCCACAGGGCGGTGGAGGCGGCCAGGGTCACGGCGTAGGCGATCACCACCGGCCCGAAGTCGCGCCACAGCGTGGCGTGGGCGGACAAGCGCGACAGCCGTGACAGGAGCACGGCGAAGATGACGGGCCCGGCCACGGCCGTGGCCAGCGTCCCGAGCACGATGGCGGCGGAGCTGACGGCGAAGGCGGCGCGGTCGGGCCGCATCTGGCTCCAGCAGTAGGCCAGCGTGCGGCGGGTGGTTGCAGTGGGGAAGCGTGTGCGTTCACCCATGGCGTACTCCAGGTGGGAAGGCAGCGGAACGATCGCCACGCGACGATCGAGCGGGATGAGGACCGTCGGGAAAGAGACGGATGCAGGGGGATGCGACGGCGGGAGAGACGGTGGCTGTCGGTGCCGTCGTGGTCGTGCCACGCACACGCCGGAGCAGCTGTGTCGCCCGGAGAGCGGATCCGCCCCGGTCGGCCGGGTCAGCCCGGCCGGTTCGCCTGGAAGCGGCTCAGAAGCCGCGCGGGGCGAAGAGCGGCCCGACCATACGGGGGGCGCCCGTCGGGCCGCCCATGACAGGCGGCTCCGTTACCACGATGGGCGTGAACCCGACCGGGCAGCCGCTGTAGTCAGTCGTTGCCGTCATCGAGTCACCCCTTCCGGTCGTCGTCGTCGACGAACCCGCCCACGATAGCGCGCCGTCCGCCCACCGGACGCCCGGCGCCGCCGTCGTGGGGGCGCGCCGGCGGGCACCGGTGGTCGGGACCGGCGTCGATCCGGTGACCTCACGCTTTTCAGGCGCGCGCTCTACCAACTGAGCTACCCGACCGTGTATCAGCCGTCGACACACGAGGTGTCTCCGGCGGCGGTCCTGACGGGATTTGAACCCGCGACCTCCGGCTTGACAGGCCGGCGTGCACTCCAGACTGCACCACAGGACCCCGGTCAGCGTGGCCCCACCCGCTGCACCCCCAACGGGATTCGAACCCGTGTTACCGCCTTGAAAGGGCGGCGTCCTCGGCCACTAGACGATGGGGGCTGGACCGATCAGGGCTTTGGCAGGTTAGCAGTCCCCCCGGACGGCCCCACAGGGCCGCTCGGGCCGTCCCCACCGTCGTCGGAAAGGACCCACACCACGCCGTCGGCGGTATCGCGCACCTCCACCCCCAGGGCGCCCAACCGGTCGCGCACCGTGTCGGCTTGGGCGAAGCGACGCTCGGCCCGGGCCTCGTCCCTGAGCGCCAAGGCCAGTTCCACGAACGGTGCCACCACCTCGGCCGGATCTCCTGTGCCGCGTTCGGCCACGTCGCCCAGGGCCATGACCATGGCCCGCAGACTGGCGCGCCCGCGGTCGAGGGCGTCGGACTGCAGCGTGTCTGCGCTCCACGCCCACAGCTCGTCGTCGAGCGCCAGCACGGCGCCCACCATGGCAGGGGCGTCCGCCGCCTCCCGCGCGGCGCGGAACGCCTCCTCGTGGAGACGCACGGCGTCGAGCAGCGGTGGTCCTCCCCCGCCCGGTCCAGTGGTCGGTCCCCCCGGGTCCGGTCCTGCGTCGGTCCCCGTTCCTTTGCCTGCCCCGCCGGCGGCGCCGGCACCCGGACCGGCGTCGCTTCCCGGCCGTCGCTCCGCCAGCTCTGCTGCCACCTCCAGGATGCGCTCGAGGGGGAAGGGCTCGCCTGGCTCGAGGCGCGCCGAGCGGCCCCGCACCCGCACCGTGACGCCGCCGCGCCCGGTGACGAGGGCGCTGCGGACGTCGAGATCGATGCACAGCGCGGTGTGCTCGTCCACCCCGACCACGAACGTCCCCGGTGGAAGGTCACCCTCCAGGGCGGCCAGGCGGTCCTCGCCCAGGTAGCAGAAGCGGGTGTCGTGGGTGCCGCCCTCGGCGTTGTCGTAGTGGGGGATGAGCACCACCGGCAGTCCGAGCGGCGACAGCAGGTCGAGCCCGGCAAGCCAGTGGGGGTCCTCGCCCACCTTGTAGATCTCGTACACCGGCACGGTGGCGACCCCGAGCGTGAGAGCGGCGGCGGAGGCGAAGGTCACTGCCCCGCCGTGGGCCAGCTTCTCGGCCAGGATCGAGGGGACGAGGGTCTTCTCCCACTGGCGCAGGGCGTAGCTGGGACTGCCGGGCCCGGCGAAGACGAGGGGGGCGGCCACCAGGCGGGCCACCAGGGCGTCACCGCCCGGGCCTTCGAGATCGGCGGCGCGACGCATGCCGGCGGTCTCGAGGGTGGCGCCCACGCTGTCGCGAAAGTAGGTGACGGCGCGCGCCGCGATCTCCGCCGCGTTGGTCTGGAAGCCGAAGGGTGTGTCGAGGAGCAGTCCCCGCATGGGGCCGGGGCCGAGCTGCTCGACCACGCTGCGGTGCACCTTGGCCATGGTGGGGGCGGTCTCCCCCGATCCCATGACGGTGAGCAGGCGCGGCGTCACAGCGCGTCCGACAGCGAGCCGACGATCTCGTCCTGGAGCATGCTCAGGTACTGGTAGACGGTGAACTGGTCGGCGGCGGGGTCATCGGGCTCCACCCCGGCGAACTCCTCGCTCACGTCGAGGGCGGTGCCCACGAGCAGGCGCAACACCTCCACCGCACCCAGCCAGGCCTGGAGGTCGCTCTCGTCCAGGGTGGGCGCGTCGACCGTCGCCACCAGGATGTCGAGCACCTGGCGGTGATGCTCGAGGAGCTGGGCCCCCATCATGTCCCGGTAGTCGTTCTGCGCCGCCTCGTCGTCGGTGTATGCCACCGGGAACAGCCGGCGCGCCGCCGGCTCGTCCTCGGCCACGAGCTCCCTGATCTCGTCGGGGAGCATGCGGAGCAGGTCGCGCTCGGGGGCTTCGAGCCCGGGCCGGAAGCGACCGTGGCGATCGCGGGCGAAGCGGCGGCGACCCACCTACGAGGCCTGTTCCATGGTGGCCCACAGCCCGTGCTGATGGAGTCGGAAGACGTCGAGCTCGGCCCGCTCACGCGGCCCCGAGCTCACCACCGCCCGCCCCTTGTGATGGACGTCGAGCATGAGCTTGGTGGCCTTGTCGCGGCTGTAGCCGAAGAGCTTCTGGAAGACGTAGGTGACGTAGGACATCAGGTTGATCGGGTCGTTCCACACGATGACCTGCCACGGACGGTCGGGACGCAGGTCCTCGCCCCCCTCGGGACGGTCGACCTCGACCGGCTCGACCTCGGTCAGAGGCCCCGTCATGGGCGGGCCGGTGACACCGTGACCGGGGTGGGCGTGACCGCGTCCGGGGTGGGCGTGGCGCCGGTGGTGGCCACGACATCCGGGGTGGGCGTGGCGCCGGGGGTGGGGGAGGTCTCGGGGCGGTGCCGGGTGAGCCCGTCGTAGAACCACAGCATCGCCGTCCACACCACCGTGGCCCCGAAGACGTGCACCCCCACCAGGAGCGGAGGGAGATGACTGAAGTACTGCGTGTAGCCGATGACGCCCTGGGCGGCCATGGCGGCGACGAGCAGCCGGGTCCGCAGGAGCACGCTCTCGGGCGCGCCGTTGCGGGCCAGCAGGACGAGCAGGCCCAGGGTCAGGCCCACCAGGACGAGCACGATCCCGGAGTGCAGCCGTGCCATGTCGGCCAGCGGCACGGGCACGCGCTTGGCGCCCACCCCCCCGGCGTGCGGGCCGGCACCGGTGGTGGCCGTGCCCGCCGCCACGGCCAGGGCCAGCAACCCGAGCATCACCCGGCTGAGCAGCAGCTCGTGGCGGCCGACCAAGCGGGGCGGGGCGGCGCCCGACCGGTCAGCACCCGACCCGTGCGCACCATGTGCACGGCCGGCCCGGAGGGCGAGCACGACGGCGTCGCTCAGGATGGCGATGCCCAAGAGGAAGTGGCACATCACCACGTAGGCGTTGAGCTTCGTGTAGACGACCACCGCCCCGACCACGGCTTCGGCCACCACCCCGCCCACCAGCCCCGCCGACAGCCACACCAGGTCGGGGCGCCGGGGGGTGCGCCGCAGGGCGGCCACCAGGGTGAGGAGGGCGAAGACGCACAGCACCACCACCACCATGCGGTTGCCGAACTCCACCACGGGGTGCAGCGACAGGGCCGGGGTGAGGTGCTCCCGGGAGCATGTGGGCCAGTCCGGGCAGCCGAGCCCGGAGTCCGACAGGCGGACGGCCGCCCCCGACACGATGTTGAGCGCCACCAGCACCAGCGCCACCTGGGTGATGCGGAGGAATCGCTGAGGGCGGACGTCGGGCAGGGGCACCGGGTGACCATCGTACCGGCGCCCCGTTCGGGGTCCCCAGGGGGCCCGTCGATCTCCGTTGGCCCCCACCTGGACGATGGCGCGGGTCCCGGTCCCGGCGCGCCACCGTCGGAGGGCGCGCCCGACATTGTCCGCATGGGGAGCCCGCCGTAGGCTCGCCCCCGATGTCCTCACTTTCTGCCGCGGTCCCCCGCGGGTTCCGGGCAGGCGGCAGCAGGATCCGCAGCTACGTGGCGCTCACCAAGCCCCGCATCATCGAGCTCCTCCTCGTCACCACCCTCCCCACCATGCTGGTGGCCCGCCGGGGCATCCCGTCGGTCCTCCTCATGCTCGCCACCCTGGCCGGGGGGGCGCTCGCCGCCGGCGGGGCCAACGCCTTCAACATGGTCCTCGACCGCGACATCGACAAGGTGATGCACCGCACCCGGAACCGTCCCCTCGTGACGGGCGAGGTGACACCCGTGGCCGCCACCGTGTTCGCCGTGGCGCTCGAGGGCGCCGCCTTCGCCGAGCTGTGGGGGGCGGTCAACCTGCTGTGCGCCGTGCTGGCGGTGTCGGCCACCGCCTTCTACGTGGTGGTCTACACGCTCCTGCTCAAGCGCCACTCAAGCCAGAACATCGTCATCGGGGGAGCGGCGGGGGCGGTGCCGGTTCTCGTGGGATGGGCGGCGGTCACCGACCGGCTGGGGTGGGCCCCGCTCGTGCTGTTTGCCGTGATCGTGATCTGGACGCCGCCGCACTTCTGGGCCCTGGCCGTTCGCTACCGGGAGGACTACGCAAAGGCCAACGTCCCGATGCTGCCGGTGGTGGCCACCTTCCGGCGCACTGCCCGCCAGATCCTGCTCTACACGGTGGTGCTCGTGGCCCTGACCGTCCTCTTCGCCCCCGTCGGCCACATGGGGGCGCTCTACCTGGTGAGCGCGCTGGTGCTCGGTGCGGTGTTCCTGGTGTTCGCCCTCCGCCTGCGGAGCCAGGAGTCGACCAAGGCCGCCATGGCGCTGTTCCGCTACTCGATCACCTACCTGACGCTTCTGTTCGCGGCCATGGCCGGTGACGTGCTGGTGCGGTTCCATTGACCGGCGTCGCCCGCGCCCGCTGACGTGGATGCGCCGGGACCCCCCGCCCCCCCGGGACGCAGGCGCTGGGTGGTGTGGGGAGGCGGGGCGCTGCTGGCGGTGGGCCTCGTGATCGGGCTCGTGGCCACGAGCAGCACCCCGCTGCGTCACGCCCCGTCGTTCCGCCTGCCGCGCCTCGGCGGCGGTCCCGCCGTGGGGCTCCCGCTCCCGGGCACGGCCACGCACCTCCCGGTGGTGCTCACGTTCTTCGCCTCGTGGTGCGGACCGTGTCACCGCGACCTGCCCGTGATCGCCGCCGCCGCCCGCCGCGAGGAGGCCGCCGGCGGACGCGTGCAGTTCCTCGGGGTGGACGGAAACGACGGAGCCGCAGCCGGGCTCGCCTTCGCCCGCCGCAGCGGTGTCACCTTCCCCGTGGCCGCCGACGCGGCCAGCGCCGTCGCCCCCCGTTTCACCCTCGACGGCTATCCCGACACGGTGTTCATCGACGCCACCGGCCAGATCGTGGGAACGGTGCGCGGGCCGGTGAGCCGGGCCACCCTCGACCGCTGGTTGGCGCGGCTGGCACCGGCCTCGAGCACGTAGCGGAGCGCGTCCAGCCCAAGACCTCTGCACCCGCCCCGGGCCCGGCCCGCCCTTCACTCCCCGGGGCGCGTGCGTCAAGAGGGGGCGGACGGCCGCCGATACCGTGGCATGGCCAGTCCCAAAGAGCCCACCAGGGCGGCCCGGCGGTTCCGTGCCGTCGTGGTGGCGGGGGCGGCCGTCATCGCCGCCACCGTGTTCCTGCCCTGGGCCAGCGTGTCGGGCTACACCTACACGTTCCTGGGGGTCGACAGCTGGAAGGTGCTGCCCGTCGGCGAGCTGGTGGTGGTGGCGGCGGGGGCGATCGCCTCCATGGTGTGGCTCGGCCACGTCAAGCGCATCGGCCTGCTCGTGGGTGGCGCCGTGCTCGTGCTCGATACGGCGGGGTGGTTCGCGGCCGCACGACTGGCCGACGTCCACAACACCGACACGTACTTCCGCATCTGGGCGGCGATCACGGTCCGGCCGGCGTGGGCGGGGTGGATCGGTGTGGCGGCGGGCTTCTGCCTGCTCACGGGGGCGGCGGCGAACTGGGCCCCGCTCCGATCCGAACCCGGTCCGGACACCACCCCGGCTGGGTCCCTGCGGCCGGGGCCCGGCGACCTCCCTGACCCGCCCGAGCTCCCCCGTCTCTCCGATCTGCCGGACATGGTGGTCCGGCCGCCGGTGACCGCGGCGGAGCGTCCGGCGGCTCTGTCCGATGACGTCTCACCGGCGACATGGCTGGCCGAGGACTGGGTGGTCGGCCCGGCGGACGTCGAGGCCCAGTTGCCCCACCTCGACGACGTGCTGGCACCGCCGCGCCGGGTCGAGCACCGCTGACCCGACGGCGCCGGGCCGAAGGCGCACGCCTCAGGTCGCCACCACGGCGAAGCGGGGCGTGACGCCCAGGAGACGTTCGGGCAGCGCCATCTCGAGCGAGCCCGCCCACTCGACGTCGCGCAGGCGCACGAGCCGGGGCGCCGACCAGCCCGCCTGAGCCACCAGCGCGGCCACGGCGCGCGGATGGGTGCCCGATCCGAGCGGGAGCGCCCGCCGCACGTCGGCGGGGTAGGGCGCGTGGTGGTCGTCGGCCCCGCCCCGGGCACGGCGCAGCCACGTCCGGGCCGTGCCCCGCGCCCTCTCCAGCGCGTCGGCCGCACCCCACAGGGACTCCACCGCCACCAGCCGACCGCCGGGGGCGGCCGCCCGCCACGCTCCCAGGGCGGCCGCGGGGTCGGGCAACGTCCACAGGACGTGGCGCTCCATGACGGCGTCGAACCCCTGCGGCGGGTCCTCGGCCAGCCCCACCACCACGTCGATGTCGAGGTTCTCGGCGCTCGCCGCGGCCCGGAGGCGCTCGAGCATCCCGGGGGACAGGTCGAGGGCGGTGACGCGGTGCCCGAGGCGCGCCGCCACCAGGCTCAGGAACCCCGTCCCCGCCCCGCAGTCGAGGACGCGGGCGGGCGCCGGAGGGAGCAGCGCTTCGAGCGCGGCGGTCCACGCCGCCTGCACCGCCGGGCTCCGGGGCCGGTGGCCAGGGGAGTCGTCGTAGGTGGCGGCGTCGTCGTCCCAGTAGGTGCGGATCTCGTCGAGGATGGCCATTCCCGTGTTCTACTTTGCGCCGACGCGAGGAGGCGCACATGGAGATCGAGGGATCGAGCGTGCTCGTCACGGGGGCGTCGTCGGGGATCGGTGCCGCCCTGGCCCGCCTGCTCGCCCGCCGGGGGGCGACCGTCGGGCTGGTGGCGCGACGGGCCGACCGACTGGCGGCCGTGCTCGAGGAGTGCCGCGGCGATGCCCCGGGGTCCCGGTCGTGGGTGGCGGACCTCGGTGACGTCGAGCTGGCCGAGCGCGTGGCGGTCGAGGCGTGGGAGGCCTTCGGCGGTCTCGACTGCCTGGTGAACAACGCCGGCGTGCCCATGCGCCGGCACACCACCGAGCTCGACTACAGCACCCTGGAGTGGGTGATGCGGGTCAACTTCTTCGCCCCGGCCCGCATGACGATGGCGCTGCTCCCCCGCATGACCGGTCGCGGCGGCGGCATGATCGTGAACGTGTCGAGCGTGGCGGGGCGGCTCGGCAACGCCAACGAGGCGGCCTACTCGGCCAGCAAATTCGCCCTGTGCGGCTGGAGCGAGGCCATCGCCGTCGACCTCTTCGACACGCCCATCCAGATACGGCTCGTGAATCCCGGTCCCATCGACACCGAGATCTGGGACCTGCCCGGCAACGACGACCCCCTCTACGCCGGGCCCAAGATCCCCGCCGAGGAGATGGCCGAGGGCATCGTGGCCGCCATGGAGGGCGACACCTTCGAGCACTACGTGCCCGACATGCGCTCCATCGTCGAGGCGAAGACCGCCAATCCCGATCCGTTCATCGAGGGGATGGCGTCCATGCTGCGCCCCGGCACGCCCTGATCGACCGGGCCGAAGCTCAGGTCCGCTCGGTGGCTTCGAGGTAGCTCTCCACGCCGGTGGCGATGCCCTGGGCGGCGAGGGCGCGCCACTGCGGGTCCTGCACCAGGGAGGCGTCGTGGGCGTTTCGCATGTTGGCGCACTCGATGAGCACCTTGGGCACGGTGGACAGGTTGAGCCCACCGAGGTCGGACCGGTCCACGATCCCGTCCTGACCGGTGTAGTCCGACGGCGGCTCGCCGGTCACCAACGCGAAGGCGTCGCGCACGTCCACGGCCAACTGGCCCGACGGGGCCACGATGGCCCGGTTGTCGGAGATCGAGCTGACCACGCCGACCGGCGCGTCGACGGCGAATCCGAATCCTCCCGGTGGTCCGCCATCGGCGTGGATGGACACCGCCACCGCGGCGTGCAGGTCGTTGGCGATGGCGGCCCGCTCGTTGACGCACGGGCCCACCCCGTCGTCGCCGGTGCGGGTGAGCACGACGTCGGCCCCCGCCGCCTGGAGCAGCGCCTGGGCCTGGACCGCCACCGCGAAGTTGAAGGCGTGTTCGGGGTACCCGCTGTCGGTCGAGGTCCCCGCCGTGTCGCACGGCTCGGTGAACCCGCCGCCGTCGATGGGCTGGTCGATGTAGCCGGGGTCCGCACCGTTGCCGCCGTCGTGTCCGGGGTCGAGCACCACCACCAGCCCGGCCAGCGGCGCCACGGTCACCGATCCCCGGTAGGCGGCGGTC
>JBEKVE010000016.1:0-28809 GCA_049514335.1 Acidimicrobiales bacterium
ACCGACGTGCCGGGGACGCTGCGCGCCCTCGACGTCCTCGTGAACGCCTCGGTGGCCGAGCCCTTCGGCCTGAGCGTCCTCGAGGCACAGGCCACCGGTGTGGCCGTGGTCGGGACCGCGGCGGGCGGCATCCCCGACTTCGTCTTCGACGGCGACAACGGGCTGCTCGTGCCGAGCGGCGACGCTGAGGCCCTGTCGAAGGCGCTGGAGCGCCTCGTCACCGACGACGAGCTGCGGGCCCGCATCGCCTCCCGGGGGCGCACCACGGCGCTCGGGCGCGGCACCGAGGCCCGGGCCGACACCGTGGCCGCGCTCTACCGTCAGGCGGTGGCGTCGCGCCGCCGGGGACGGGCCGCATGAGGGCGCTCGTCGTCACCAAGTTCGTGCCCCTCCCCGACAACGACGGAGGCAAGCAGCGCACCCTGGCCATCGCCAGCCGGCTCGCCCGGCACGCCGAGGTGGTGCTGTGCGCCTACGACGACGGCGGGGCCGACACCGCCGGGCTGGCGCGCATGGGCATCGACGTGCGCAGCGTGCCGTGGCGTCCGACCCCTGTGCGCGCCGCGCGGGGCGTGGTGCGCACCCGGAGCATCTCGGCCGGCCGTTTCTTCAGTCCCGAGCTCGCCGCCGAGGTGGAGCGTGCCGCGGCCGAGGGTCCGGTCGACCTGGTGCAGGTGGAGTACCTCCAGATGGTGCCGGTGGTGCCCCCGGTCCCCGGGGCGCGGCGCGTCCTCGACCTGCACAACGTGGAGTCGGCCCTGGTGCGCAGCTACGCCCGGGCCGGGCGGGGACCGGCCGGCCTCGTGGCCCACGCCGAGGCACGGGCGTTGGCGGCGATGGAGCGGCGGGTGCTGCCCGGCTTCGACACCGTGCTGGTGGTGAGCGACCAGGAGCGCGAGCGCCTGCCCGTGGCGCCGCGCCACGTGCTCGTGTGCCCGAACGGCCGCGACCCCCATCCGCTCGGCGTGCTCGCCCCCGCCCCCACGCCCACGGCGGTGTTCGTGGCCACCATGGGCTGGGCCCCCAACGTCGACGCCGCCGTCTGGTTCGGGCGCGAGGTGTGGCCGGCGGTGCTCGAGCGCTCCCCCGAGGCCAGGCTCCTGCTCGTGGGGCGGGACCCCGCCCCCGCCGTGCAGGCGCTTGCAGCCCCATCGGTCGAGGTTTCCGGTACCGTTTCCGACGTCCGTCCCTATCTCGCCCAGGCGCGCGTGGCCGTGGCTCCTCTGCGAGCCGGAGGAGGCACCCGCCTGAAGATCCTCGAGGCTCTCGATGCGGGCCGACCCGTGGTGGCCACGTCCATCGCCGTGGACGGGCTCGAGGACCTGATCGGCGAGGGCGTGGTCGTGGCCGACGACGCTGCGTCGATGGTCGAGGCCGTGGCCGGGCTGCTCGCCGATCCCGACCGGGCCGAGGCGCTCGGCCGGCTCGGCCACGACGCCGTGGCCGCCCGCCACAGCTGGGACGCCGCCCTCGCCCCTCTGCTCGGGTCGGTGGTCCCGTGAGCAAGGTGCTCCTCCTGTCCGGGGCGACGGTGGGCGCGGGCATGCTGCTGTACCTCTTCATGCGCTGGGACCGCGCCGGCAAGGAGCAGTGGGTCGTGTACCTGCTGCTCGGCCTCATCGTCACCGAGTCGGTGCTCTACTCCAACCAGACCGGCATCCCCCGCAGCCTGTGGCACCCCGGTTCGGGCTCGTTCCAGTTCCGGCTGCCCGAGGTCGTCATCACCGTCGGCGTCATCGCCCGCCTGCTCACCAAGGGCAGGCCGCTGCGCGTCGGGCTGCCCGCCCTGTTGTGGTTGGCGGTGGCGGCGTGGTGGGCCGTGGAAGCGGTCGAGGGCATCATCCGCGGCAACAACACCGTGCAGCTGCCGTACGAGGCCAAGGCCATCGTCTACGTGATGGGCGCCTACGCGCTGGCCTCGGGCATCCCCGTCCGCCGCTTCTTGGAGGGCCGGGGCTTCGAGCGCCTGTTCCGGTTCTCGGCGCTGGGGGCGGCGGTGCTCATCGTCACCGACTTCAGCAAGGTGTCGCTGCACTTCAACGTGCCCATCGTCGCCCCCCAGGACGTCTTCGGCGTCATGGGCACCGACGCCGCCACCATCTTCGTGTCCATCGGGGTCATCGGATTCCTGCTCGAGCTGGCCAAGGAGCGGCGCAACCGGCTCAACATGTACTGCAGCGTGCCGCTCATGCTGAGCCCGTTCTTCGCCTTCCAGCGTGCCGTCCTGCTCACCCTGGCGGTCATCGTGGCCCTGCTCGTGGTGGTGGCCATGGGGGAGACCGCCCGCCGCCGCCTGCGGGTGCGCGCCGGCGAGGTGGCCGTGGTGGCGCTGGCGCTCGTGGGTGTGGTGCTCGGGATCTCGGTCATCCCCGCCGTCACCTCGGGTGCCTCGGTGACCGCACCGGTGTCGTCCACCTTGAACAAGACCGTCGGCGCCACCTTCGGGTCCGAGGCCAAGGCCGAGTCGGCCCAGAGCCGGCTCAACAAGTGGACCGTGGCGCTGGGCGACGCCAAGCTGAACCCGATCCTCGGTCAGGGGCTCGGCTTCGAGTACACGTACTACACGCCCGGGCCCAACGTCTTCGTCACCACCGACCTGACCGAGAACATCCTCCTCGACCTGTGGCTCCGGACCGGTATCCTCGGTCTGGCGCTCTTCCTGGTGGCCCTGCTCACTTCGCTCGCCAACGGCTTCGCCACCTGGCGCTTGCACCCCGACCAGACCGTCGCTGTGTTCACCCTGGCCCTGTTGGCCGTGGTGGTCGGCCTCATCGCCGCCGGCCAGGTCGAATCCATCTTCGAGAACTACCGGCTCGCTACCGTTCTCGGCCTGTCGCTCGGCATGCTGCGCGGCGCCGTGACCTCGGCCGGGACCGGGCTCGGCGAAATGCGCACCTTCCAGCAACTCCGCCAATACGAGGTGGTCTGACACCATGGAGATCCGACAAGTCATCCGAGACGTGCGGCGCAACGCCTTCGTGGCGCTGGCCGTGTTCGTGCTGTGCGTGGTGATCGGGGGCGCGGCGGCACTGCTGCCGGCCAAGAAGTACACGGCGTCCACGCTGGTGGCGACGCTTCCCCCCACCAACCCCGCCCTGGTGCAGGACTACCCGCAGGTGGTGGCGGTGGTGGTGCCTCAGCTCCCCGACGAGGCCACCGCTGCTGCCAACCAGGCCGTGGCCCGCGACAAGGTGCGCCCCGCCTACCGCTCCAAGGTCGGCTCGGTGACGGCCACGGCCGACCCGGGCACCAACATCGTCACCATCGAGGCCTCGAGCAGCAGCCCCGAGGCCGCCGCGGCCTACGCCAACGCCGTGGCGCATCAGCTCATCGCGTTCCAGGGGTCGCCGGCCAACGCCGACTTCCTCCTGAAGCAGCTGTCGCCGGCGGTGCCGCCCACCAAGCCGTCGAACCCGCGCCTGCCCATCGTCCTCGGGGCGGCCGCCTTCGGCGTGATCCTGGGCATCTTCGGCGCCATGTGGGCGGCCGGCATCCGGCGCCGCCTCAGTCGGGTGACCGAGGTGAAGGAGCGCATCGGCGCCACGGTCCTCGGCGAGATCCCCCGGGTGGGCATCCCCGGCCCCCGTCCGGCCGAGCTGTTCGTGAAGCACAGCGAGCCCCTCGCCATGGAGGCTTTCCAGGAGCTGCGCAGCAACCTGCTCATCAGCCTGCCCGCCGGGGCGTCGGCGGCCATCGCCGTCACCTCGTGCGATCCCGGTGAGGGAAAGACGTCGGTGGCCACCAACATCGCCTGGGCGCTCGCCGCTCAGGACCGTCATGTGACGGCCATCGACTGTGACCTGCGCAAGCCGGCCCTGCACACGCAGATGGGCGTGCCCTTCGGGCCCGGGGTGACGAGCCGGCGCACCGAGGACGCCCTGGCGCACGCGTCGCGCACCACCAACCCGTACTTGGACGTCATCCCCGCCGGCATCATCGACCGGCACCCGTCGGACATCGTCTCGGCCCACCTGCCCCTGCTCATCGAGGAGCTGCGACAGCGCCACGAAACCACCGTCATCGACTGCCCGCCGCTCGTGGGCGTGGCCGAGACGGTGCTCATCGCCGCCATGGTGGACCTCGTCATCGTGGTGGTCGACGCCCGGCGCTTCAACCCCGAGCGGCTCCAGCAGTGCCTCTTGCGCCTGGACAGCGCCAACAGCAACGTGGCCATCGTCCTCAACCGGGTGCGCTTCAACCGCCAGCGCCGCGACGGCGCCTACGGCTACGGCCACTTCCGCAAGGCCGACAGCCCGCCGCCCCCGGCGAACCCGAGCAACGTCACCCCGGCGAGGCCTCACTCCAACGGACGGCCGGCGCCGGTGGACCGTCCCGCTGCGGCCCGAGCCGCACCCCAGGTACTTCCGCCGCCTCCCGAGGTGCCCGGCGCAGCCGGCGTGGCCGGCGCGGCCGAGCAGCAGGGCGGGTACTGGAAGCGCTGAGCGCTCCGCCGTCTGGCCCCACGTGCGTCGGCGCCGGCCGTCTCGTACCGGGCCACGGCGAACACGCAGGGTCCCCGCCACCGTCCCGACCGGCACGGCCCCCTGGGGCCACGGCCGCGCCCGGCGCGTGGCCGTGCTGAGCGAACCGGGCCCGCACACCGAGCTCCCGGCGCTCCGGCGGCGGGGGGAAGGCGGACATGGATCCAGAGGCCGTTCGGCGTGCGGTGGTGGCGGTGATGTCGAGCGCCTCGGCGCTCGGCCTGACCGTCGACGACGCAGTGGTCGTACACGACTCGAACCGTCTGGCGCTGCGCCTGCTGCCCTGTGACGTCCTTGCCCGGGTCGCGCATGACGGGCAACGGGTCGCAGCCTTCGAAGTCGAGCTCGCCCGGCAGCTTGCCGAGACCCGGTGCCCTGTGGCCGGCCTCGATCCCCGGGTTGCGCCGCGTGCCTACGAGCGCGACGGGTTCGCGATCACGCTGTGGACCTACTACGACGCTGCGACTGCGCCCGCCGTCTCACCGGCCGTGTACGCCGACGCGCTCCAACGGCTCCACGCCGGCATGCGGACACTTCACAGCACGACGCCGCACTGCACCGATCGAGTCTCTGAAGCGCAGCGACTGGTGGCGAACCCGGACCTCACGCCGTCGCTCGCCCACGCCGACAGAGAGCTCCTGAGCACCACGTTGCGGCGCCGGAGGGAGGCGATCGACGAAGGCGGCGCCCCCGAGCAGCTGCTGCACGGCGAGCCGCACCCGGGCAACGTGCTCAACACGGAGGACGGTCCGCTGTTCATCGACTTCGAGACGTGTTGCCGGGGGCCGATCGAATTCGACCTCGCCCATGTGCCCGACGCGGTATGCGACCGCTATCCGGGCACCGATCACGAACTCCTCGGCGAGTGCCGGGGCCTCGTCCTGGCCATGGTGGCGGCGTGGCGCTGGCAGCCCGAGGACCGGTTCCCGGACGGGTCACGAGCAGGCCGAGCCCTTCTGCGCGCCCTGCGCCACGGTCCACCGTGGCCGGCGCTCGACGTCGTGATGCGCCCGCCAGGTGGCGCGTAGGTTCGACGCCGGGTCAGCTGGCGGCGCGGGCCGAAGGCCTCGGGCGCCAGAAGGCGGGGATGTCCCGGGGCCGGCGCGGCTCGGCCAGGAGGTACCCCTGGTAGAGGTCGCAGCCCAGCTGGCGCGCCACGTGGCGCTGCTGGCGGTTCTCGACGCCCTCGGCCACCACCCGAAGGCCCAGTCCGTGACCGAGCTCGGTGATGGCGGCCACGATGCGCTCGTCCTCGGAGTCGGTGCCGAGGCCGCTCACGAAGGAGCGGTCGATCTTGATGTGGCTCACGGGCAGTCGCTTCAGGTGGCTGAGCGACGAGTACCCGGTACCGAAGTCGTCGATGGCCAGGCGCACGCCGAACTCGCGCAGCTCGTCGAGCATGCCGTTCAGGTGTCCGTCGTCGGAGACGAGGCCCGACTCCGTGATCTCGAGCATGAGGGCGCCGGCGGGCAGGCCGCTCTTGTCGAGCGCGTTGCGCAGTGCCGGCACGAGCTGCTGGCCGTCGAGCTGGCGCGGGGAGACGTTGACGGCCAGGAAGGAGTCCATGGCCTCGGGGTACATGGCCCGCCAGCGCGCCATCTGGGCGCACCCCTCTTCGAGGACCCACTGCCCGAGCGCCACGATGAGCTCGGACTCCTCGGCCAGGCCGACGAAGCGCCCCGGCAGCAGCAGGCCGCGGCGGGGGTGCTCCCAGCGCACCAGGGCCTCGAGGCCGAGCACCCGCCCGTTGCTGAGCGAGGCGAGCGGCTGGTACTCGAGGCGCAGCTCGCCGTTTTCCACCGCAGCGCGCAGGTCGTGCTCGAGCTCGAGCCTGCTGCCGACCTCTTCGCGCAGGCCGGCGTCGAAGATGGCCACCCGCCCCCGCCCCCGGGTCTTGGCCTGGAGCATGGCCATGTCGGCGTCCTGCAGGACGTCGGACGCTTCGCGTTCGACGTCGGCGAGACGAACGAGCCCGATGCTGGGGGTGACCGCCAGGGTCCGGCCCGTGCTCAGGTGCACCGGCTGCGACAGCGCGGCGCGCAGCTCCTCGGCGCGCTGCAGAGCGGCGTCGGTGTCGGGGACGTTCGCCTCCAACGCGGCGAACTCGTCGCCGTGGAGGCGGCTCAGGCTGATGACGTCGGGCATCGAAGCCCGCAGACGGTCGGCCACCGACAGCAGGACCTCGTCGCCCACGGCGTGGCCCAGGGAGTCGTTGACGAGCTTGAAGCGGTCCAGGTCGAAGAAGAACATGACGAGGCCCTGCATGGCCTCCTCGTCACTGTCCTCGATGGCGGCCTGCACGGCGGAGAGGAAGCCGCTGCGGTTGGCGAGGCCGGTCAACGGGTCGTTGCGGGCCTCCCACGCCAGACGGTCGAGCAGGTGCTTGCTGTCGGTGATGTCGGACACCGAGCACACCACGGCCGAGTCCCGCACGCCGTCGGCGTCGTCGCCGAGCGGCCGGGAGCTCACCGACAGCCACTGGTCGTTGCCGTGCTCGTCGCGCACGCCGATCACGACCTTGGTGCTCGCCTCCTGCGAGGACAGGGCCCGGGCCAGGGGCAGTGCATCGGCGGGGAAGGGCGAGCCGTCCTCGCGTTGGGCCGCCTCTCCGCCGGTGAAGATGTCGTCACCCCGGCTGGCGCGCAGCCGGGCGCCGAGGATGCGGGTGGCCGAGTCGTTGGTGGCCGCCACCGCGCCCTGGTGGTCGATGACGACGACGCCCTCTTCGAGAGCCGCCACGGCCGCCGCGTACTGGCGCTCGATGGCGGCACGCGCCGCCGCGGCCTCCTCGGCCAGCCGGCGCTCCGAGATGTCACGCATGATCACCTGGAAGGCGGGCTTGCCGTTCCAGCTGGTGCGGGCGCTGGCGATCTCGACCGGCAAGGTGC
Organism: Acidimicrobiales bacterium; assembly: GCA_049514335.1. GTDB lineage: Bacteria > Actinomycetota > Acidimicrobiia > Acidimicrobiales > UBA8190 > JBEKVE01. The sequence goes on from JBEKVE010000016.1 coordinate 7,370, forward strand.
CGCCGTCGGTGCGCAGCAAGGTGGCCTCGAAGCCCTTCACGACGTCGCCCGGCTCCTTCAACTGCGCCAGGCGCGAGATGGTGGCGGTCAGGTCGTCAGGTGAGATGAACGAGGTGATGACCCGGCCCACCCCGTCGGCCAGCGACGACAGTCCCACCATGCGCACGGCGGTGGGGTTGCCGTAGACGACGACGCCGTCCTGGTGGACCATGATCCCGTCCGGGGAGTGCTCGACCAGGAGCTGGAGGCGCTCGGCCACGTCGGCGGTGACCCACGGGACCTCGCCCGGCTCCGACACGTCGGCCACGATCCCGAGGAAGCGGGCCGCACCGTGGTCGGGAACCGCCACCGCCCGGACCAGGGCGCGGTGCACGGCGCCGGTGGGCCCCTCGAACTGCTGGATGAGCTCGTAGGTCTCCCACGTCACGCCGGCCTTCACCGTCTCGACGATGGGAGCGAGCACGGCGTCGCCCAGCTCCTCGAGGCTCACGCTCGTTCCGGCCGGCCCGGGGGGGATGCGGTAGGTCCCGCCCAGGGTGTGGGACTTGAGGAGGCGGGCGAAGGGGGCGTGCCACACCACGCCGGGTCCGGGAACCTCGAGCTCCCACACCACCACGTTGGTGAGGTCCGACACCGTGGCGAGCTGGGGCGAGGCGTCGATCGGCTCCTCGAGGGCACCCCGCGTGGGGGGAAGGGGCGCGGGGCGAACCGGCCCGAGGCGAGCTTCGGCCATGCACTGCGTATCGGCGCCTGCGAGCTGGACCTTGACCCCGGGTTGGAGCTCCGACGCAGCGCGCGATCCAGCCACGGAACGTAGCGATTTGTTGACGGGATATTGAGCCGGGCCCATGAGGGTCATTTCGCCTCCACCCGGTGTCGCTCCATCGTGCCAACCGGCCCCTCCTCCGTCCCCCGTCGGGCCGCCCCACCTGGTCCGCACCGCCCCGGGGCCGTGCCGCGGCGCCCGGACACGCCCTCCGGGCGGCCGTCGGGGACTCCCACCGGCGACAGGCCCGTTCCCGTCGCCGCGGGGCGGTGCGTGGCGGCAAAAAAAGCCCGGGACGCTGGGGTTTCCCGTCCGCCCCCGCCCCCTTCCCCCGTCCCGGTCCGTACCGGGAGGAAGGGCCGATCGACCTCCAAGAAACCACAACAGCCTCTTTACGAACACACAGGCGCGGTCGTACTCTGAGGCCCTCCCCGATCGACCAGAAGGAGCCAGGACGATGTCCATGGCAAGCGAACGAGAGACAAAGGCGAATACCGGGTCGGTCAGACCCCCGGTTTCGCTGTGTGGGATCGGCGCCGTCACCGGCTATGGATGGGGTCACAAGTTCCTCGTCGAGGGGTTGCTGTCGGGCGAGTCGGCCGTTCGCCCCGCCCCCGGGTTCTCTCCGCACTTCGACGACGACATCGGGTGGATCGCCCGTATCTCCGACGAGGGGGATCCCTCCGACGGCCCGTCTCGCTTTCACCGGGCTGTCCGCCACGCGGCGCGCGAGGCGGTGCACAACGCCATCGACCGTGGGTGGCGGCCCGGCGGGGTCGTGGGGATGATCCACGGCAACGTCCTCGGCGACGTCGACATGTGGCGCACCTACCACCAGCGCGGCGGGCTCAACGCCTCCAAGCGCGAGTGGATGACGCTCATGCCCTCGACGGTGATGTCGGAGATCGCCACGGAGTTCGGGTTCCACGGGCCCAACATGGGCGTGATGGCCATGTGCGCCTCGGGCGTGTCGGGGTTGATCACCGCGCAGATGTGGATCAACGCCGGCATCTGCGACGACGTGCTCGTCCTCACGTCCGACGTGTCGGGCACAGCGGAGAACTGCGCCGCCTTCGCCAAGGTCGGCGTCTTGTTCGTGGACTCACCCTCACTGGACGCGTGCCGCCCGTTCCAGGAGGGGAGCCGGGGCTTCACCGCCGGTGAGGCGGCCGTCGGCTTCATCGTGTCGGGTCGCCGCAACGGCGGCTACGCCAACATCCTGGGCGGGGCCATGACGCATGACGGGTTCCACGCCATCCACATCGCCCCTGACCACGAGCAGGTCTTCCGGGCCTTCGCCAGTGCCATCGACAACGCCGGCGTGCACCCGCACGACATCGCCTACGTGAACGCCCACGGTCCGGGCACCCGCCAGTGCGACACGGCCGAGGCGGCCGTGTTCGACACCATGTTCCCCGCCGCCGAGGGCATCTTCTCGGTCAAGCCGCTGGCAGGGCATTGCCAGGGGGCGGCGGGCGCCGTCGAGCTGATCGCATCGCTGTACGGGTTCGAGCGCGGCGTCATCCCGGCGCCGCCCCGGGTGGCCAAGGGCCATCCCCGGCTGCTCGACGGGCCCACGGCCTGTGTCGAGGGCCCCATCGTGAAGTCGTCGCTCGGCATGGGTGGCCACAACGCCGTGATGGTGCTCGAGGGCGCCTCGGCCTGACGGGCCGTCCGCCGAGGGTGGCGCCGTAGGCTGCGGCCATGACGCGCTCGACCCCCCGGGTGGCGGTCGAGCCCGACCGGTGGCCCATGGCGCTCGACGCCGTAGCTGCGGGCGGCGGGGAGGTCGTGGCACCGCCGGAGGCCGAGGCCCTGGTGTGGGTGGACTGGAAGGGCCCCGGCCAGCTGGCGTCGGTGCTCGCCGCCAATCCCGGCATCCGCTGGGTCCATCTCCCCGGTGCGGGGGTGGAGACCTTCCTCGACGTCCAGCGCGCCGCCGGCGACCGGCTGTGGACCTGCAGCAAGGGCGCGCACTCCGTGCTCATCGCCGAGCACGCGCTGGCGCTGGGCTTGGCCGGCCTGCACGGGCTGCCCACGGCGGCGCGCGCCTCGTCGTGGCAGGCCGCATCGGTGGGCTCGCTCGTGCGCCAGCCCGTCACCGTGGTCGGCGGTGGTGGCATCGCCGCCGCCCTTCTCGGCATGCTCGCCCCCTTCGAGACTCGTGTCACCGTGGTCCGACGCCACGACCGGCCGCTGCCCGGGGCGTGGCGCACCGTGACCACCGAATCGCTCACCGAGGCCCTGACCGGTGCCCGCCTGGTGGTGCTGGCCCTGGCGCTCACGCCCGTCACGCGCCACATCATCGGGCGGGCCGAGCTCGCCGCCATGCACCGGCGGGCGTGGCTCGTGAACGTCAGCCGGGGCGGGCACGTCGACACCGACGCGCTGGTGGAGGCGTTGACGAGCGGCGCCATCGGGGGCGCCGCGCTCGACGTCACCGATCCCGAGCCGCTCCCCGACGGCCACCGCCTGTGGAGCCTGCCCAACTGCATCGTGACGCCCCACAGCGCCGGCAACTCCGCCGCTGTCATGCGCCTGTTGGGGGAGCGGATCGAGGACAACGTGCGACGCTTCGCCGCCGGGGAGGAGCTCGTGGGCGTGGTCGACGCTGCGGCCGGGTACTGAGGGGACCCCCCGGTGCCTTCGAAGCGGTCCCGCCCCTCGGCTCACCGGCCGCCCGTCGCCGCGCCGCGGTGAGCGGTAGCGTGCGGGCCATGAAGACCGGCGACGTGGTGACGGATTTCGAACTTCCCGACGAGACGGGCGCCCCGCGGCGCCTGAGCGAGCTGCTCAGCGCGGGACCGGTGGTGCTCTTCTTCTACCCGGCCGCCATGACCACGGGGTGCACCCGCGAGAGCTGTCACTTCCGCGACCTGAAAGCGGAGTTCGAGGCGGTGGGCGCCCAGCGGGTGGGGATCAGCGCCGACTCGGTGGACAAGCAGAAGCAATTCTCCGACAAGCACTCCTTCGACTTCCCGCTGCTGTCGGATCCCGGGCGCACCGTCGCCACCGAGTTCGGGGTGAAGCGGGGCCTGAGCATCCTGCCCAACAAGCGCTCGACCTTCGTCATCGACACCGATCGCCACGTCCTCGCCGTCGTCAACAGCGAGGTGAACATGAACGGCCACGCCGACCGGGCCCTCGAGGTCCTGCGGGCGCGCGCCGCCGGCGGCGCGTCCTGAGGTTCGTGGCCATGCCCTAGCGGTGGCGGCCGGCCCGCCCCCACCGGGGCGGGCGCGCCGTGCTCACCCGATGTGCTCGGTGGGCACCGTGCCCAGCGCGCCGCGCTGGTAGTCCTCGAGCGCCTGGACGATCTCGGCCCGGGTGTTCATCACGAACGGCCCGTAGGTCACCACCGGCTCGCCGATGGGCCGGCCGCCCAGCACGAGCGCCTCGAGCTCGGGAACGCGCGACTCCTGGCGCGACGAGGCGCCGAGCACCACCGAGTCACCGGCACCGAACACCGCCAGCTGGCCGCTGCGCACGGGGCGCTTGTCGTCCCCCACCGTCCCCTCACCCGCCAGCACGTAGACCAGTGCGTTGAACGGGCGCGGCCACGGCAGCTCCACCCTGGCGCCGGGGCTCACGGTCACGTGGGCCATGGCCATGGGGGTGTGGGTGACGCCGGGTCCGGCGTGACCACCCAGCTCCCCGGCGATGACCCGTACGAGGGCCCCTCCGTCGGGAGAGGACACGAGCGCCACCTGTCCGGCCCGGATGTCCTGGTAGCGCGGTGCCACGAACTTGTCGCGCGATGGAAGGTTGACCCACAGCTGTATGCCGTGGAAGAGGCCGCCGCTCGTGACGAGCGCCTCCGGGGGCCGCTCGATGTGCAGGATCCCGGCTCCGGCTGTCATCCACTGGGTGTCCCCGTTGGTGATCAGCCCGCCCCCGCCGGTGGAGTCCTGGTGCTGGAAGGTGCCGTCGATCATGTAGGTCACGGTCTCGAAGCCGCGGTGCGGGTGCCAGGCCGTGCCCTTGGGCTCCCCGGGGCCGTACTCCACCTCGCCCATCTGGTCCATGTGCACGAAGGGGTCGAGCTGGGCGAGGTCCACCCCGGCGAAGGCGCGGCGCACCGGGAACCCCTCGCCCTCGTACCCCGACGGGGCGTCGGTCACCGACACCACCGGGCGCGTCGTGGCCCCCGCTTCGGGGGCGGCCAGGCGCGGCAAAGAGAGAATGTCGTCCACGGTCACTGCGGGCATGGGTCGTCCTCCTCGTCCGACGCCGTCACCGGAGGTCGGGACCGTCCCCGTCCCTCCCGGCGCACCGTCGTGGTCTGTGCAACACTATTTGCGTACGCAACATTCCTGGTGCCATCAGCCGGGCGGGGCCGGCAGCGGGACCTCGGCCCCGGGCGGGAAGCGGGTCCGCCCACCGGGGTCGAGCACCCATACCGCCCCATCGCCGCGGACCTCCCACCGGCCGTCCGCCCCGACCAGGGCCGTGCTCTCGTCGATCCCCACCAGGGTGGTGTCGGTGGGCCGCCAGGCGGCGAAGTGCGCGGTGGCGCCGGGACGCCACCGTTCCATCTGGTCGAAATGGGGGATGACAGCCAGGTGGCCGACCAGCCCGAGCCCGTTGCCGTTGCCCGCCGAGGTGGCGTCGGGCCCGGCCGAGAACCTCGGGCCGCGGCCTCCGGGGACGAGGTCGTCGGGGGCGCCGGCGCTCAGCGCCATGGCGCCGGCCGAACAGCCGCCGAGCGCGGCGCCGGCGTGCCAGGCGTCGACGATGGCGGCCAGCAGGGCGCTGTGGCGCAGGGTGTCCGACAGATGGTGCGGGTCCCCGCCTGACAGGTAGACGAGGCCGGCCCCCTCGACCCGGGCGGCGGTGTCCGGGTCGTCGGCCTGGTGGCGGGTGCGGACGTCGAGGAGCACCGGTTCGACGTCCATGGCTTCGAAGTGCCGGCGACCGAGCTCGAGCCAGTACGTCATCCGCTCGTCGCCCTCGCGTGCCGCCGCCGTGGGCAGGACCACGGCGCGCCGGGGTCGACCGGCCAGCAGGGCCCTGTCCACCGGGGTCATGACGTCGAGGAACTCGCCGCTGCCCACCAGGGCCACCGGCCCCCATTCCCCGCCCATCGCACCCCTCCACCGTCGGGGGCAGTCACGGTGCCCCGAGCGCACCGTACCCGGCGCGTCGCCGGGGACGTTCGCCGGCGAGTCAGGCGCTCAGGTGGGGGCGGGCCCGTCGAGGACGGCGCCGTTGAAGCGGACAGCCACCCCGTTCTGGTGCATGACGCGCACGAACCACGACACCGACAGGGCGATGCCGCCCAGGGTGAGCGCGGCCGAGGCCACGGAGCGTTCCACGACGAAGGCCCGTACCGACGTCTCGAGGAGGAGCCACATGACGAAGCCGGCCTGGGTGACGAGCACGATGCACCACAGCAGTGACAGCCGCAGGAAGAACCGGCGGAGGTGCGGCCGGGCGAAGAGCGCGGGGTCGAGGGGGCAGAACTCGAGAGCCAGGCGCTCGATGATGGGCCGCCGGGCCACGGCGGTGACCAGGAAGACCATGGCCACCAGGAAGGTGCTGGCCGTGGGCTGCACGAAGTAGAGGAACGCGCTTCCCGTGGCGTAGGCGATGACGGTGCGCGCCGCCACCAGCACCACGCTCAGCACGACCATGGTGGGCACCCGCTGCCTGCGTACCACCCGGCGCCCGACGGCCAGGACCGACCAGCCCAGGGCGGCGAGGAGCGCCCCCTTGAAGCCGACGGTGACGAGCACCAGGTAGAACAGCGCCCCCGGCACGATCGTGCTGTCCAGGAGGGGCGGCAGGGCGTGGCGTGCGACGGCGCGCAGGGACGGCAACCGAAGGACCCCTTCCCCCCCGTCGTCCCCGCCGGTTTCCGGGGCGTGCTGCCCCGCGACCGGATCAGCGCCCGATCCCCCCCTGATCTGGCCACGGTACCAGCGGCCCTCATCGGTGCGGAAGGCGCGAGCGGGCCTTTTTCTCCGGCCGTGGAGCGTGGCCAACGAGGGGCACGTTGCCCCATGTGCCACTTCCCCACCAGTTCATAAAGACGGTTCGGGGCACCGACGATGCCAGCCGGTGACGAGCGACGCGCAGGCAGGTGAAGACGGGCAAGCAACCCGGTCCGACACCGCAGGCCGGCAGGAACGCTCCAACGAGAAAGGCAAACCCTCCGCGAGGAGGCGACGCAAAGCCACGGGACTCGAGACGAGTCAGCCGGGCTGCCGAACAGGGGGAGGACTTCTGACCCCCATGGGCCTTGGTAGCACGCGCCCGTTCGACGGCCCCATCTCTAGAGAGGAAAAGAGAATGGGTCGAACGCTTCGATCGACGGTACGAGCAGTCGTCGGGATTCCGAGGGCCGTGCTCGCCACGGCAATCGCCCTGGCAATGGTCCTGGCATCGGCCGGCGGCCTGGTGGCGGCGCACGCCGCCTCGGCCTCGACCATGTACGAGGGCCTGTTCGTCGGCGCCCAGACCGCCAGCGCGGTGCAGTCGCAGGCGCAGCAGCTCGGGTATCCGGTCAACACCATGACCGTGTACGCCGACGGCACCGACTACAACACCTACTCCCCGGCGTCGGGCCCGTACACCCTCTTGCTGGGTGTGGGCGCGCTCACTCCCGCCGAGGCCGCCACCATCGGTCAGTCCCTGGTGGCCACCGGTCATGCCGACACCATCTGGCGGATCATGTGGGAGATGAACCAGAACGTCTCGGGATGGTTCGACCCCTGGAACCAGAACGCCATGTCGGCGTCGACCTACATCTCGACGTTCCAGGCCATCGTGACCGCGGCTCGTGACGTTCCCGGCCAGCAGTTCCAGTTCATGTGGAACCCCAACGGTGGGAGCGGCAACGAGAACTCCGGCCGGACCTGGAACGACACCTACCCCGGTGACGCCTACGTCGACATGGTCGGCGTGGACCAGTACGACTTCTCCGGGTACCAGGCGAACATCTCGACGGCAGAGGCTTTCGCCCAGCAGCACGGCAAGCCGTTCGCCATTCCCGAGTGGGGCCTGAACGGCACCGACGACCCGTCCTACATCAACTACGTGTCGAGCGTCTGCCACAGCGGCGATGTGGCCCTGCAGGCGTACTTCGACTACGCGGGTTCGGTCAACTCCTGGCTGGGGGACTTCCCGCAGTCACAGACGGCATTCACCGCCGACTTCGGCTCGCCCATCTCGACCGGGACGACCACGACACCGCCGACCACCACACCGCCGGTGACCACCGCCCCGACCACCACATCTCCAGTGGGCGCCCCGCCGGTGACCACACCGCCGGTGACCACACCGCCGGTGACCACACCCCCGGTGACCACACCGCCGGTGACCACACCGCCGGTGACCACGCCGCCGACATCGACGCCGAAGACGATGGTTGTCATGATGGAGAACCAGGGGCTCTCCAACGTGGAGACGAGTGCGACGCCGTATATCGACAGCCTGACCAAGGACTACGGTCTGGCGACGGAGTCCTACGGCATCATCCACCCGAGCCTGCCCAACTACCTGGCTCTGGCGTCCGGTTCCACGCAGGGACAGACGACGGACACCTCCCCGACATTCCCCAACGTCACCACGCTGGCCAGCCAGCTGGCGACGGCCGGAGTGTCGGAGCAGGCGTACGCCGAGAACCTGCCGGCTTCCAACCAGACCCAGGACTCGGGCTACTACGTGGCGCACCACAACGTTTGGGTCTACTTCCCGAACGCTCCCATCTCGGACGCCGATCCGGGGACGAACAACGCGACGATGCTGGCGGCGCTCAACAGCGCCACCCCGCCCAACTTCGTGTGGTTCACGCCCAGCGTGATGGACGACGGTGATGGCCAGACCACGGAGGCGGCATCGCTCTCAGGCGAGAACTCGTTCCTGTCGTCCTTGATCCCCGCTGTCCAGGCGACATCCTGGTACAAGAGCGGTGGCAAGGTCGTCGTGGAGTGGGACGAGGCGCTCGACAGCGACACCTCGGGCATCAACGGTGGCGCCGGTGGGCACACGCTCACGATCGTCGTCAGCGCAGCCGGACCCTCGACGAGCTCGACGCCAGTCGACCAGATCGGTGTCCTGCACTCGCTCGAGGACACCTACGGACTCCCGCACCTGGGAGGGTCGTCGGCGAACGGCACCATCGACTCACTGCTCGATGCCACGGTCAGCACACCGCCGACAACGACGCCGCCGGTGACCACACCGCCGACCACGACGCCGCCGACAACGACGCCGCCGGTGACCACACCGCCGACAACCACGCCGCCGGTGACCACACCGCCGACCACGACGCCGCCGACAACGACGCCGCCAGTGAAGAACTCGGCTCCGGCGGTTCCGACCGGATTCCAGGTCCGTGTGACCGGCAGCACCGTCACCCTGACGTGGACCAACTCGGCGGGAACGCTCGGCAACGACATCTACCGTGACGGGAACGAGATCGCATGGCCCGGTTGGCCGAACAGCGTGATCAACTCGTACCAGGACGTTGCAGTGGCGACGGGATCGCACACCTACGCGGTGGCGGCGTACAACTCTTCGGGCCTCGGCCCGCAGACGGCTGCCATCACGATCACGGTGGCGACCACACCGCCGGTGACAACGCCGCCCACCACGACGCCGCCGGTGACGACGCCGCCCACCACGACGCCGCCGGTGACCACACCGCCGGCCGGGGGTTCGGGTGGCCGTCACCACCACGGCTCGGGACGGACGGCCGAGGCCCTGACTGCGCAGACCACGGCGACCGTCCACCTCGCCAGCCACACCGAGCACCGTGGTCACCAGGTTCCCGCCGTTGGGTGAGCTCGACCCGGTGGGGTGAAAATACACAAAATATCGCCACGATCAGTGGAACGTCGGGGAGGTGCGGCCTGGGATCACCGGGCCGCACCTTCTTCGTTTTGGCTCCGTTCCCGGCCTGGATGTGCCCGGTGGGGAGCCCGCTGAGACGCCATTTCCTCAGGTGGCCCAGCCAAAGGCCCAACGCCCCTGGCCCGAGAGGTCCCTTCGCCTCTGCGCCGGGCGCCGGTCCGGGGCCGAAACCTCGTTTGACGTGCATTTTCCCGCCCAGCAACGAGGCCCAGAATGCGCCAGCCGACAGGCAGTGGGTGTTGTGCTCACGGTGGTCGCCCTGCGCTCAAGGTGGTCATTTCCCGCGCCGATAGTGGTTTTGAGCCACGAACCACGTGGCTCGCTTTCTTTTGCGGCCTACATCGGGGGAGGACCGAGGTGCACAAGGGAATCGGACGGTTCCTAGGCCTACCCAAGGAATTCGTGGTCGCCATGCTGGGCGTGGCATTGGCGGTCACCGTCGGGGTGGACATCACCGCCACCCCCACCGGAGCCCATGCCGCCCTGGCGCAGACCCCCGTGACGAGCACCCTGGTGCCCCGGGCCACCACGACGACACCTCCCACCACGGCGCCTCCGGTCACCACGGCACCCACCACGACGCCCCCGCCCCCCGTCGCCACCACGCAGGCGGCCCCGGCGCCGAAGCCCCACGCTCCCGCCACGGCGGCCAAACCCACCACCCCCACCCACCCGGCTCCGACGCAGGCGGGTCGGGTGGCCGCCTCGATCCCCTTCGGGGTCTACGTGGGCTCCGCTGATCCCTCGGGGGTGGCGAGTTTCGCCTCGAGTACCGGCACCCACCCCGCCTATGCCGCGGACTACCTCCCCATCAACAACGGGTGGGCGGGGATGAGCGACGCCTCGCAGCTGTCGTGGCTCTTCGGCGCGTGGCGCGGGACCGGGTACACCCTCGATCTCGGCGTTCCCATCATCCCCACCGATTCGAGCGGCAACCCCGTCGGCACCCTGGCCGGCGGAGCGGCCGGACAGTACAACCAGTACTTCGTGACGCTCGGCCAATCCCTCGTCTCCTACGGCGAGGGCAACGCCGTGTTGCGCCTCGGATGGGAGTTCAACGGGAACTGGTATCCGTGGGCCGTGTCCGATGCAACCGACGCGGCGAACTTCGCGGCGTACTTCCGCCAGATCGTCACATCCATGCGATCCGTGCCGGGGCAGTCGTTCAAGTTCGTGTGGAACCCCGACGGGGGCGGCGCGTCGTCGGACGGTTCGTACACGCCGGCGCAGGCCTATCCGGGCAGCGCCTATGTCGACGACATCGGCATCGACATGTACGACCAGTGCTGGTCGTCGCCGATCACGCCGCAGAACGCGTGGGAGGAGCAGCTCACCGGAACCTGGGGTCTCGACTGGGTTGCGAGTTTCGCGTCGGCCGAGGGCCGTCCCATCGTGTTCCCGGAGTGGGGCGTGACAGGTACGGGCTCGAGTCACGGCATGGGCGACGACCCGTACTTCATCGATCAGTTCGGCGCATGGATCGTGCAGCACGACGTGGCGTGGACCGCGTACTTCAACTACGACGCGTCCGACGGCTCGCACGATCTCTTCGACGGGAGTTTTCCCGCCACGCTGGCCGCGTTCCGCACGGTGTTCGGCTGAGCGGCGCGTCGCGCAGCGGACGTTGCGCCCCCCTTGTTTGAATCGGGTGGGGATCGCGCCGATAGTGATGTTGCAGGAGTTACACAGCGTGACGAAGTGAGAAGTGAAAAGGGCAAACCCCTCGTGAGAGGGGGACGCAAAGCCACGGGACTCGATGAGTCAGCCGGGCTGCCGAACTGGCGGGGGGCCGCAGGAAACACCAGCTGAAGCCCCGACGCGCCCGTGCGCAGCCCGGCTCCTCGAGGGGGGGAGCGATCGTGGGGCGAGCGCAAGCGGTCAAACGGAGTCTCGGTCAGGTGCGCCGGGACGTGGCACGCATCACCACCGGACGGATCCGTCCGGTCACCACGGGCGTGGCGTGCCTGTTCGTCCTCCTGGCGTCGGTGGGGGGCCTCGTGCTCGCCAACGTGGCACAGGCGAGCTCGGGCGCGGCGGCGATCCCGCTCGGGGACTACGCCGGCTGGGTCGACCCCTCCGGCATCGCCGCCTTCGGGGCGACGACGGGCACCCATCCCACGCTCGCCACCGACTACCTCGACTGGTCCGGGAGCTGGAGCGACATGGACAGCGCCTCGGGCATGGGCGGCTGGGCCGGTTCGGGCTACCGCCTCGTGCTGGGCGTGCCCCTCGTTCCCAGCAGCTCCGGCGCCACGCTGGCGCAGGGCGCCACCGGAAGCTACAACCAGTACTTCGCCACCTTGGCCCAGAACCTCGTGGCCGAGGGCGAGGGCAACGCCATCCTGCGTCTCGGGTGGGAGTTCAACGGGACGTGGTACCCGTGGAGCGTCGCCAGCAACACCGACGCACAGAACTTCGCCGCCTACTGGCGACAGATCGTCAACACCATGCGCGCCGTTCCCGGTGCGAACTTCGCCTTCCTGTGGAACCCCAACCTGGGTGGCTCCTCCAGCTGGGACCTCACGCAGGCCTACCCGGGAAGCGCCTACGTCTCCTACGTCGGCTCCGACACCTACGACGAGTACTGGGGCACGCCCCAGACGCCGCAGAACGCGTGGAGCAACATCCTGAGCCAGTCGTGGGGGCTCAACTGGCTGTCGAGCTTCGCCGCCTCGGAGGGTGTGCCCATCGCCATCCCCGAGTGGTCGACGTGCATCCGCAGCGACGGGCACGGGCTCGGTGACGACCCGTACTTCATGAACCAGTTCTCCAACTGGCTGGCGTCGAACAACGTCGCCTTCGACGACATCTTCTCCTTCAACGACACCGCCGGCGGGCAGGACAACGACATCACCGACGGAAACTTCCCGAACGCGCTGACCGCCTTCGAGCAGGACTTCGGCGGCGACAACGCGGCCCTGTCGGGGGGCTCGAGCTCCCCGACGACCACGAGCACGACGGCGGCGCCGACCACGACGACGCGGGCACCGACCACCACGGTGGCACCCACGACGAGTACCACCTCTTCGCCGGCCCAGTCGTCGTCGACCGGCCCCGCCCACGTCATGCTCGTCATGATGGAGAACGAGAGCTACGACCAGGTCATCGGGTCGAGCTCGATGCCCTACACCAACGGCCTGGCCTCCACCTACGGCTCGGCCACGGACAGCTACGCATTCGGGCATCCGTCGTTGCCCAACTATCTCGACATCGTGAGCGGGTCCAACCAGGGCGTCACCCAGGACGAGCCGCCTTCGAGCTCGGGCGTGTTCAACGTCCCCACCCTCGCCACCCAGCTGGCCGGGGCGGGCATCCCCGCCAAGGCGTACATGGAGAGCCTGCCCTCCGACCCCACCAACGACTCCGGGCTCTATGTCGTGCACCACAACCCGTGGGAGTACTTCACCAACCCGCCCGCCATGGCCAACGCCACGAGCTTGGTGAGCAACCTCGACGCGGCCGGAGCTCCGGACTTCGTCTGGTACACGCCCAACGTGGACGACGACGCCGACACGGGCGCCTCCCAGGCCACCATCCTGGGCGACGAGGACTCGTTCCTGTCCTCGTTCATCCCGCAGGTGCAGGCCACGTCGTGGTACCAGGCCGGCGGTCAGGTCATCGTGCAGTGGGACGAAGGCGACGACAGCGACACGGCGGGCATCAACGGCGACGCCGGCGGCCACGTCACCACGATCGTCGTGAGCGCGGCCCTCCACGGCCAGCAGGACAGTGCCGCGGTCGACACCGTCGGGGTCCTGCACTCCATCGAGGACGCCTACGGGCTCGCCCACCTGGGCGGCTCGTCGGCGGACGGCACCATCGACGCGCTGTTGAGCGGCTCGGGCTCGTCGTCCACCACGACCACGACGACCACCACGGCTCCCGCACCCACGACGACGACCACCACGGCGCCGCCCACCACCACGACGACCCGGCCGCCCACCACCACGACCACGGCGGCGCCCACCACGACCACGACCCGGCCGCCCACCACCACGACCACGGCGGCGCCCACCACGACGACCACGGCGGCGCCCACCACGACCACGACGCGGCCATCGTCGACCACCACCACGACCCAGGGGTCGTCGCCCTCGCCGCGCATCCCCGCCGCGCCCTCGAGCCTGGTGGCCACGGCCAGCGGGAGCACGGTGTCGCTGTCGTGGAGCAACCCGGCGGGCACGCTCGGAGACGACGTGTTCCGTGACGGCGTCGAGATCGCCTGGCCCGGCTGGCCGAGCCCGGTGATCACGAGCTACCAGGACGCCGGCGTGACCACGGGCACCCACACCTACTACGTGACGGCCTACGACTCGGCCGGCGTCGGGCCGTCCAGCAACGCCGTGACCGTGTCGACACCGGTGGCCAACACGAGGACGACGCCCTCGCCCGCCCCGACGACGGTGCCCGACAAGAGCGGCCGCGGCTACTGGCTGGTGGCCAAGGACGGCGGGGTGTTCGCCTTCGGCGACGCCGCCTTCTACGGCTCGACCGGGGCCACGCACCTGGCCGCGCCGATCGTGTCGATGGCCGCCACGCCCGACGCCGGGGGCTACTGGCTGGTGGGCTCGGACGGCGGGGTCTTCGCCTTCGGCGACGCCGGCTACTTCGGGTCCACCGGGGCCATGCACCTGGCGGCGCCGGTGGTGTCGATGGCCCCCACGCCCGACGGCAAGGGCTACTGGCTGGTGGCCTCGGACGGCGGCGTGTTCGCCTTCGGTGACGCCGGCTACTTCGGCTCGGCCGCCTTCTTGCACCTCACGAGCCCGGTGGTGTCCATGGTCACCACGCCCGACGGCGAGGGCTACTGGCTGGTGGCGTCGGACGGCGGCGTCTTCTCGTTCGGCGACGCGTCCTTCCACGGCTCCACCGGGGGCACGCGCCTGTCCGCCCCGATCGTCTCGGCGGCGACCACCTCCGACGGCCAGGGGTACTGGCTGGTGGGCTCGGACGGCGGAGTGTTCGCCTTCGGCGACGCCGCCTTCCACGGCTCCACCGGCGGGACCCGTCTGGCCAAGCCGATCGTGTCGGTGTCGGCCACCCCCGACGGCCAGGGGTACTGGCTGGTGGGCTCGGACGGCGGGGTGTTCGCCTTCGGCGACGCCGGCTTCTACGGCTCGACGGGGGCCATCGCCCTCGTGCGGCCGGTGGTGGGATCGGTGGACGTCAGCTGACAGCCACAGGACAGCACCTGCTCCCGGGGCCATTGCGCAGGCCCCGGGAGTAGGCTGTTTCCCTGGTGAGCCGCAGGAGGGCACGGAGCGTGGGGCACCCGTCCGTGTCGCGCGCTCGTCGCGGGCACGGCGTGGACACCCCCCGGTGGGACACCTCCGCCCCCGACCCCACCGCCATCGTCCCCGACGACCGCGGCCCCGAGGCCGACCGGCTGCTCCGCCAGGCGCTCGGCCGCCACATGTTCCTGGGCGAGGCCGCCCTCGTCGTCAGCTGGGCCCTGTTCTCCGTCATCATCTACGACGTCCTGACCCGCAACCACCGGACCACGGCGACGGTCACCCTGGCCTGGCTGTTCGTGGGGGCGAGCTTCGTGATGGTCATGGTCATCCTGCTCTTCCGGCGGGTGGCGGAGCGTCGCATCCGGGTGGGTCTCCACGACGCCGGCGTGGCGCTGCGCTCGATCCAGTCCGTGACCGACCCCGGGCTGTCGTTCCTTCCCCTCGACGCCCTGCTCGACGAGCTCCTGGCCCGCACCGGCCAGGTGGTGGGCGGCGACGTGGCCACCATCTTCCTCGTGACCGAGGACGCCACCAGCCTGACGGTGCGCGCCGCCTACGGTCTCGACGCCGAGTTCACCGAGCGCCTGCGTGTCCAGATGGGCGAGGGCGTGGTGGGGGAGGTGGCGGCCCGGGCTCAGGCCGTCATCGTCAACGACGTGGCCGAAGCCACCGCCGACGCCCCGCTGTTGCGCGAGCAGGTGGCGTCGCTCGTGGCCGCGCCCCTGCTCGTGGGGGGGACCGTCATCGGGGTGGTCCAAGTGGGCACCCGCGATCGGCACCGCTTCCAGGCTCGTGACCTCCAGCTCCTCCAGCTCGTGGCCGACCGCTCGGCCGCCTCCATCGAACGGGCCCGCCTGGACGAGGCGGAGCGGCGCAGCCGGCTGGGGGCCGAGCACGCCCGCCAGCACGTGGCCCTGCTGGCCCGGGCCGGGGACGTGCTCGCCACCGCCCTGGAGTCCTACGACGAGGCCATGGTGCGCCTCGTCGACGTGGTGGTGCCGTCGTTCGCCGACTGGTTCTCCATCGACGTCGTGGACGAGGCGGGGACGCTGCGGCGGGTGGCCCACGGGGCCCACGGGCGACTGTCGGGCGGACATCTCGGACGCCATCCCCACCCCGACGGCGAGAACCTGGTCCGGCGGGTGCTCGCCACCGGCCGGCCTGAGGTGGTCGTGCGCACGCGCCGTGCCGCCCCGCCCCACGGAGGAGAGCCGGCCATGCCCGGCGCCTACCTCGAGACGCCCGACGGGTCCGAGATCGAGTCCATGTTCGTGGTCCCCGTGCACCTGCGGGGGCTGTCCTTCGGCGCCCTCAGCTTCGTCACCGGTGAGGGGCGCCGCGGCTACCGGCGCTCCGACCTGGAGACCGCCCGCGGCCTGGCCGAGCGCGTGGCCATCGCCGTCGAGCGCGTCCTGCTGTGGAGCGAGAGCCGCCAGGCCGAGCAGGCCGCCACCCGCCACGCCGCCCAGCTGCGCCGCCTCATGGAGGCCGCCCTGGCCGTCAACGCGCCGCTGTCGGAACCCCAGGTGCTGCGGGTCCTGTCCGAGCACGCCCGCCGGGTGCTCGACGCCGGTCAGGCCGTGGTGCTGGTGGTGCCGGCCGAGGACGGGGTCCCCGGGACCGACGGATCGGATCCCGACGTGGAGGTGACGGCCCCCCTGGGTCTGGCCGAGTCCACCGCCCCCCTCGTGGCCGCGGCAGGGCGCCTCGTGACCCGGGCCAACCGACCGCTGCGCCACGACAGCGGCAACCAAGGCGACGGTGTCGACGCCACCACCGTCGCCGACGTCTCCGCCCTCGGTTCCACGCCGTGGATGGCGGTGCCGGTGGCCGACTCGACCGGCACCCGCCGGCGCGCCCTGGTGGTGCTCGGGCGCGCCCGGGCCTTCAACGCCGAGGACGAGTCGGTCCTCGTGCTCTTGGCCCAGATGGCCACCGTGGCCCTCGACAACGCCCGCCTCTACCAGGCCGTGCAGGGAAACGAGCAGCGACTCCAGGCGGTGGTGGAGTCCTCGCCCCTGGCCATCGCCGAGCTCGAGCTGGACGGGGCGGCGCGCTGGTGGAACCGGGCGGCGGGCTCGCTGTTGGCCTGGGACATGGGTTCGCCGGGGGAGCGGCGCGTCCCCGCCGCCGACGAGGCGGCGGCGGCGATGCTCACCCGGTTGTGGGACCGCACCCGCCACGGCGAGGCGACGGTCGGCGCCCAGCTGTCGGCTCGGCGCGACGACGATGAGCTCGAGCTGTCGGTGTCGACGGCCCCCCTCCTCGACCACGAAGGGACGGTGACGGGCATCCTGGCGGTGGTCGAGGACGTGACCGAGCGCCAGCGCATGCTCGAGCAATTCCAGAAGGCCGAGCGGCTCAGCGCCATGGCGAGCCTGGCCGGCGGCGTGGCCCACGACTTCAACAACCTGCTCACCGTGATCCTCGGTTGCAGCGAGATCCTCCTCCGCCGCATCGACACCGGCGACCCCCTGGTGGCCGAGGTGGAGGCCATCCAGCGCGCCGGCGAGCGGGCCGCCGCCCTCACCAGCCAGCTCCTCGCCATCGGCCACCGCCAGGTGGGTCAACCCGAGGTGGTCGATCCCGACGTCGTGGTGCGGGCCATGGAGCCCATGCTCGTCCGCGTCATGGGGGAGGACGTGCAGCTCGAGTTGGCGCCCGCCGATCCCCCCGGCCGCATCCTGGTCGACCCGGCCGAGCTGGAGCGCGCCGTGCTCAACATGGCCATCAACGCCCGCGACGCCATGCCCAAGGGGGGCCGCTGCATCATCCGGACGCGCCTCGTGGGAGAGGAGCAGCCGGCGGCCCAGCGCATCGTGGCGCTGGCCGTGGCCGACACCGGCCTGGGCATGGACACAGACACCGCCGAGCACTGCTTCGAGCCCTTCTTCACCACCAAGGGTATGGCCAAGGGGACGGGGCTCGGTCTGGCCGCCGTGCACGCCATGGTCACCCAGGCCGGGGGCCAGATCAGCGTGGACACCGCCCCGGGGCGCGGCACCACTATGACGATGTGGTTCCCGGCCGCCGAGGACGAGCTGGCCGCGCTCGACGAGGGCCTGGCCGACGACGACGCCGGGGCCGGCGACGAGCTCGTCCTGGTGGTGGAGGACGAGGACGAGCTGCGGCGCCTGGCGGTGCGCGAATTCGAGGAGCGCGGCTACATCGTCCTGGCCGCCGGCAACGGCGTCGAGGCCATGGAGGTGGCCCGCTCGCTCGAGCGGCCCGTCGACCTCCTCGTCACCGATGTGGTCATGCCCGAGATGAACGGTGTCGAGCTGGCCGAGCTGCTGGTGGAGCAGTGGCCGTGGTTGGCGGTGCTCTTCGTGTCGGGGCACTTGGACGAGGGTGCGATGCGCCGGCACCCCCTCGACCCCGAAGCCGATCTGCTGCGCAAGCCCTTCACGCCCGATCAGCTCGGTCGCCGGGCCCGGCTGGCCCTCGACCGGGCGGCGGCCGTCCGCAACAGCGGGCGGCTTCCCGAGCACCTGCGCACCCGGGCGGCCGGCGCCTGATCAGGGTTCGAAGCGGTATCCCACGCCCCGGACGGTGCGGACCCACCGGGGGCTGTCCGGATCGGCCTCGATCTTGCGCCGGATGCGGCGGATGTGCTCGGTCACGGTGCCGGCGTCCTGCCACTCCGAGGACGAGTCCCACACCTGGGCCAGCAGCTGCTCCCGGGTGAAGACCTGGCGGGGTGACCCGGCCAGGAAGGCCAGCAGGGCGAATTCCTTGGCGGTGGTCTCCACCAGCGCGCCCGACACCCGGATCTCGCGGGCCAGGGTGTCGATGGCCAGGTCACCGAACTCGAGCAGGCCCGACGGGGCGGCGGAGCGGTTGTTGGTGCGGCGCAGCACCGTGCCCACCCGGGCCGCCAGCTCGGCGGGGGAGAAGGGCTTCACCACATAGTCGTCGGCCCCGAGCTTGAGGCCCAGCACCCGGTCGGTCTCCTGGCCCTTGGCGGTGACCAGGATGACGGGCACGTCGCTCGTGCGCCTGATGGCGGCCAGGACGTCGAAGCCGTTCTCGGTCGTGAGCATGACGTCGAGAATGACCAGGTCAGGGGGCACCGAGGAGAGCGAGCCGATGGCCTCGGCCCCGGTCGTGGCCTCGGCCACCTTGTAGCCCTCCACCTCCAGCAGGCGCGACAGCATGCCGCGCACCTCGGGGTCGTCGTCGACCACCAGGAGCTTGCCCACCGACCGGGCGGGCGCCCCTGTGCCACGGACTGGTTCCGCCGTTCCCACGTTTGCCACCATGTCAGGAGAGCCCCTTCGAGAACAGATCGGGTATGACCACTAAGGGTAGTTGCCTGACCGCTCTTCAGGAAGGGACCGTGGTCCGTTTTTTGCACCCTAGCCCCGGCTGGAGCCTCGGGCGCCGGGGCCGGCCAAGTTGGGAGCGGGTTGATCGCCTGTAGGTCGGCCGGTGGCATGGGGCGTTCAGACTCCCTGCTGTGGCCCCTGCACTGCGACCCAAGGGAGGCACCCGGCTCTCTCCCGTCTCCGACGGGGACCCCGCCGCGCCGCCTCGCACCGGACCCCCCACCGTGCTGGTGGTGGGCACAGACGACTGGGCCATCGAGCAGTCGGCCACCGAGCTCGAGGCCGGGGGATGCACGGTGCTGCGGTGCCACGAGCCGGGTGATCCCGCCTTCCCCTGCAACGCCCTCATCCAAGGCCGGACCTGTCCCCTCGACGTCGGTTTCGACGTGGTGGTGACCGTGCGGGCCCGGGCCACGAGCGAGCCGTCCCAGGCCGAGATGGGCGTAGTGTGCGCCCTGCACCAGGGGACGCCTCTGGTGGTGGCGGGCGTGGCATCCGAGCGGCCTTTCGGGCCGTGGTCGGCGCTGACCGTGGAGCAGGGTGGTGACGTGGTGACAGCGTGCGAAAAAGTCATGGACGCCACCCCTGTGGCCATTGGCGTGGGCCCCGGGGCGCGGCTTGCCGCGCCGCACGACCTGTCCAGCCGCGCCGCCACCTGACGCGAGAGACGAGCCGATGCCCACCACCCGAAGCACCACGGAGATCGACGGCTGGCTCGAGGAGCTGTGGGACTCGCGCGGCACCGACCTCCTCCTCACCGCCGGCGCTCCGCCGCTCGTGCGCATCGACGGGGAGATCCGCCCTGTCACGGGCGGGGAGATGTTCTCGCCCATTTCGGTGGAGCGTGTGATCAAGGAGGTCGTGGGGCCCGACCTCACCCCCCGCTACGAGGCGGAGCGCGAGATCGACTTCGCCTTCAGCTGGCGTGAGCGGGCCCGGTTGCGCTGCAACGCCTTCCATCAGCGCGACACCTGCGCCCTGTCGCTGCGGATCATCCCCTACGAGATCCCCGGGTTCGCCCAGCTCGGCATCCCGCCCGCCGTCGAGGCCCTGGTGGACCTGCCCATGGGCCTGGTCATCGTGACCGGCCCCACGGGGTCGGGGAAGTCGACGACCCTGGCGGCGATGATCGACTACATCAACCGCTACCGGCGCTGCCACATCGTCACCATCGAGGACCCCATCGAGTACGTCCACGCCAACCACCGCTCGGCCGTGAGCCAGCGAGAGGTGGGCACCGACACCGAGTCCTTCGACCGGGCGCTGCGCTCGGTGCTGCGGGAGGACCCAGACGTGCTGCTCGTGGGTGAGATGCGCGACCAGGAGAGCATCGCCACCACCCTGACCATCGCCGAGACTGGCCACCTGGTGTTCGCCACCCTGCACACCAACGACACGGCCCAGGCCATCGACCGCATCGTCGACATCTTTCCCTCGGACCGGCGCGAGCAGATCCAGGTGCAGCTGGCCTCCACCCTCGAAGGCGTCATCTACCAGCGCCTGGTGCCGCGCATCGGCGGGGGGCTGGTGGCCGCCTACGAGGTGCTCATGGCCAACCACGCCGTGCGCAACCTGATCCGCGAGGGCAAGACCCGCCAGCTGCGAAACGTCGTGTCCACCCACCAGTCCGAGGGCATGCAGACTCTCGAGATGGGCTTGAACACCCTCATGGGCGAGGAACTCATCGAGTACGAGACGGCCCTCAAGGTGAGCCTGTACCCGAAGGAGCTCGAGAAGCCCCGGCGCTACGCCTCGCCGGCCGACTTCTCCGACCTCGGCTCCCAGCCTGTGGCGGTGGGTCGGGACAACCCGAGGATGACATCGTTCTGAGAGGTCGAGGTGGGGTCCTCCCCTGGGATTGGACCTGAGGCCGTGGGAGAATTCGAGTCGAACCGATCGAGATGCTCATGACGACGAAAGCGGGTCAGAGGAATGGCAGCATCGCCTGCCGACTGCTGGCCGCGGCTCGTCGGCGCCACCGCCTTCGGGGCGACGAGTCAGGTTTCACCCTGATCGAGCTCCTCATCGTCCTCGTGATCATGCCGATCGTCATCGGCGGGGTGACGGTGGCGATCATCTCCACGCTGCAGGACCAACAGGGCCTTCAGACCCGGTTGTCCGATTCGAGCGACTCCGTCATCTCGTCGGCGTTCTTCCCGCGCGACGCTCAAAGCGCCGCCGACGTCACGACGAATGCGTCGGCCACGTCACCTAGTCCGTGCAGCACCTCGGCCGCCGGCATGACGGGCGCGACCC
>JBEKVE010000017.1:0-27925 GCA_049514335.1 Acidimicrobiales bacterium
CCGGCGACCGCAAGGGGGCGGTGGCCTACGGCTGGCGCCTGCTGGCGGCCTTCGACCGTCCCTTCGTGCTCGACGGGGTGGAGTGCTTCGTGTCGGCGAGCGTGGGCGTGGCCCTGGGGGTGCGTGGCGACGACCCCGACGACGTGCTGCGCCAGGCCGACGCGGCCATGTACCACGCCAAGCAGGGCGGCCGGGCCCGGGTCGAGGTCTTCGACGAGACCCTCACCGCCCGGGCCGCGGCGCGCATCGAGATCGAATCCTCGCTCCACCAGGCGCTGCTCGGCGACCAGCTGTCGGTGGTGTACCAGCCAGTGGTGGCCATCGACTCCGGGGACATGGTCGGGGTGGAGGCCCTGGTGCGGTGGGAGCACCCCGAGCGGGGCATGGTGCCCCCGCTCGAGTTCATCCCCATCGCCGAGGAGTCCGGGCTCATCCTGCAGATCGGGCGGTGGGTGCTCGTGCGGGCCTGCACCCAGGCCGCCGAGTGGATCGCCAGGTTCGGCGACGCCTCGAGCTTCTCCGTGAGCGTCAACGTGTCGAACCGACAGCTCGAGCACGACCGGATGATCGCCGAGGTGACCGCGGCGCTCGACGAGAGCGGCCTGCCACCGTCGTGCCTGGTCCTCGAGATCACCGAGAGCTTCTTCATCCGCGACCTCGAGGCGTCGGTGCGGCGCCTCCAGGCCCTGCGCAACCTCGGGGTGCGCATCGCCATCGACGACTTCGGGACGGGGTTCTCCTCGCTCAACTCCCTGTCGCGCCTGCCCATCGACGTGGTGAAGATCGACAAGTCCTTCATCGACGCCCTGGGCACCCGTTATGACGCCGTCATCGGCGCCGTGGTCGAGGTGGCAGGTGCCTTCGACCTCACCGTCGTGGCCGAGGGCATCGAGCGCGAGGAGCAGCGCGATCGCCTGCAAGACCTCGGGTGCCGCTTCGCCCAGGGCTTCTACTTCGGCAAGCCCGCCTCACCCGAGGCGCTCAGCCACCTGTTCGTCCCTCGCGACGTCCGGGCGCTCTGAGGTTCGGGGCCCGGAGCTCCTGAGCGGGGTGTCAGCTCGGCACATGCGTGAGGCCGGTCCGGATCTCGGTTTCCCACTCACCGTTACACGCATCAGACACGCTCGGATCCATGAATCGGGGGGACGACGTTCCGGCTGTTGGAGGCGCTTGAGGACGCCCGACTCGCCATGCGCGAGGTTGCGCTTGCTCCCGGACTGCACGACGAGCTGGCCACTGTGATCCGGCTTCTCCACGGCAGGCTTGGCTTCGACGAAGGAGGCGTGCTGTGAGCCAGCCGACGGTCTTGCTACCGGCGGAGGCGGCGCGCCGCCTGGGCGTTCCGACCCGGGTCGTGATCCAGGCAATGTACGAGAAGAAGCTCCCGCGAGTCCGCCTTGCTGACGGAACTCTGGGCGTGCCATCTGACTCCGTGGAGGACTTCCAGGTTCCAACGGTGTAGGCCTGGACCGGCCGGTAGGTGTGGGCCGAGGTCCAAGTGGGTTTGGCCATGGCGTCCGGGCAGGATCGGGTCGAAACAGCACCCTGAACCATCCACCTGTGTCCCACCTGTTGCCGAACTCAGCGGGGAGTGATGCCCCACCGCCCCGTCCACGAGCCACCGGGCTCGAGGCGCAGAAGGTCCTGGCCGGATCGAAAGGCGTCGGGCGGACAGGTCATCGGTTCGACTGCCACCGCGCTGCGGCGCCGCTCGGGAGGCTCGAGCGTGTCTCCGGTGTACAGCATGACGTAGTCGAAGCTGTCGTCCATCCACAGCGTCACGCCGCGGCCCCCCGGATCGTCGAGGTCCACTCTGACGAGGCCGTCGGGATCGGGCTGGAGATCGGTGAAGGCGGTGTCGAGCCGAGTCGTGCCCACCCAGCGCGGCGTGCGGAAGTCGTACTCGGAACCTGCGACGGCCGTGCTCGAGGTGGGAAGCCCCCGCTCATCGGTGACGAGCCTCCTGCGGGCCGGCACGAGGAGCGACGCCGTGTCGATGGTGGAGCTCGACACGGCCAGGTAGGGGTGGAAGCCGATGCCGAAGGGCACCGCCACACGGTCGATGTTGGTGGCACCCGCCGTCACCGAGAGACCGTCGCGTCCGAGCCGGTACTCCATGGTGAGCGCGAGTTGCCACGGGTAGCCCGGCTGGGCATGCAGGGTGCATCCCAGGCACAGCACGTTCTGGGCCCGTGACAGGACCTGCCAGGGAAGCCACCGCACGAGTCCGTGGATGGCGTTGTGGCGTTCGGGCTCGTCGAGCGCGGCCGCGGCGCTGCGGCCCTCGAAGCTGTAGCGGCCGTCACCGAGCCGGTTCGGCCAGGGCGCCAGCACCTGACCGCGTCCGCCTTCGCACATGTCGTCGAGCGCGAATCCGTCGAGCACGTCGGCACCGTCCACCGCGTAGCTGCGGATGGTGGCACCGACCTCGGTCACCACGAGCTGCTGGCGCCCGTGCCCGATGCCGTGTTGCTCGCCTGACGGGGCGCTCTGGTGGGTCGTGGTCGTGGCGGGCAAGGGTCGTCTCGGATCCGGTCGTCGGGGATGACGTCGTGTCCCCGCCACCGTCGCTCGCGGGCGGGGAGCGGTGCGCGGGCACCGGTATGGTAGACGGCGCAGGCCCCGTCGGCGCTGGACGACGGGGCGCCCCCGGGGAGGACCGTGCGGATCCTGGTCACCAACGACGACGGCGTGCGCGCCCCGGGCATCGCCGCGTTGGCGTCGATCGCCGCATCGAGCGGCCACGACGTCGTGGTGGTGGCTCCCCTGATCGACTACAGCGGGTCGGGCGCCGCCGTCGGCCCGGTCCACTCCCGCGACGGTGTCGACTACGAGTCCCACGTCATCGAGGGCCTGGGCGACATCCCCACCTACGGCATCGACGGACCACCGGCGCTGGCGGTCATCCTGGCCTGCGTGGGCGGCTTCGGGCCGCGCCCCGACGTCGTGTTGTCGGGCATCAACCACGGCATCAACGTGGGCCGCTCCGCCATGCACTCGGGAACGGTGGGGGCCGCCCTGACGGGCGCGCACTTCGGGCTCCGGTGCCTGGCGGTGTCGATCCGCTGGGGCGAGGACCCGGTGCCGTGGGACACCCCGGCCACGCTGGCCGGTGCCCTCGTCCCCGTGCTGGCCGACGCGCCGGCCGGGACGACGCTCAACCTGAACGTCCCCAACGTCGCTCTCGACGCCCTCCCCGGCCTGCGCCGGGGGCACCTGGGGCGGGGGGGCACCATCCGCTCGGCCGTGCACGATCCCGGCAACGAGGCGGCGACGCTCCCCCACGTGGCCCTCCCCCCGGGTCCGAGCGGATCCTTGCGTCTGGACCTGACCGCCCCCGGGACGAGCGCGGCGGCCGGAGCCGACACCGACGCCGGTCTGCTGGCCCGCGGGTACGCCTCGCTCACCGCCCTCGTGGGGGTGCGCGAGGCCGAGGCGGAAGCGGGGTCCGGCGACGCCGTTGCGGCGGCCCTCGAGGCGCTCTACGCCGTCCCCGGCGTGGCCCCCGGAGCGGAGCCGCCGGCCGGGCTCGACGGCGCTCCCGGGGGCCCGACAGGCTGATCGCGCCGTCCCCCGGCGGGGGCGACCCGGTCCCCCCACGGCTGCCCCCGGCTGACGAAGAAACCCCAGGTCACGACGGCGGAACACCGGATCCCGGCCGTGGCACGGCGGGCCCGCCCACGGCCCCCGGGCGGCCCCGTGGCTTGCGCACGGGCGAACAAGCGGTAACCTGCAGGGCAACTCAAGCCATCGGCTGAGTCCACGCGGCAGCGGCGGAGGCTGTCGCCCGGGCCCTCAGGGCCCCGCTCATGTGGACCGCCCCGGCACCTCACCGTCTTGGCGCCGCGCGCCCCGACGGCGTCCGGCCCTTCCGCGGCATTCGACCGCCCCTGCCCGCCGACCCGTCACGCCCAGCCCGAGGAGGAAGTGCCTAACGCCGAACCCAGGGTCGCTCCGTCCGCACCTCGTTCGGACCTTTTGTCAGTCCAGGGCCGCCCGCCCTCCCCGGCGCCGGCTCCGCGAGACGAATGCTCACGTGACGGGCCACCCGCATTCCCAAGCCCACCTGGAGCCCTACGGGGATCCCGCGACTTCAAGGAGGCGCAAGATGCGGAAGCACCGACTCTACGGCGTTGCCTTCGCCGTGCTGCTCGGAACGGGGCTGGCAAGCCACCGTCCGGGCGTTCCTCATCACGCCGCGGGCGTCGACAGCAGACGCCCCGGAATCAAGTTGGCATCGGTGGACCTACCCGCCGATGCCCCGAGCACAACACCCGACCCGTTGGTCGGGGGCACGGGCTTCGTCGTGCTCCGGCCACCGGCTCCACGCGCCGTGGACGCCCTGTGGTCCTGGAGGGCGGCGCTCGAACAGCAAGAGGCCCCACCCCCGCCGCCACCGCCGCCTCCGCCCGTACCGGCGGTGACGGTGCCACCGGCGCCTGCCACCCTGGCGGCGGTCACGAAGCCGGCATCCCACAGTGCGCCGGCGCCGGTGGTTGCCGCCGTCGCGCCGGTGACGGCCGCCACCGCTCCCGCCGGGGGCGTGTGGGCAGCCCTGCGCCAGTGCGAGTCGGGCGGGAACTACCGCGACGACACGGGCAACGGCTACTACGGGGCGTACCAGTTCAGCCTGGCCACGTGGCGCGGCCTGGGCCTGGGCGGCCTGCCCTCGGCGGCGACCCCCGCCGTGCAGGACCTGGCGGCGCACCGCCTGGAGGTGCGAAGCGGATGGGGCCAGTGGCCGGTGTGCTCTCGCCGGCTCCACCTGCTGTAGGGGCTCCACCTGCTGTCGGGACGAACCCGGGGCGCCGTCGGCGCCCCGGGGGACGCCCCTGACGGTAGGGTCGAGGCATGGGCTCGCAGGCTGCGGCGCGCGGTGGGCCGGCGGCATCGACGCCCGTCGAGGACGGCGGTCGCGCCGTGGCAGCGGCACCTGATGCGGACATCGCCACGCCGGACGGTGACCCGGGGGCCCCGTCGAGTCGGGCCGGCGCTCGGTGGCGCGATCTCGTTGCCCTGGAACGGTCGATGGGCCGGCCCCTGTCGCGTATCGGCGCGCTCTTCGAGCGCCGGCCCTACGAAGAAGGGACGTTCGAGGTCGACGGCCTGCACCTGTTCTACGAGCGCCACGGTGCGGGCCCGCACGTGGTCGTCTTCCTGCACGGACTGCTCCTCGACAGCCAGCTCAACCGGCGCCTCGCCGCCGACCTGGCCGAACGCGGCGTCCAGGTGCTCCTGCTCGACCTTCCCGGCCACGGCCGTTCGGACAAGCCCCGCCACGCGTCGGCACACCGCATGGACTCCTACGCCCACTACGTGGTCGCCCTCCTCGACGAGCTGGGCATCGACGAGGCGGTGGTGGGTGGCGTGTCGCTGGGCGCCAACGTGAGCCTCCAGGTGGCGGTGCAGGCCCCGACGCGCGTGTCCGGCCTGCTGGTGGAGATGCCGGTGCTCGAGTGGGCCGTCCCCGCAGCCGCCGCCGTCTTCCTCCCCATGCTCCTGGGGGTGCACTACGCCGCTCCCGTGGTGCGCCTGGTGGCCTCGGGCGTGCGACGCCTGCCGCGCACCCGCATCGCCCCGCTCGACAGCGTGCTCACCATGCTGACGCTCGAGCCCGAAGAGGCGGCCGCCGTCCTCCACGGCATGCTGGTCGGGCCCATCACCCCCACCTATGAGGAGCGCCACGCCATCACGGTGCCCACCCTGGTCATCGGGCACAAGATCGACTTCATCCATCCCTTCACCGACGCCGACCACCTCACCCGTCAGCTGCGCCAGGCCCGCCTGGTGGAGGCGCGCTCCATCCTC
This sequence comes from Acidimicrobiales bacterium, assembly GCA_049514335.1. Taxonomy (GTDB): domain Bacteria; phylum Actinomycetota; class Acidimicrobiia; order Acidimicrobiales; family UBA8190; genus JBEKVE01. Next base: position 5,809 of record JBEKVE010000017.1, read on the forward strand.
GAGCTGCGGATGGCGCCGGCCCGGCTCACAGCGGAGATCGCCGCCTTCCTCGACGACGTGTGGAGCGCCCCCGCCGCCGGGCACGAGCACGCCCTGCCTGCCTGAGAAGCGGCCGCGTGCGGCTCCCTGTGCGGGGGCCGCCGATGCTCAGCGCCGAGGGGCCCAGGCGTCGGGGTCCTCGGTGAGCTTGGCCACCGTCCGGGGCAGACGCCCCGCCACCACGTCCTCCAGGGTCACCCGCTCGAGCACGTTGCGCATGCTCGCCCGGACCGCCACCCACACGTCCTGGAGGTGCACCGCCGCCCCTTCGTAGTGGGCGGCCTCGGGGCGCAGGCCGCGCACCTCGGCCAGGGGGCCGTCGAGGGCCCGCATGACGTCGGCCACGGTGATCTCCGCCGCGGGGCGGGCCAGGCGGTACCCACCGTCAGCGCCGCGCTGGCTGGACACGATGCCCGCCCGGCGCAGGTCGATGAGGATCGCCCCCAGGAACCGGGCCGGGAGTTTCTGCTCCTCGGCCAGGGCTTCCGCCGTGGCGGGCTCCCCCCGGTCGGCCAGCGCCAACAGGGCGCGCATGCCGTAGTCAACCTTGGCCGGGATGTGCACCTCCGGATTCTGCCCTCCCCGGGTCGGCGACGCCCGTCGAGAGGCCCACTGGACATTCCCGGGCTGCTGCTTCTACTATTCCTATCGAATCACTGCATTTACTTGTTTTTCCGAACAGGCCTGTCCGACAGGGCGCGGCCGAGAGGAGCGGGGCGTGCACCACCCAGTCGTCACCCACCGAGCCCGGTCGCAGGGGGGCCGCCGGGGCCCGGCGAGGCACACACCTGTTTCGGTGCTCGCTGTCCTGGCCGTCGCCGCCCTGGTGGCGGCGGCGTGCAGCTCGTCGCCCACGGCGGCGAAGAAGCCCCCCGAGGCGCACACCACGACCACCACCGCACCCGTGGCGTCCACCACCACGAGCACGGCCGCCCCGGCGGCCGGGGCACCCACCACCACGGCCGCCCCGAAGGCCACCACCACGACGGTGGCCGCCCACGTCGCGTCGAGCTCGGGGGCGTGCTCGTCGAGCGGCGGTCCCCTGAGCACGTCGTGCGACACCACGTCGGCCTCCCTCCAGGTGACAGGAGCGGGAGCCAACTCCATCCAACCGTTCTTCGCCCGCGCCTTCTACTACTTCAACCAGGCCGACCACGGCGTGAGCGTCAATTACTCCCCCGCCGGCAGCAGCGTGGGCGTCACCGACATCGAGCAGAACACGGTGCAGTTCGGCGACTCTGAGATCCCCATCAAGACACCGGCATCGGGGACCGGGGGCAACATCCTGCAGATCCCCGTGGACCTGGGCGGTGTGGCGCTCAGCTACAACCTGCCCGGCGTGTCCGCCGGGCTCAAGCTCGACGGGCCCACCCTGGCGGGGATCTTCCTGGGCAAGATCACGAGCTGGAACGACCCCTCCATCGCCGCGCTCAACCCCGGCGTGAGCCTGCCGTCGACGAAGATCGTCCCGGTCCGCCGGGCCGACTCCTCGGGCCCCGGGTACGACCTCGACCAGTACCTCATCGACACGGGCGGCACCACGTGGACGGGCTCCGCCGCCGGGACCACCCCCTCCACGCACTGGCCCATCACCAGCGTGGGTGTGGGCGAGCAGCTCAACACGGGCGTGGCCAACTACGTCCAGCAGACCCAGGGAGCCATCGGCTTCGTCGAATACGCCTACTCCCTCCAGGCCGGTTTCACCAACGCGGCGGTGAAGAACCAGAGCGGCGCGTTCGTGACGCCGTCGCAGACGAGCATCGCCGCCGCCGGTGCGCAGGCCACCAGCCTGAGCGCCACCAACTTCAACATCGTGAACGGCGCGGGATCGGGCACGTACCCGCTCGCCAACTTCAGCTGGACGCTGCTCTACCAGAAGCAGACCAACGCCTCGCTCGGGGTCGTTCTGGGCAAGCTCTTCGACTGGGTCACCACCACCGGCCAGGAACAGGCCAAGGCGCTCGGGTACTCACCGCTGCCCGCCAACGTGGTGACGCTGGCGCACAACACGATCCTGCAGCTGGAGAGCTCCGCCGGCAAACCACTGTTCTCCTGACCCGGCCATGAGCGGAGCGGGACCGACGGCGTGAGCATGAGCCTCCTCGAGGAGGTTCCTCCGCCGCGCCTCGTGCCGGTGGCGGGCGTGGCCGACGGGCTGCGCCGCCGCCGGGCGCGCAGCGGGGGTGGCGTGTACTCCACGCTGCGTTGGGGCGGCGCCGTGGTCTTCGCCGCGCTCGTGCTGGCGCTGCTGGTCACGCTGATCGCCTCGTCGAGCCAGGCCTTTGCCCACTCGGGGATCGGCTTCTTGTGGTCGGGGACCTACAACGCCACCACCCACACCTACCCCACGGGCATCTTCATCGTCGGCACCCTGGTCACCACGTTCCTGGCCATCGTGCTGGCCGTGCCCATCGGCGTCGGCACCGCCGCCTTCCTCTCCGAGCTCGCCCCGCCCTGGCTGGCCATGCCGCTGTCTGTCGCCGTGGACCTCATCGCCGCCGTGCCGAGCATCGTGGTCGGGCTGTGGGGCCTCCTGGTCCTGAGCCCCGCCTTCGCCCACCACGTCGAACCCTTCCTCAAGACCGTCCCCGTGCTCGAGTGGTTCTTCCACGGCTCCCCCCTCGGCCCGAGCGTCCTGCTGGCGGGGGTGGTGCTGGCGGTCATGATCCTCCCCACCATCGTGGCGCTGTCGCGCACGGCCATGGCGGGCGTGGCCCAGGCCGATCGCGAAGCCGCCCGCGCCCTCGGGGGGACGCGTTGGCAGGTCATCCGCACCGCCGTGGTGCCCGGGGCGCGCACCGGCATCGAGGCCGCCGTCACGCTGGCCATGGGGCGAGCCCTGGGCGAGACCATCGCCGTGGCCATGGTGATCGGGAATTCGTACACGATCCCCCACTCGCTGCTCGACCCCGGTGCCACGCTCGGCTCGGCCATCATCAACAACTTCGGCGAGGCGAGCCCCGGCCTCGACCGCAGCTCGGTCATCGGCCTGGTGGTCGTCCTCTTCGTCATCACCGCCCTCGTCAACGTGGGCGGGCAGATGCTGTTGCGCCGGCGGGGCAGGGCGGCGAGGGCAGCGGCGTGACCTCGCTGGCAGGCGCGGCCGCACCCGACGCCACCGTCGATGCCATCGGGGCGCGCCGCGCCCTCGTGCGCGAGCGGGCCCGGCGCTCGCTCACGCGGCGCCGGACGACCAGCCGGGTGGCGGTGGTGGCGTGCGTGGTGGCGGTGGGGGTGTCGCTCGCCCCGCTGGTGGCGCTCGTGACCTACACCGTGGCCCGCGGCACCCACGTGCTGTCGACGGCCTTCCTCACCCACGACCCCACGCCGCCGGGGATCCCCGGGGGCGGCGTGTCCGACGCCATCGTGGGGTCGCTCATCATCGTGGGCCTCGGAGCGGTCATCGCCGTTCCCGTGGGCCTCGTCACGGCGCTGTTCCTCCTGGAGCGGGGGGGACGCATCGCCAACGCCCTGCGCATGGCCGCCGACGTCCTCACCGGCGTGCCGTCCATCGCCATCGGCATCTTCGCCTATGCGCTGCTCGTGGCCCCGGGCGGCGTGATCTCGCTCGGCCACTTCTCGGGCCTGGCGGGCAGCCTGGCACTCGCCATCCTCATGCTCCCCATCGTCATACGGTCGAGCGAGGCGGCCATGCGCGCCGTGCCGCGCGACCACTGGGAGGCCGGGCTGGCCCTGGGCGTGCGCCGGTCCCGAGTGGTGCGCTCCGTGGTCCTGCGCGGCGCGCTGCCCGGGCTCGTCACTGGCAACCTCCTGGCCGTCGCCCGCGCCGTGGGCGAGACGGCTCCCCTGCTCTTCACGGCCATCGGCAGCCAGCTGTTCAGCACCAACCCCCTCCAGGCCATGGCGGCCATGCCGCTCGTCATCTTCAACGACGGCACGCAGGCCTACCCGGCCGCCCAGGAGATCGCCTGGGGAACGGCGCTCGTGCTCCTCACACTCGTTCTGGTCCTGAGCGTGGTGGCGCGCGTGGTGGCTGCCCGGCTCAACCGCCAAGCCCGGTGAACACCGACACCACCTACGATGGAACGACGCCCATGAGCTCGGAGATGACCAACGACACCGACGCCAACCCCGCCCCCGGGGTCGTCGTCGCCGACGCCTCCTCGCCGGAGGGGGCGGCCGTGTCGCTACGCGACGTCAGCGTGTCCTTCGGCCGGCACCGCGTCGTGCGCGACGTCACCCTCGACCTCGTCCCGCGGCGCGTGACCGCGCTCGTCGGACCGTCGGGGTGCGGAAAGACGACCATCCTCCGCACCGTCAACCGGCTCCACGACGACACCGGGGGCACGGTCACCGGCACGGTGCGGGTGGGCGACCTCGACGTGTACGCCCGCGACACGAAGCCCGAGCTGGTGCGCAACCGGGTGGGCATGGTGTTCCAGCGCCCCAACCCGTTCCCCACCATGAGCATCTTCGACAACGTGGTGGCCGGGCTCCGTCTGAACGGCATCCGCTCCAAGAAGATCCTCCAAGAGGCAGCCGAGGCCGCCCTCCATCACGCCGCGCTGTGGGACCTGGTGAAGGACCGCCTGCACGCCCCGGCGGTGCGATTGTCAGGTGGCCAGCAGCAGCGCCTGTGCATCGCCCGGGCCCTGGCGGTGGAGCCGGAGGTGCTCCTCATGGACGAGCCCTGCTCGGCGCTCGACCCCATCGCCACGGCCAAGATCGAGGAGCTCATCACCCACCTGGCCACCGATGTCACCATCGGCCTCGTGACCCACAACATGTTCCAGGCCACGCGGGTGTCGCACCACACCGCCGTCTTCCTCCTCGGTGAGGACCGCGCCACCGGCGAGCTGGTGGAGTACGGGCCGACGTCGGAGATCTTCTCCTCCCCGCGCGACCCGCGCACCAAGGCCTACGTGTCGGGCGAGGTCGGCTGAGCCACCCTGCTCAGGGGACGGTGACGGCCAGGCCGACCACCGAGGCCGGCGAGGCCAGGGACACGCCCCCGGTGCTGAGCTCGTCGGGGAGCGACCCGAAGTACCCGGCGTCACCGAAGCCGAACACCCCGCCGTCCGAGCCCACCAGCCAGTAGCCCTTGGCGTCGGGCGTGGCGGCGATGCCCACCACGGGGGCGTTGGGGACGATGCCGGTGGTGAGCGCCGAGCCGTAGAACAGGGCGTCGCCGAAGCGCGACACGGCCCCGTCGCTCTGCGCCAGCCAGTACCCCTGTCCGTCGGTGGTGGGGGCGATGCCCACCACCGGGGTCGGGGTCGGCGTGCCGAGGAGGGTGGGCTCGTTGCCGAAGTAGCCGGCGCTGCCGAAGGCGAAGACCCCGCCGTCCGCGCCCACCAGCCAGTACCCCTGGCCGTCGGGGGCCGCCGCGATCCCCACCACCGGCGACGCCGGGGTGACGTGGAGGGAGGGCAGCGAGCCGAAGTAGCCGGCGGTGCCGAAGGCGAAGACCCCGCCGTCCGCGCCCACCAGCCAGTACCCCTGGCCGTTGGGGGCCGCCGCGATGCCGGCAATGGGCGCCTTCACGGTGACGTCGGAGCCGGGCAGCGAGCCGAGGTACTTGGCGTCTCCGTAGGCGAACACCCCTCCGTCGGCGGCGGCCAGCCAGTAGCCCTTGCCGTCGGTGGTGGCGGCGATGCCGACCACCGCAGAACGCAGCGTCAGACCAGCGGATGCCGGCGAGCCGTCGGTGGTGGCGCCGGCGAAGCCGAAGACGCCCCCGTTGGCCCCGGCCAGGTAGTACCCGGTCGCAGCGGCGGGAAGAGCCGAGGCGGTGCCGGCGGGCAGGACCGCACCCACCATGGCCAGGGCACCCACCAGGGCGGCGCCCGCCATCCGGCGGCGGCCCCAGCCCCGGCTGCGGCCGATCACGCCGTCGGTCCTCGTCGTCGTGCTGCCGCAGGCATCTTCGGCCACCGGTCGCTCCCATCGCTCTCGCCCGTCCCGACCACCTCGGCCCAGGCCCCAACGTTCAATTCCAGAGTAAATCTGGTGTCTTTATAGGTTTACTCGATAAAAGCTGTCAAGGGTGACCCGCGTCCGGGGGGCCGCCCGGCCCACCGGGCCTGCTGGCCGCCACCCCGGGCGCCGACCCGGCCCGGACCCGGGTGGGGCACACGGAAGGCGCCAGGACCCGGAAAAGGGTCTTGCGCCGCCGGGGCGTCGGCCCGATGCTGGGTACAGAGACGATCGAGCATTGCGCCGATCGGGTCGCCGGGCGGCCGAGGTCGTCCGACGGTCACGGACAGGAGGCGTGCCCATGCGGGTGGCCCAGGAATACCGTGCACCGGACGAGCTCCACTTCACCGAGGGCGAGCCGGACCTCGAACCCCCCGAAGAGCTGGCCGTGTCGGAGATCGACGCCGACGCCATGCTCGAGGAGGAGCTCGACAACGAGGACGTCCTCGAACAGGACGTCGACGAGGACACCCTCGAGGTGACCCTCGAGGACCTGGTCCACAGCCACGACCTCGACCGAGAACCGGGCCTCGACCTCGTCGCTGACAGCCCGGCCAGCAACGGCCACGGCGCCGGCCAGGCACGGGGCCCGGCGGTCACCGAGGCCGACGAGTCGGCGTGGCCCGCCGACGACGATGACGACGCCACCGTCGACGCCGACGTCGAGCTCGGCCTCGACATCGTCCTGTTGGGGCGCCTGGCCCTGCTCGACGGGGCCGACGGGGCCGACGAGGGGGAGGTGACGGCTCCCGGAGAGCACCGTCGGTCCGTGGGCGTCGAGGCCGGCGACGGGGACGGAGACGCCCTCGAGGTGGCCCCCCGTCGATCGGGCGAGTTCGTCTGCCGCGGCTGCTTCCTGGTGCGCACGCGCCTGCTGCTGGCCGACCCTGTCGCCTCGCTCTGTCGCGACTGCGCCACCTGAGTCGAGCGCCGCTGCGCCCGCCACGCTGCCGGCCGAAAGGCGGTTCGGTCCGGGTTGGGGGGACGACAGAAGGCCGCCCCCGGCGAGCTGCAGAACGGACACGGATGCCCGTGCTGCTCGCCGGGGGCGGCTGGGTTGCGTCCTAGGTGGGCGGCACTCCAGACGCAACCCCGAGGCGTTCGCCGTTTCCGGTGTTGGCCTCGGTCACAAGCATGGCGTGGTGCGATCGCCGTCGGCAGGGTCCAAAGTCCCCAAGGCGAGCACCCTCGGGCCCCTGTCGGCTACAACGTGCGGATGGACCACGCTCCGACGCCGGCCGTGGGCGCGGCGCGCCGTCGACGCACGATCGCCGTCACCGGTTCTGCCTCCGGCATCGGGGCGGCCGTGGTGCGCCGCTTCGAGCGCAGCGGAGCCCGGGTCATCGGCATCGACCGCCGCGACGCCGAGGTGGTGGCCGACCTGTCGCACCCCGAGGGGCGAGCCCAGGCGGTGAACGATGTGGCCGCCTTGGCGGGAGGGAGCCTCGACGGGGCCGTGTGCTGTGCCGGGCTCGGGCCCCAGGTCCTTCCCACGGAGTCGATCGCGTCGGTGAACTTCTTCGGTGCGCTCGTTGTGCTCGACGGCCTCCTGGCGATCCTGGCCGACGGCGAAGCGGCCGCCGCCGTCGCCATTACGTCCAATGCGGCCACGCTCACGCCACCCGACGGCGAGCTCCTCGGGCACCTGGCACAGGGCGACGAGGCCGCGGCACGGGCACGGGCGGGGGCGCTCGACGGATCCACCGTCTACGGGACGAGCAAGCTGGCGCTCACCCGGGCGTTGCGGAGACGGGCCCGGGCCTGGGGCGAGGCCGGGGTGCGCCTCAACGCCGTGGCGCCCGGCCCCGTGGACACCCCCCTGCTCGCCGGAGGCCTCGCTGACCCCGTGCTCCGTCCGCTCATCGAGGCGCTGCCCGTGCCCGTGGGGCGCAGGGCCACGCCAGACGAGATCGCCGCCTCGGTGGGATTCCTGCTCGACCCGGCCAACGGGTTCGTGCACGGTGCCGTGTTGTTCGTCGACGGCGGCAGCGACGCCCTGCTCGTTCCCGACCGCATCTGAGGGCGCGCCGGGGGCGCAACGGGTCGGATCACTCCTCGTCGGGCTTGGCCCGGTCGCGCTTGCGCGCCGAGCGCCGGCGCTTGTCCGCCAGCCGCCGAGCCCGGGCGGCGGCGGACGGTGCGGTGGGCACGCGGGGCCGCTCCACCTGCAGCGCCGCGGCCAGTCGTCGCGACAGGCGCTCGAGGGCCAGCTGGCGGTTGCGCATCTGCGAACGCTCGTCTCCCGCCACGGCGTGGACCGTGGGCCCCACGCGGGCGAGGAGGCGAGCCCGTTGGCGCGGCCCGAGGGCGGCGGAGCCGAGCACGTCGAAGCTGACCTCGGCGCGCGTGTTGGAGCGGTTGGCGTGCTGGCCACCGGGGCCGCCACTGGGTAGGAAGCGCCACTCGAGCTCGTGCAGGGGGATGGCGAGCCCGCGCGTCACCCGGAGGACCGAAGCACCGTCGGCCCGACCGTGCTCCCTCGCATCGCCGGCGTGTCCGGTGTCCGGGGCGGGTCCGGTGCCCGGTGGGCGCTCGGGGGTCACGGCCCGGGCGGTCCCACCACCGGGTTGGTGAGCGTCCCCACGCCCTCGATGTCGATGCGCACCACGTCGCCGGCGACGAGCCACCGGGGCGGGTCGAAGCTCATGCCCACCCCGGCCGGCGTGCCGGTGGAGATGATGTCACCGGGCTCGAGCGTGAAGACGGTCGAAAGGCACTCGAGCTGTTCCCAGCACGAGAAGATCATGTCGCCGGTGGACGTGTCCTGGCGCAGCTCGTCGTTCACCCACGTGCGCAGCCGGAGATCCTGGGGATCGACGATCTCGTCGGCGGTGACGATCCAGGGCCCCGTCGGCCCGTGGGTGTCGAAAGACTTTCCGAGCGTCCACGTCGGGACCCGGTACTGCCAGTCGCGCACCGAGACGTCGTTGAGCACCGTGAACCCCGCCACCGCGCCGGGCGCGTCGGCGGCGCTGAGCCCATGGCAGCGCCGTCCCACGACCATGGCGAGCTCACCCTCGTAGTCGACCTGACCCGACACCGCCGGGATCACGATCGCCTCCTCGGGGCCCACCACACAGGTCCGCTGCTTGTTGAACCACACCTGGTGCTCCGGGCGCGCCGCGCCCGTCTCGGCGACGTGGGCCGCGTAGTTGAGCCCGATGCCGAGGACCTTGGGCGGCCGCGGCACCGGGGCTCGCAGCTGCACGGCATCGAGGGGGAAGCGTCGCCCCGTTCCCGCCACCGCCGCCGCCGCCCGCTCCAGGCTCGACGGGCCACCCGCCAGCAGTTCCGCCATGTCGGCGGGGAGGCCGACACCGGGGTCGGTCAGGTCCACCATCTCGCCGCCGGCGACCACGCCGGTGCGGACACCGGTGGGTCGTGCGGGGACCTCGAAGCTCGCCAGTCGCATGGACGCCACCGTACCGACAACCCTGCTAAGAGAACAGCGCACGCCGTTGTCGCCACACTCGGCCGAGGAGGTCTCATGGCAGGAAGACTCGAGGGCAAGGTGGCCCTCGTCACCGGGTCGTCGAGCGGCATCGGGGAGCGCACCGCCCGGGCGCTCGCCGCCGACGGGGCGGAGGTGGTGGTCAACTCCTCGAGCTCGGTGGAGGCGGGGCGGGCGCTCGCCGCCGAGCTCCCCGGCGCCAGCTACGTGCAAGCCGACATCGCCGACGAGGCGCAGGCGCACATGCTCGTGGCGCGCGCCGTCGAGGAGCACGGGCGACTCGACATCCTGGTCAACAACGCCGGGACCACGCAGGTCATCGCCCACACCGACCTGGAGGCGGCCGGACCGGCGGTGTGGCGGCGCATCTTCGACGTGAACGTCATCGGCACGTGGCAGGTCACGGTGGCGGCCGTGCCGCACCTGCGCGCCGGCGGTGACGGCGTGGTGGTGAACGTGTCGTCGGTGGCGGGCCACACCACGCGCGGCAGCTCCATCCCCTATGCCGTGTCCAAGGCGGCGGTGAGCCACATGACCCTGCTGCTCGCCAACGTGCTCGGCCCCGACGTGCGGGTGAACGCCGTGGCGCCGGGGCTGGTGGACACGCCGTGGACCGCCGACTGGGACCTCGTGCGCCAGTTCGTGCAGGCCCACGCCCCCCTGCAACGCTCGGGCGAGCCGCAGGACGTGGCGGAGGTGATCCTGGGCCTGGTGCACGCCCGCTACGTCACGGGGACGGTGGTGCTGGTCGACGGGGGGCTGCACCTGCGCTGAGGGGCCGGCGGCGAGGCGTGGCGGCGGGACGGGGTGACCACGGCGGGCGGTGTGGCCCGAGGCGGCGGCGCTTGCCATGATGTGGCCGTGCCCCACTACCGAGCCCCGGGAGTCTCCGACCGCATCTTCAACCGGGTCGTGGCCTCGGCCACCGCCTTGGGGCTGAGCGTGTGGGGGTCGCGCGTGCTGCGGGTGCGCGGGCGGCAGTCCGGTGAGTGGCGCAGCACCCCGGTGAACCTGCTCACGGTGGACGGCCAGCGCTACCTGGTGGCACCGCGCGGCGAGACCCAGTGGGTGCGCAACCTGCGGGTCGCCGGTGCGGGCGAGCTCGTGCTGGGGCGGCGGACCGAGCTCTTCAGCGCCGAGGAAGTCACCGACGGCGAGGCCAAGATCGCCATCCTGCGCGCCTACCTGCGCCGCTGGAAGGTCGAGGTGGGCCGGTTCTTCGACGGGGTGTCGGCCGATTCGCCCGATGCAGAGATGCGCCGCATCGTGCCCGAGCACCCCGTGTTCAGGGTCACCACTCCACCCGCCTCCTGAGCGGGTCGAGGATCCAGGGGGACGCATGGAATTCGACATCTGGCTGCCCACCGCCACGCCGTTCGCCACGCCCGAGCTGCTCGCCGCCGTGGCGCATCAGTGCGAGGAGCGCGCCATCCACACCGTGTGGGTGGGAGAGCACGTGGTGACCTTCGATTCCTACGGGTCCCAGTACCCCTACGCCGACAACGGCAAGTTCCCCATGCCGGGCGGGTCGGGACTGCTCGATCCGCTCACCGCCCTGACGTTCCTGGCAGCACGCACCACCACCGTCCGGCTGGGAACGGCCATGTGCCTGCTCCCCCAGCGCCAGCCGGTGTACACGGCAAAGGAAGTGGCCACCCTCGACTGGCTGTCGGGTGGACGGGTGGACCTGGGGGTGGGCGTGGGCTGGCTGCGCGAGGAGTTCGAGGCGCTCGGCGTTCCGTGGGAACGGCGCGGGGCGCGCACCGACGAATACCTCGACGTGCTGCGCACCTTGTGGTGCGACGAACCGTCGTCGTTCTCGGGCGCCATCTACGAGCTGCCGCCGTGCACGATGTACCCCAAGCCCGTCCAGGTCCCCCATCCGCCGATCCACGTGGGCGGCGAGTCCGACGCCGCCCTGCGACGGGTGGCGCGCCGGGGCCAGGGATGGCACACGTTCAACCGCGCCCCGGGCGACCTCCCCGATGTCCTCACCCGCCTGGAGGGGTTCCTCGACGAGGAGGGCCGGGCTCGACACGAGGTCCGGGTCACGGTGTGCCCCTACTTCAAGCCGCTCGACCCCGCCGTCACCGAGCAGTACGCCGAGGCCGGCGCCGACGCCGTGTCGGCCATGGTCTTCGCCATGTCGGTCGAGGACGTCCCGGGCGCCTTCGACGCCCTCGACGCCTGCCGGGAGCGTGCCCTGGCCTGCTGACCGGCGCTCAGGACGGTGGACCTCGGCGCGCCGCCCGAACCTGGTCAGACCGGTTGGGAAGGAACGCGAGGACCAGGGTGGCCCCGAGCGCCACGGCCACGGCACCGACCACCATGGCCAGGTCCATGCCGCTCACGAACGCGTGCCGGCTCACCGAGGCCAACGCCGCACCGCGCGAGCCACCCACGCGCTGGGCCACCGTCAGGGCACCGGCCAACGACCCGTCGATGAGGTGGAGGATCGAGGTGGGAACCGGCGTGTGGGCAAGCGCGGCGGCGAGGCGACCTTGGTACCGCGACGCCAGGAGGCTGCCGAGGATGCCCACCCCGAGCGCTCCCCCCAGTTGGAGCGCGGTGCCGTTGGTACCCGAGCCCACCCCGGTGCGCTGGCGCGGCACCGACCCCATGACTGACTCGGTGCTGGGCGCGAACGCCAATCCGGTGCCGATCCCGAGCAGCAGCAGGGCCGGCAGGGCATTTCCGTAGTCGCCCGCCACCGTGGTGCGTGACAGCAGGGCCATGCCCAGCGCGATGAGCGCCATGCCCGTCCCCACCACGGGCTTGGTCCCCACCAATCGCACGGCGACGGCGGACAGCGGGGCGACCACCAGGATGACGAGGGCGACCGGTCCCACCCGCAGTCCGGCAGCGAAGGGGCTGTAGCCCAGGGAGAACTGGAGGTATTGGGTCAGCAGGAACAGCGCACCCATGAGGGCGAAGATGACGAACGACATGGCGCCGATGGCCGCGCTGAAACGGCGCGACCGGAAGAACGTGAGGTCGAGCATGGCGTGCGTCGAGCGGCGCTCCCACAGCACGAAGACGGCCAGCACGAGCACTGCGCCCGAGATGGCCCCGATCACGGCGGGAGAGGCCCAGCTCCGGCTGGGAGCCTCGATGATCCCCCACAGAAGCGCACCCATGCCCACCGTCGACAGCGCCCCGCCGACCGGGTCGGGGCGCCGGGCGGCAGGGTCCTTCGACTCGGGAACGAGCCACAGGGCGAGGACCGCCCCGATGACGGCGATGGGCACGTTGACGAGGAACACCGATCCCCACCAGAAGTGCGCCAGGAGCCACCCGCCGGCGATGGGTCCCACGGCGATGCCGATACCGGTGGTCCCCGACCAGATCCCGATGGCCCGGGCGCGGTCCTGCTCGGTGCGGAAGACGTCGGTGAGGATCGACAGGGTCGACGGCATGATGGCCGCCCCTCCGATCCCCATGAAGGCTCGCGCCGCGATCAACCGGTCGGGGGAGCCGGAGAAGGCCGAAAGAGCGGACCCGATGGCGAACACCACGAGTCCCGCCAGGAAGACCCGCTTGCGGCCCACGTGGTCCCCCACGCTTCCGAGGACGAGCAGCAGCCCGGCGAAGACCACCGCATAGGCGTCGACGATCCACTGCAGCTCGCTCGAGCTGGCGTGGAAGTCGCGCGCGATGGAGGGAAGGGCGACGTTCAGGATGGTGTTGTCCAGGCTCACCACGAGCAGGCTGGTGCACAGCACCACGAGCACCCACCAGCGACGGACGCCGGCTGCGTCGCGACCCACCACCGCTACGGCACCGCCGCCGAAGCGGTGGGCGGACGACCCGGGTGGGGACAGTGTCGTCGCCATGGCCGTCTCCCCGTCCCTCGACACCCCGGGGGTCGGTCCCTCCGGGAGGGAGCCCGGGCCTCGTCGCGGGCCGCCCCAACGTTCATCCTCACCAGGAACGATGCCCCCGACCAGGGCCTTTGTGCCCTCGGATCCGGGCCCGCCAAGTCACACTGGTGTAGTTTTGCAGTCACCGGCTGTGACGACTAGACGGGGGGCCGAGATGCAGGACCTCGATGACGGACCGCGCGTCGGCCGGAGGAGGCTCTCCGCCGTGCCGGTCGAACGTGAGACGGCGCCGAGCCGCCCCAAGGTGTCGGTCGTCCCCGCCCAGCGCCTGCTCGAGGTGGCCTCGGCGCTCTCCGACGGCGCCACCAAGCTGCACGCCCAGCTGCGCCACCTGGAGCCTTCCGAACGCGACGCGCTGCTCGACCTCGTCGCCGACCAGGTGACGGTGATCCTGGCGCTGTGGGCCGATCTGGTGCGCGGCGTCGTCTCCTCCGACGACACCAGCGCCCACGCCCGCGACGGCGGCCACGCGCCGCCGCGCCCCGGCATCGAATCGGGCGCAGCCGACGTCGGGCTCGAGGACGAGGAGTCAGCCCGGCACCCCGCCTACGTGCCGGCGACGTCGCCCACCGTTTCACCCACCCTGTCGCCATCACCCACCCTGTCGCCGACGCTGTCGTCGGCAGGATCGCAAGCCCCACGGGGACGTCTCACCGAAGGCCACGCCGAAGCGGACCGCCTGGCGCGCGACGAGCTCACCGGTGCGCTCAACCGCCACGCCGGATTCTCGGCGCTCGGTCGCGAGATGGACCGCTGCCGACGCGGCGGCGAGCGGTTCGTGCTCGGCTACCTGAACGTCGACGGCATGAAGGCGGTGAACGACACACGGGGCCCTCGTGCCGGTGACGAGCTGCTGCGCAAGGTGACCGCCGCGCTGCGGGCGACACTGCGCTCCTACGACGTCATCACGCGACTCGGGGGCGACGAGTTCCTCTTCTCCCTGCCCGGTGCGGACATGGCGACAGCCGACCTGCGCTTCAAGGAGTTCGCCGTCATCCTGGCGGAGGTGGCGCCCGGATCGTCGGCCAGCGTCGGATTTGCCGAGCTCCAGGAGCACGACACCCTCGACGACCTGGTCGCCGGGGCCGAGACCCACATGCTTCGGGGCCGCCGTACCCGGCGCAGGGGTCGGGCCTAGCGCCGCCGGGCGCCGTCACCGCCTCCTCCAGCGTGCCTGATACTCCGTTCTCCGATCCCGGAACCGACGCCGGCGCCGTGTCGGTGGAGCACCACGACGCCGTCGCCGTGGTGACGCTGCGCCGCCCCCCGCACAACCTCCTCACCGAGCCCGTCCTGCGCGCCGTGGCCGACGCCCTCACCGCACTCGGTGGCACCACACGGGTGGCGGTGCTGCGCTCCGAGGGTCGTTCGTTCTGCGCCGGAGCCGACATCCGCGCCGGCGACGCCCCCGACCCCACCCCCCGGCACCGCGTCGAGGAGCAGACAGCCGCCTTCAACCGCCAGGCGGCCCGGGTCTTCTCCTGTCCCGTGCCCGTGGTGGCCGCCGTGCAGGGTGCCGCCATCGGGGCCGGCTTCGGGCTGGCACTGGCCTGTGACGTGTGCGTGGTGGGCGACAAGGGCTGGTTCCAGGCCAACTTCGTGCGCCTCGGCATCCACCCCGGGTTCGCCCTGAGCGCCACGCTCCCCCGGGCGGTGGGGGCGGGCCGCGCCGCCGACCTGCTCCTCACCGGACGACGTGTCGACGCGGCCGAAGCGGCCCGCATCGGCATCGCCCAGCACGTCGCCCCGGCGGCGGGCGAGCTCGACACGGCGCTGCACGTGGCCGGAGAGATCGCCGGCGGCGCCCCGCTGGCCGTGCGCGCCACCCGTGCCACGTTGCGCCACGGCCTGGCCGACGTGGCCGTCGCCACCATGCGCCACGAGTTGGCGCAGCAGACGGCGCTGGCCGGCTCGGCCGACGCCATCGAAGGGGTGGCAGCCGTGCTCGAGGGGCGCCCGCCCTCGTTCGAGGGGCGCTGAGCCGACCGGCCTGCGGTCAGGCGAGTCCCGGCATCACCTCGGTGGCGAACTCCTCGACGCGCTCGCTGCCCTCGGCCGGCCACCCGCACACGAGGTAGCCGATGCCCACGGCGTCCAACGCCTCCGCCTGACGGCGAACGTCGTCCCACGGCTCCGACAGCGACAGCGACGACGCTCGCAGGATCGATCGCGGGTCGCGCCCTGCCGCCCGGGCCAGCCCGTCGAGCTCGGCCGACAGCGTCCGAAGTTGGTCCGGGGCTCCGTAGGTGTGCCACACGTCGGCGAAGCGGCCCGCCAGTGGGAGCGTGCGCCGCCTGCCCGAGCCACCGATCCAGATGGGCGGGTGCGGATGCTGCACCGGCACGGGGCGCATGCGGGCACCGTCAAGGTTGAAGTGCCGACCCTGGTACGACACCTCGTCGCCGGTGAACAGCCGGGTGAGGATCTCGAGGGCATCCTCCAGCCGGTCGAAGCGGCGCGCCGTCGGCGGGAACTCGATGCCGAGCTGCTCGTGCTCGGCCTGGTACCAGGCGGCGCCGAGGGCGAGCTCGAGCCGGCCGTGGCTGGCGTGGTCGACGGTCACGGCCTGCGCCGCCAGCACCGACGGATGCCGGTAGGTCACGCCCGTGACGAGCAGCCCCAGGCGGATGGTGGTCGTGGCGGCGGCCAGCGCCGCCAGCGTGGTCATGCCCTCGAAGCAGTTGCCCGGGCCCTCGCCGTACATGGGGACGAAATGGTCGAACCCCCACGCCCCGTCGTACCCGAGCCTCTCGGCCAGCTGCACCCGGCCGATCAGCTCGTCGAATTCCACGCGCTGCTGCGCAATATCGATCCCGAATCGCATGCCCGGACCCTATCGGTGCCACCCGCTGCCGTCGTGGCCGTCCGCCTCCGTCGCCGTCCGCCTCCGTCGCCGTCCGCCGCCGGACCACCCACCGTCGTCGTGCCGACGGGGCGAGGATGCGGCATGGTGAGCGCCGTGGACCGCGCCACCGTCGACGTCTACGACCAGCGGGGAGGGCAGTGGGCGGCGCGCCGGCGGCCGGTCCGGCGCGCCGATGCCCGTCGCTTCGGCGGAACGCTCGGCAAAGGAGCTCGGTGCGTCGACCTGGGCTGCGGGGCGGGGCGCTACACCGCTGACCTGGGTGCCTCGGTCATCGGCCTCGACGCCTCGCGGGGCATGCTCGAGCTGTGCCGCCAGGCGGCGCCCGGGATCCCCCTTGTGCAGGCCGATCTGGAGTCGCTTCCCTTCGGTCGCTGCACCGTGCACGGCGCCTGGGCGAACATGAGCTACCTGCACGTGCCGAGCGTCCGGCTCCCCGCCGCGCTGGCCGACCTCCACGGTGTCCTGGCGACGGGCGCCGCACTCGACATCCAGGTCCTGGCGGGCGACTACGAAGGACACGCCCTGCCCGACGACGACGTGGGGGGACGCTTCTTCGCGGCGTGGGGACCCGAGGCGCTGCGCGACGTCCTCGTCGGTGCCGGATTCGTCGTCGAGCACAGCACTGTCGACGGTGACGCGTTGCGGGCGCGCTGCATCCGGGCCCGCACGTTGCCCGACACGGTCGGACCTCGGATGCGTCTGCTCGTGGTGGGACTCAACCCGAGCCTCTACGCCGCCGACGCCGGCGTCGGCTTCGCCCGTCCCGGCAATCGGTTCTGGCCCGCCGCCATCGCCACCGGCCTGGTGACGCGCGACCGCGACCCCGTCCACGCCCTGCATGCGCACGGGATGGGGATGACCGACCTGGTCAAGCGGGCGACCACCGGCGCCGGGGAGCTCGCGGCGACGGAATACCGCACGGGGATGCAGCGCGTCGAGCGCTCGGTGGCGTGGTTGCGTCCCGCCGCCGTCTGCTTCGTGGGCTTGGCCGGATGGCGTGCGGCCGTCGACCGCCACGCCGTGGCGGGACAGCAGGAGTGTGAGCTCGGAGGGCGCCCCGTCTACGTCATGCCCTCCACCAGCGGAGCCAATGCGGGATCATCGTTGCAGACGCTCGCCACGCACCTGGCGGCGGCGATCACGCTCGCCGATCAGTCGGCCACGGTCCGCGAAGTGCACAAGGGCGTCCGGTAGCCTCCTCACTCGTGGTGACCGGCCGCGACACCGAGGTCGGCCGACGCGCCGCCGATGCCGTCTCCACCGTCACGCAGGGTCGGCGCGCCACCGAATCGGGTGATCGCCAGGCTGAGGGGACGCCCGGCGCGCCGTGGTTGCACGGTTCGGGCCCCGGCGACGACGACCGGTCGGCGTCTGTCTCCGCACAACACCTCGATCCCGCCTTCGGTCGGCGCTTCGCCGAACGCGCGCTCGACGCCTTGGCCGTGGTCCGCGGGGCACGCGTCCTCGACGTGGCCTGCGGGACAGGGATCGTCGCCCGGCTCGCGGCACACGTGGTGGGTCCGGCGGGACGGGTCGCCGGTGTCGACCCGTCTCCGGCGGTGGTGGAGGCGGCGCGCCGCATCGACGTCACCAGCATCGCCGAGTGGCACGACTGGGACAGCGAGCGCCTGCCCTTCCCCGACGCTTCGTTCGACGTCGTGGCGTGCCAGCATGCACTGCACCGCTTCACCGATCCCGTGCGCGTGCTGACGGACATGCGGCGCGTGCTCGCGCCGGGTGGCCGGGTCGGTCTCACGACATGGGGCCCGATCGAGGAGAACCCCGTCTTCGCCGCACAGCTGGATGCCACGGTGAAGTCGGGGCTGGGTGAATCCGGCGTGGTGGAGGCGATGCTCGACGCGTTCTCGTTGCACCGCGCCGACGATCTGCGCGCCATGGTGCATCGGGCGGGGTTCCGCGACGTGTCGTATCGCACCGTCCGCATGCTCGTTGCCCTGCCCCGTGTCTCGCAGTGGGTCCGGGTCTACCCGACGCTGCCCCCGCTCTCCCACGCCTGGCGCCACTGCGATCAGCAGGCCCGCATCCAGTTCCTGTCGCGCGCCACGGAGCTGTTGCGACCGTTCGAGCACGACGGGGTGCTTCGTGTCCAGGCCTCGTCGCGCCTCGTCGTGGCGCGTGCTCCCGCGTGAGCACGCCGGCCTCGGGAGTCGCCACCGGGGCGAGCCGCGGTGGGTGCGCCGCGGCCGGGGCATAGTCTGAGACCCGTGCCCGAAGACAGCGAGCCCACCGGCTCCTCGGCTCCGGTCCCTCCGGGCCCGACCGGCCCCCGGGCCGGGTACCCGGCCCCGTGGTTCCAGGCCGCACCGACCGGGCCGCCGCCCTCGGGGACCCCCGAACCTCCGCAGTCCCCGGGCTACCCACCCCCGGGCTACCCACCCCCGGGCTACCCACCCCCGGGCTATCCCCAGGCCCCCGGCTACCCCCAGGCCCCCGGCTACCCCCAGGCCCCCGGGTACCCTCCATACGGCGGCGGTCTCCCCCCTGCCTACCCTCCGGGCCAGGAGCCCACGACGGGCATGCCCGTGCCCCGAAACGGCGCCTCCCCGTCGGCGCAACCCACCGAGGGCGACGCCGACGCCCGATGGTCCGAGCCGCCCGACGGCGACGCCGAGCCCCCACTGGCGCCGGGGCGGCCGCGGCGACGGTCGGTCATCACGGCCGTGTCGATCATCGTGGTGGTGGCGCTCATCGTGGGCGGGGGTGTCGCCTACCTCATCACGTCGGGGCCGGGTCCGGTCCCCCGGATCTCGCCGGCCGCACAGCGCCTGCTGCGTTCCTCGCTGTCGGCGGCCACCCGCAAGGGCTCGTTCCACTACGTCTCGCGTTCGGAGTCCCAGGGATTCACCCAGACGACGGTGGGCGACGCCGGGCCGAACTCTGGCATGCAGGTCATCACCATCGGGCACGACACCTTCACCGTGCTCGTGATCGGCTCGGCGTGCTACTTCAAGGGCGACACGAGGGAGATGGTGCAGCAGCTCGGCCTGCCGGTGACGACGGCCACAGCCCACAACGGCGCATGGATCTCGCTCGCCGCCTCCGACGCACCCTACGCATCGGTCTATGCGGCGGTGACCACCCAGTCCGCACTGGCCGACAACATCGACTTCACCCCCCACCGCCGGACCGGGTCGGCGGTCCGTTCGGGTCACAAGGTGATCGGCATGACGGGCCCGCTGCGGAACTTCAAGGTGGCGGGGATCACGCAGAAGGCCAAGGGGACCGCCTACCTCTACGTCGCCTCCGGCTCGCCGCACCTGCCCGTGCAGTACTCCGAGCGGGGGACCATCTCGGGTCAGCGCAGCACCTTCACCATGACCTTCGACCATTGGGGCGAGAGCGTCAACGTGACGGCTCCCACAGGAGCGATCAGCTTCGCCTCGCTCTCCGCCGGGAGCGTCACCCCCTCGGGCCCGCCCTCGCTCGTCTAAGCCCCGGGTCGGCGCCGCTCAGGTGCTGCGCCGGTAGCGCCACACCGCCAGCGGGGCCAGGACCACGAGGAAGCCTGCGCACCACAGCAGGGCGGCGAGCACGTGGCCACCGGTGTCCTGCAGGCCGAGCTGGGGCCGGGGGCCGACCATCAGGGACCGGATGGCGTTCACCAGCACCCCGATGGGCTGGTCGTTGGCGAACGTGCGCAGCCACGAGGGCATGGTCCTCGTCTGCACGAAGGCGGGCGAGGCGAAGATGAGGGGGAAGAGGATGGGAAAGGCGATCACCTGCGCCGTCTCGCTGTTGGAGGCGAGCAAGCCGACGAGGGCGAAGCCCCACAGCAAGGCGTAGGAGAACAGCAGTGCCAGGGCGGCGGCGTAGATGAAGTTGAGCGCGCCGTTGGGGAAGTCGAAGCCCACCGCCGCCCCGACCCCGGTCATGAGCAGGACGACGAAGACGTTGCGCGCCAGATCGGCGGTGGTGCGACCGGCCAGGACCGCCGAGCGGGCCATGGGGAGCGCCCGGAATCGCTCGATGAGGCCCTTCTGCAGATCCTCGGCCAGACCCACGGCCGCTCCGATGCCCCCGAAGGCCACGCTCTGGACGAAGATCCCCGCCATCAGATAGTCGATGTAGCTGAGGTGGCCGCTGATGGGGATGGCCCCGCCGAAGACGTAGCGGAACAGCAGCACGAACATGATCGGCTGCAACGTCGAGAAGAACAGCGCCTCGGGGGTGCGCGTGTAGGCGATGAGGTTCCGCTTGGTGACGGTCAGGGTGTCGGCCACGACCCAGCGCAGGCGCGCCACCCCGGTCGGCACCCCGGGGGCACCGGTGCGCCGCGCCGCGGGGTTGGAGACGGTGGTGAGGGCTGCGGTCATGAGCGTCCTCCCTGTTCGCCCGCTCCTGCCCGGGAGCGGCCCCTGCGGCCCCGCCTTCCCTGATCTGCATCCTGCGCCGCGCCCGTGTCGGCCGGCTCCTCGCCATCGGTGGGGCGCCCGGTAAGGGCCAGGAACACGTCGTCGAGGCTGGGCTCGCGCAGTCGGAAGGAGGTGGGGGCGAGGGCGTGCTCGTCGAGCAGTCGCAGGACCTGCATGGCGACGCGCGGGCCGTCCTCCACGGGCAGCTCGACGGTGGACCCGACCACGGTGGGCCGCTTGGGCCCCACCGACTCGAGGACGACCGCCGCACGCCGGGCCGACTCGGGATCGGGCAGCCCGACGTCGAGCACCGTCGCCCCCAGGTCGGCCTTGAGCTCGGCCGCCGTCCCCTCGGCGATCAGGTGGCCGTGATCCACGACGGCCAGGCGCGACGCCAGGCGATCGGCCTCCTCCAGGTACTGCGTGGTGAGCAGGACCGTCGTCCCCTCCCCCACCAGCACCTCGATCATGGCCCACAGGTCCATGCGGCTCTGGGGGTCGAGGCCGGTGGTGGGCTCGTCGAGAAAGAGCACGGGGGGTCGGGCCACGAGCGCCGCGGCCACGTCCAGGCGGCGGCGCATGCCCCCCGAATAGGTCTTGAGGGGCCGGTCCCCGGCGTCGGTGAGACCGAACTGGTCGAGGAGCTCGGTGGCGCGCGTCCGCACCACCGCGCCGGGCAGGTGGTTGAGCCGTCCCACCATGGAGAGGTTCTCGCGGCCCGTGAGGTTCTCGTCGACAGCGGCGTACTGACCCGCCAGCCCGATGCACGTCCGGACCTGTGCCGGCTGCTCCACGACGTCGTAGCCGAGCACCCGACCCGTTCCCCTGTCGGGCCGGAGGATGGTGGTGAGGATGCGCACGGCCGTCGTCTTTCCTGCCCCGTTCGGGCCGAGAAGGCCGAACACGGTGCCGGGCTCGACCGAGAAGCTCACGCCGTCGAGCGCTTTCACCTCCGCGCCGAAGCTCTTGTACAGATCGTTGGCCTCGATGGCCGGGGTGGACGCGCTCATGCCGACGGCGCCGTGGCGTCGAGGGACGTGTCGTGTGGACGGTGGATGCTGTTCCACAGCTCCATGCCGTCGAGCGCGCCCGACTCGATGTCGGCCCGGAGCCCCTCGGTCCATGCCAGCTCCGCCTCCACGAGCGCCGTCATGTACTCGTGCTCCACGACGAACAGCCGGGCCACGCCCAGCTCGGCGATGTGCTGGCGCACGGCACGTCGTTGGGTCAGTTCGCCGCGCAGGCGCTGGCAGCGAACGGCGAGCAGGCGGATGGCGTCCGCCGGCTCGAGCACGGGGAGATAGGACAGCCCCGCCTCGAAGCGCAGGTACTCCTTGGCCGGGACGCTCAGCAATTCGGCCAGCCAGTCGACGAGCTCGCGCGATCCGTGCTCGGTGAGGCCGTAGACGGTGCGCTCGGGCCGCTTGCCGAGGCGCTCGGTCTCGCGGGCCTCGATGAGCCCGTGCCGGCCGAGTGACTCCACCACCGTGTAGAGCGATCCGAAGTTGAGCTTGACGCTGTCGTCCTTGCCCCGGGCCCGCATGGTGCTGGCCATCTCGTAGGGGTGCAT
>JBEKVE010000018.1:0-34833 GCA_049514335.1 Acidimicrobiales bacterium
GGCTGCCTTGCCGACCTCCAGGAACGGCACCAGCTCGACCATCCGCTTGGCGTGGTTGCCCGAGGCGTAGACCTCGTCGTAGCTCTTCTCCATGACCGGGTTGTGCTTGGTCATCCGGCCGTGCACGACGCCCAGGTTGGTCAGGACGGCCTGCAGATCGTCGAGAAGCAATGGCGAGTCGAGGCAGATCCCCCACTTCGAGCCGCTCGACCGCTCGCTCGTGTACGCGTCGAGAGCGAGCCCCTGCAGGAACGAGATGACGAGATGGCGCGGGGAGCGCAAGATGGCGTCGGGGATCCGCTTGGTCGAGGCACGCTCACCGCAGCCCAGGTAATCGAGGAACTCGACGATCGTCTTGGAGGACACCTCGACGCTCGGGCAGCGATTTGCCGGGCGCCGGATCTTGGCCTGCACGTCGAAGCACACGCGGATGGCCTCGGCGACCTCCTCGAGGACGGCGTCCTCGGAGTTGGTGATGGTGACCGTCCACGTGGAACGTGACGTGTGACCCTCAGAAGCGTACGCACCGAGGAAGAACGCCAGCGAGTCGGTCATCTCCTGCGGAACGCGCACCTTCTTCTGCGATCCGTAGGGCGCGCTCGGCACGAAGCCGTCGAAGCGGGGCGGGACATCGGACCAAAGGTCGTCGCCGTACTTGGTGGCGACGTAGTCCCCCGCCTCGATCTGGTCGAGACGCTTCCAGTCGAGACCCGCCGGACCGGCGATGAGGAGCCGGTGGTTCGGCGTTCCCGTCACGGCCTGACCGGACCGAAGGACCACGCGTCGCACCGGCCGGATGCCGCCGTAGTAGAAGGCATCGGTCTTGTGGATCCCGCCGATGGAGGCGACGGCCAGGATCTCGTCCCGGAACGAGTCCGGCTCCTCACCGTCGTGGAGAGAGCCGATGCGGACGAGGCCGTCAGCGGTGGCGAGGAGTGTGTCCCCCACCACGCACTTGCTGATGGCCCCGCTGATGAAGGGCTGCACCGCCGCCATCATGCGCACGTGGCCCAGGTAGTGGATGGTGTTGTCCCCCATCGAGCAGGCGAACACGGCCATGTGCTCCGCGCTCAGGTACGGGGCACCCACGATCGACTTGTGCTCGTCGATGTAGGCCACGATGTCTTCGATCTGCTCGGGCATGTAGCCCAGGCGGGCGAGGGCACGGGGAACCGTCTGGTTGACGATGGACATCGTTCCGCCACCCACCAGCTTCTTGGTCTTCACGAGCCCCAGGTCGGGCTCGACGCCGGTGGTGTCGCAGTCGAGCATGAGAGCGATGGTGCCCGTCGGTGCCAGCACGCTCGCCTGAGCGTTGCGCACGCCGAACTGCTCCCCCAGCTCCACGGCGTCGTCCCACGCCTCCTGGGCGGCGGAGAGCAGCTCGGTGGGCACGAGTTCCTCATCGATCTTGGCCACTTCGGAGCGGTGCATGCGCAGCACGTTGAGCATGGCGTCCTTGTCGGCGTGATAGCCGGCGAAGGGACCCATGCGCGCCGCGGTGCGGGCCGACACGGCATAGGCGTGGCCCGTCATGAGGGCGGTGATCGACGCCGCCCAGGCACGGCCCTCGTCCGAGTCGTAGGGAAGGCCCTGTGCCATGAGGAGGGCGCCGAGGTTGGCGAAGCCCAGGCCCAGCTGGCGGTAGCGGCGCGAGTTCTCGGCGATGGGCTCGGTCGGGTAGTCGGCGTTGCCCACCAGGATCTCCTGGGCGGTGAACACGACGTCGACGGTGGCGTTGAACGCCTCTGCGTCGAAGCTGTCGTCGGCGCGCAGGTATCGGAGCAGGTTGATCGAGGCCAGATTGCAGGCGCTGTTGTCGATGTGCATGTACTCGCTGTTATGGACGATGACACCGGACGCGCTATCAGTTGAGACCGCGAAGTTATGCACGCCTTCCACCTCAAGGTCGAACACCGGCACGTCGTGCTCAAGCTTCAGGTCGCAGACAGAAGCAACCCGCTCACCGGAGTCCAAACCTCGAAGCAACGTTCCCGCCAGGAGATCGCGGGCCCGAACGAACTCCCCTGTGAAAGTGAGGAATCGGTGCTCAGGAGTACAACGCAACGTTCCCCGGTCCGTTGTCACCTCCACCAGTTCGCTCGTGTAGCCCGAGACCCAGGCCTTGATCGCCTCAGGCATCACGAGGGCACCCTTGCCGAGATCGAATGCAACGACGTCGGGGAGTCTCTTGCCCTGCTCGCACCGATTGGCCAACTCGGCGATCGGAAGTCTTCCCTCAGAGGTTACGACCTCAACCTCGCCAGTAAAGCAGCAGGGGTTACTTCCGTTGATCCGGCCTGCGTTGGGCGCGGTGTGCCACCGGTTGATGGTCGTGTCGAACTGCATGCCCGGGTCAGCGCATTCCCACGCCGCGTGGGCGATCTGGCGGAACAGGTCCCGGGCCTTGACGATCCGCACGGGTGCGCCGTCGGTGCGAGCCGTCAGCGCCCAATCGGCGTTGTCCAGCACAGCCTGCATGAACTCGTCGGTCACGCGGACCGAGTTGTTGGCGTTCTGGTACTGGATGGAGAAGGAGTCCGACCCGTCGAGGTCCATGTCGAACCCGGCGTCACGCAGCACCCGGGCCTTGCGCTCCTCGAGCGCCTTGCACCAGATGAAGTCCTCGACGTCGGGGTGGTCGTCGTTGAGGATCACCATCTTGGCGGCTCGGCGCGTCTTGCCACCCGACTTGATCGTGCCCGCCGAGGCGTCAGCGCCCCGCATGAACGACACCGGTCCCGAGGCCGTGCCACCGCCCTGGAGGCGCTCGACCGATGCACGGATGCCGGAGAGGTTCACGCCGGCACCGGAGCCACCTTTGAAGATGATCCCCTCCTCCCGGTACCAGTTGAGGATGGAGTCCATCGAGTCGTCCACCGACAGGATGAAACACGCGCTGGCCTGCTGCGGCACCCCCCGCACGCCGATGTTGAACCACACCGGAGAGTTGAAGGCGGCGCGCTGGTTCACGATGATGTACTTGAGCTCGTCGCGGAAGATCTCGGCCTCGGCGACGTCCTCGAAGTAGCCGTCCTTCATCCCCCAGTCGGTGATGGTGTCGGCCACGCGGTCGGCCACCTGGCGCAAAGACCACTCCCGCTCCTGGGTGCCCGGGGTGCCACGGAAGTACTTCTGGGCGAGGATGTTGGTGGCGTTCAGGCTCCAGGTGGAGGGAACCTCGACGCCGAGCTGCTCGAAGGCCACGCTCCCGTCGCGGTAGTCGGTGATGCGCGAGTCGCGCCGCTCCCACTCCACCTCGTCGTAGGGGTGGACCCCTTCGGTGGTGAAGTACCTGCGGAGGCCGATGAGGGTCCGCTGCGGGGCGATGGCCATGTCTGTTTCCACCCTTTCCTTGGATCCCAGCGTATGTTCCGGGCTGCCGGGAGTCGGCCGGACCGCGACCGGCCCGAATGTCCTCCGCACCACAAGATGTTGTGGTTCCCCCCCATGGGGCCCACCAGATGCGGTGGCCATTACAGCACTGTAGTTACGGGGGTGTCAACGGGAACGGGGTCCCGTCCTCCCTGGTCGCGGGCCGTTCGCGAAAGTTTGCGCCGGAGGCCCCACTGGAGCCCCTCCCCCGGCCCCGGAGCCCCCGGTAGGGTCCCCCGCCGTGACCTGCGTGATCGCCATCGACGCCGGCACGAGCAGTGTCCGGGCCCTGGCGATGGACGACAGCGGGACCGTCTCCGATGTCGCCCAACGCCCCCTCACGCAGTACTTCCCCCGACCGGGCTGGGTCGAGCACGACGCCGCCGAGATCTGGACGGCGGTCCTCTCGACGGTGGCAGAGGTGGCCGCCCGCCTCGCCCGACGGGGTGTGGCGGTGGCGGCCATCGGCATCACCAACCAGCGTGAGACCGTGGTCGCCTGGAACCGGGCCACGGGACAGGTCCTGCACCGCGCCATCGTGTGGCAGGACCGGCGCACCGCCGAACGCTGCGAGGAGCTGCGCGCCGCTGGGCACCTGCCGCTCGTGCGCGAGCGCACCGGCCTCGTGCTCGACCCCTACTTCTCGGCCACCAAGATGCAGTGGCTGCTCGGTCCCGGGGCTGTGCCCGACGAGCCCGACCTCGCCCTCGGCACCGTCGACGCGTGGCTGGTGTGGAACCTCACCGGCGCCACGGCGGGCGGGGCGTTCGCCACCGACGTGTCCAACGCGTCGCGCACCCTGCTCCTCGACATCGGCGACCTCGCCTGGTCGGCGGAGCTGTGCGAGCTCTTCGGCGTCCCCCGTACCGCCCTCCCCGAGGTCCGACCCTCGTGCGGGCGCCTGGGGATCGTCACCGGCGAGCTGGTGGCGGCGGCGCCGTCGCTCGCCGGTGTCCCCGTGAGCGGCGTGGCCGGGGACCAACAGGCGGCGCTGTTCGGCCAGGTGTGCGTCACGCCGGGCATGGCCAAGGCGACCTACGGCACCGGAACCTTCGTCCTCCTCAACGTGGGCGCCACCTGCCCGCCGCCGTCCGAAGGGCTCCTCACCACCGTGGCGTGGGACCTCGGCACCCATGGAGGCGCCTCCCCCGTCGCCTATGCCCTGGAAGGGGCGGTCTTCGTGACGGGCGCCGCCGTCCAGTGGTTGCGTGACGGCCTCGGCCTCATCGACGAGGCGGCCGGCATCGGGCCGCTGGCGGCGCAGGTGGCCGACAGCGAGGGCGTCTCCGTCGTGCCCGCCTTCACCGGGCTCGGAAGCCCGTGGTGGGATCCCTACGCGCGCGGCACCATCACCGGCATCACTCGCGGGGTGGGGGCCGCCCATCTCGCCCGGGCGGTGGTGGACGCCATGGCCTTCCAGGTGCGCGCCGTCGTCGACGCCATGACGGCGACCGGTCACGAGATCGCCGCCCTGCGCGTCGACGGCGGGGCGGCGGTGATGGACATGCTCCTGCAGATCCAGGCCGACCAGCTGCGCGTGCCCGTGTCGCGGCCCACCACCACCGAGATCACGGCGCTCGGGGCGGCCACGTTGGCAGGCTTGGCCGAGGGGGTGTGGCCGACGGTGGCCGAGCTCGAAGCGGCGTGGTCGCTCGACCGGTCGTTCGAGGCGCACGCCGGTGCCGGGGCCGCCGACCGTGCCTACGAGGGGTGGCGACGCGCCGTCGAGCGCTCCCTGGCATGGGCCGAGCCCCGGTCCTGACTCTCGCCCTCCTCGCACCGCGGGGCCGGCGCCATCCGGAGCCAGGAGCGCCCCGACACCGCTTTCGGTGAGCCCTTCCGTACGATGGCACCACCCGGGCCACCGGGGACTCCCGGGGGAAACGAGCCTCTTCGGTGCTGCTGTACGTCATCGGTTTCGTGGCGGGGATGATCGCCGGGATCTCGCCCTGCGTGCTGCCCGTCCTTCCCGTGGTCCTGCTGGCGGGGGCGACGGTGCCGGGACCCCCGAAGGAGGATCCGGCCCCCGATGTGTCGCCCGACGAGGACGCCTCCGACGGCGCTGAGGGCGCCGTCGACACCGTCGGGTCCGACGCCGAGGCGGCCGTCACCCCCACCGCGGCGGCAGCTGCGACCGCCACCGCCCTGCGCACCCCGGCCCGGGTGGTGCGCACGCCCCCTCCCGCCGGCGCCTCGCCGCCGGCGCGGCCGCCCACACCCCGTTCCTCCTCCGCGGCGCGCCGCCCGGGATCGCCACCGAGGCGCGACGCCACCGTGGCGGCTCCGTGGCGCCGCGGCGGGAACGGCCGGGGTCGGCGCAGCTACCGCGCCTACACCGTCATCGCCGGCCTCGTCCTCAGCTTCGCCATCATCACCCTGGTGGGCTCGGCGCTGTTGAGCGCCCTCGATCTGCCTCAGGATCTCCTGCAAGACGCCGGCCTCGCCATCCTGGGCCTCGTCGCCCTCGGACTCCTCGTGCCGCCGGTGGGCGAGCTCCTCGAACGACCCTTCGCCCGCCTGGCGCGCCACCAGCCCACCGGGAACGCCGGGGGCTTCGTGCTCGGCCTGGGCCTGGGGGCGGTCTTCGCGCCCTGCGCGGGACCGGTGTTCTCCGCCATCTCGGTGCTGAGTGCCACGCACCACGTGGGCCTGCGCACTGTGGTGCTCACCTTCGACTTCGCCCTCGGCGCGGCGGTGCCGCTGCTCGTCTTCGCCGTGGCCGGCCAGCGGGTGGCCGAGCGGGTGTCCGCCTTCCGCTCCCACGCCGCACTGGTCCGGCGAATTGGCGGCGTGGTGCTGTTGGCCATGATGTTCCTGATCGCCTTCAACGTCACCGACGGGCTGCAGAAGGCCGTGCCGGGCTACACGAGCGTGCTGCAGAACCACGTCGAGGGGACGAGCTACACGAAGAAGCAGCTCGCCGCGCTCACCAAGCGCTCGACCACGTCCCCCCTGGGCCAGTGCGCCCAGGACCTCGGCGTACTCGAGGACTGCGGCGACGCTCCCAATTTCCAGGGCGTCACCGCCTGGCTCAACACCCCGGGAGGAAAGGGCCTGTCGCTGTCGAGCCTGCGCGGCAAGGTGGTGCTGGTCGACTTCTGGACCTACTCGTGCATCAACTGCCAGCGCTCTCTGCCCCACGTCGAGGCGTGGTACGCCGCCTACCACGACCACGGGCTCGAGGTGATCGGGGTGCACACCCCGGAGTTCGCCTTCGAGCACGTCGTCTCCAACGTGGACCAGGCCGCACAC
Source organism: Acidimicrobiales bacterium (assembly GCA_049514335.1). Taxonomy (GTDB): domain Bacteria; phylum Actinomycetota; class Acidimicrobiia; order Acidimicrobiales; family UBA8190; genus JBEKVE01. Next base: position 6,628 of record JBEKVE010000018.1, read on the forward strand.
GAGCTCGGCGTCACGTACCCCGTGGCCGTCGACGACGACTACAAGACCTGGAACGCCTACGACAACGAGGACTGGCCGGCCGAGTACCTGATCGACGCCCAGGGCCGGGTCCGCCACGAGGCCTTCGGCGAGGGCGACTACGGCACCACCGAGTCCCTCATCCGGCAACTGCTCGTGCAGGCCGACCCCACCGTCCACCTGCCCCGTGCCACCGACGTCCCCAACCTGACACCCACACAGCCGCTCACCCCGGAGTCGTACCTCGGGTACCACTACGGCCTGCCCAACTACGACGGCAGCACCATCACTCCCGACCAGCCCGCTCAGTACCAGTTCCCCGGCACGCTCCCTCCCGACGCCCTGGCGTTCTCGGGCACGTGGACGATCGGGGCGGAGGCCGACACGGCCGGAGCCGGCGCCCGTCTCGAGCTCGCCTTCCAGGCCGACGACGTCTATCTGGTCATCGGAGGGACGGGCACCGTGGACGTGTCGATCGACGGCAAACGGACCAAGACCATCGCCGTGTCGGGGATCCCCAACCTCTACACCCTGGTGCACTCGCCCGGCTACGAGGACGCCACGCTGGTGCTCACCGTCTCTCCCGGCGTGCAGGTCTACGACTTCACCTTCGGCTAGCCGGGCGCACCTTCGGCTATGCCATCTCACCTTCGCGTTGGCGGGCCCGCCGTCGGACCGGTGGCGTCGTCGCCACACCCCCGTGGCACAGTGGGATCCAGTACGACGTCGTGGAGGTCCCCGCCATGGTCGAAGACCTGATCGATCCCCGCCGGAACGAGCCACCGTACGTGGCCGACGAGCGCTCGATGCTCGAGCGCTGGCTGGAGTTCCACCGCACCACCCTGCTCCTCAAGTGCGAGGGGCTCGACGACGAGAAGCGCAAGGCGCGCCCGGTGCCGACCTCGCTGCTGTCGTTGCACGGGCTGGTGCGACACATGGCCGAGGTCGAGCGCGGATGGTTCCGTCGCACCCTGCTGCGCCAGCCCGAATTGGCGTCGATCTGGTACGACGACGCCATCGAGGACAGTGAGCTGTTCCCCCTCGACGATGCCGACTGGGCCGCCGACCGCGGCGCCTGGGAGGCCGAGTGCGAAGAGAGCCGGGCGGCGGCGGCCTCACGCTCGCTCGACGACACCGGCCTGCGGGACGGCGAGGAGGTGTCGCTGCGGTGGATCTACACCCACATGATCGAGGAGTACGCCCGCCACAACGGGCACGCCGATCTCATCCGCGAGCTGGTGGACGGCGCCGTGGGGTGGTGACACCGCACCCGGCGACCCCGTGTCCCGAGGCGGAGCGCGCTCACTGGGTGCGCAGCAGGTCCGACGGGTGCGATCGGGTGGCGACGAGCGCCGGGGCCACCGCCAGCACCAGCGCTCCGAGGATCACCCCCACGGCGACGACCACGACGAGCCACGCCTGCACGACGGCGACGGGCACGGCACCCAGGTTGTCGGCGAACGCCAGCCACACCTGGCGACCGACCACGATGCCCACGGGCACGCCGATCACCACCCCGATCAGAGCCAACGTCACCGCCTGCCAGGCCACGGCCGAGGCAACCTGGCTATTGACGAATCCCACCGCTTTGAGGAGCCCGACCTCACGACGGCGACGGGCCACGCTCACCACCAGCAGGTGCACCAGGGTGGCCGCACCGGACACGGCCAGAAGAAGGCCGAAGATGAGCGGGAAGTTGACGGCCTCGCCGAAGTTCACGAGCGACGTGGGGGTGGGAGGCTCGGAGGTGATGGCGGCGTTGGCGTCGAGGAAATGCGTCGCGGCCGCCTTGCCGGCCGCTCCCTGCGCCACGCTCACCAGGAGGCCGCCCGGGAGCGGTCCGGCGGGCTGGAGGCAGGCGGCGCGCCCCGGGCCGGGCGGGCACACGGCGTCGCGGTAGGCCGACAGGGTGAAGGCCGCTCCCGTGCCGAGGCCCACCGCACCGCCCAGGACGGGGAACGAGATCTGCGACACCACCCGGAACGTCGCCGTCCGGGTGCGGCCCGACGGCGCTGTCATCGCCACCGAGACGAGCGAGCCGATGTGGGCGTTCGCCCGGTGCATGGTGGCGCCGCCCAGCCCGATCTGGGCGTCTTTGTCGGGCAGGTGCCCGGTGACGGTGGACAACGGCATCTCGCCCCGCAGCGCCTCACCGGCGATGGCGCCCACCGGCGTGTGGTCGATCGAGATCTCGAAGGCGAACCCTTCGGTGATGCCCGTCACCGCCTTGTCGTGCTCGAGGCTGTCGAGCACGGCCGGATCCGGCCCGTCGGGCCCCGGGTTGGTGACGTCGAGCGCGAAGGCGTCGCCGTAGAGCCGGGGCGTGGCCGTGAGGTGCGACAGGCTGGCGCCGAACACCGTCGTGCCGCACAGCGCCACCACGGCCAGGACGGTCCCGAGCAACGCCGTGCCCACCGGCACCGTGCCCCCGCCGCTGCGCCGTTCGAGGGCATTGCGGACCCCCACCACCGCGCTCGGCGGTGCGCCCATGGCTGCCAGCTGCGACACGATCGCCGACGGTCGCGGCGCCGAGGCCTGGACGTCGGCCGGCCGCACTCGGGCGGCGCGCACGGCGGGCCACAGGCCCAACGCCAACACGACCACGACGATGCCGAGCGCGCCGAGAGGGAGGACCAGGGTGTCGACGCTCACACCGGTGCCGGTCTCTGCCACCCGGGCCTCGCCGAGCGGCGCCACGGGTGACAAGGCGGCGGCGATGAGCAGCGCCCCCGCCGCACCCGCCAGCCCCACCACCACGGTGCGCGCCATGCCCAGCATGACCAGCTGTCGTCGCTCGGCGCCCAGGGTGGCCAGCGTGGGGTAGTCCTCGGCTTCGGCGGTGCTCTGCCTGAGCAGCGCCTGACCCACCACCGCCAGGCCGATGAGGAGGGCCAACCCGGCGAGCAGCCACCAGCCGATCGCTTGCGGATGGATCGACGCCTCCACCGACGCCAGGATCTCGTCCTGGTTCTCGGCGTCGGCCCCCCTGGCGCTGGCTTCGGATTCGAAGCGGGGCAGGTCGGCCGCACCGTGGCGCAGGCGCACGAAGTCGACCTGTCCGTAGGCGATGCGGGGCAGCACCGTGCGGGCGAAGGCAGGCGTGGTGAAGAGGTCGTAGGAGGGGGTCTGTCCCGACGGGAACTCGAACTCCGACGCCTCGAATCCCACCACGCGGAAGGCGCCGTCGGGGCCCGTCGGCGTGGGCAGCGCCCCCACGGCGTCGTTGTAGGCGGTCTTCTGGGCCGCGGCGTACATCGGCACGTGGATGACCGAGCCCAGGTGCACGCCGTTGTGCTCGAGGGTGAACGCCGCCACCACGTCGTACGGCGACGACGGATCGGGCATGTGGCCGGCCACGAGCTTGCTGAACGGCGGCGAGCCGGGGGCCACCGTCAGCACGCCGAAGTCGGTGGGATCGATGGGAACCGAGCACGCGCACGTGGGCTGGCCGTTGTCGACACCGAACACGGCCGTCACCGACTTGACGTCGGACAGCGTCGTCAGCTGGGGAACGGGCCCGTCGAAGTACACGGCCGCGTCGAAGCCGTAGTGGGCCACGTAGCGCGGGAAGGCGGCTTCGGTCCGCCGGCCCGCCGCGGCGGCGGCCAGCACCACCCCACCCACCAGCGCCACCAGCACGGCCAGCGCGAGCCAGGTCCGCCACCGACGTCGGAATTCGGCGCGAAACATCGACCCCAGGGCGCTCACCACCACCTCCCGCCGTCAGTGTGGCGCGCCGGCGCGTGGCCACCAAGGTGGGTACCCGGTCTCAGGCCGTGGTGCTACCACCCACCCGCACCGCCGAGCCGTGCCGAACCGTCCCGCCACGGGCGGCGGCGATCTCGCCGGCCGGCGGCGGCGATCAGGCGGCGGGCTCGGAGGAGGCGGTGGCGGGGCTCGGGGGCATGGGCGGCACCGGTGCGTGGCCGTTGCCGTACCCGTCGCCGTTGGCCGAGGCGCGCACGTGGGCCACGTCGGCCCCACCCACCACGCCATGGCGCTTGGCGTAGCGGTCCACGTAGGTCTGACCCGACAGGCTGCGGATCTCGTACATGAGCTCGTCGGTGACCACGCGCAGGGTCATGGGGTCCGCCGCCGCGTCGGGGCCGAAGCGGTCCAGGTCCAGAGGAGCGCCGAAGCGGACCGTGACCCGCTTGAAGGGATGGGGCAGGTTGGAGCCGGGCTGTTGCACGTCGGTCGTCCCCACCAGGCCGACGGGGACCACCGGCACCCCGCAACCGAGCGCCAGGCGCGCCACGCCGGTGTGGCCCCGGTAGAGGCGGCCGTCGGGCGAGCGGGTGCCCTCGGGGTAGATGCCCAGCACGTTGCCGTCGACAAGGACGTCGCGCGCCGCGGCCAGGGCCCGCTCCGAGGCACTGCCCCCCTCCCGCCGCATCGGGATCTGGCCCGCGGCGCGGAAGAACCAGGCCGTCTTCCACGAATCGAAGTACTCCGCCTTGGCCACGAAGGTCACCCGTCGTCGCAGGACGAGCGGCAGGAACATCGAGTCCAGGAACGTGACGTGGTTCGGGGCCAGGATCACAGCGCCGCGGTCCGGCACGTGCTCGCGGCCCTCGACCTTGACGCGCCACAGCAGGAAGAAGACGGGGCTGAGCAGGACCTTCAGCACCCAGTAGGCCACGGGCACACGGTAGCGCGTAGCGTCTCGCCGATGGCTCGTCGCCTCACGGCACGGGGACAGCGCCGGCGCCAGGAGCTGCTCGACCACGCGGCGCGGCTCTTCGCCTCCCAGGGATACCACCCCACGTCGGTCACCGACGTCGTGGACGGTCTCGGGGTGGGCAAGGGCGTCTTCTACTGGTACTTCGCCTCCAAGGAGGAGCTGTTCCGCCAGATCCTGGCCGACGCCCAGCGCGACCTGCGCCGCACCCAGCGCCAGGCCATCAGCGACGAGCCCGACCCGGTGCGCCGCATCGACGCCGGCATCCGGGCTTCGGTGGCGTGGCTCGACGCCAACCGCCACCTCTTCGTCCTGCTCGAGTTCGCCCGCACCGAGGAGCGCTTCGCCCCCCTCGTCCGCCAGGGCGAGGAGCAGGCCGTCGCCGACACCCTGCCCCATGTGAAGGCGGGCATCGCCGCCGGGATGATCCGGCGCGAGGACCCCCTGGTCCTGGCGCACGGGATCCTGGGCGTGTCGGACCGCCTGGCCCGTGTGCTCGTGCTCGAGCAGGGCCGCTCGGCAGACGACGTGGGCGACGCGGCGGTGGCGTTCTGCCTCGAAGGCATCCTCTCCCCCGCCGCCGCCCGGCACCGCCTGGGCCGCGACGTGGGGTGAGGGCGGGCGCCAGCGCGAGCCCTCAGCCCGGGTTCGAGGGCGTGGGCGCCTCGGACGGGCCCTCGGCGGCGGCGCCGGCAGCGGAGCCGTCGGCCTGCGAAGCGAACGTCGACAGCGCTTCGAGCTGCGACGCCGTGCCCACCCCGATGAGGACGTCTCCCGCCTCGATGGTGGTCTGGGGCGAGGGGTTCGTGTCGAAGCTGCCGTCGGGACGCCGGACGGCGAGCACGAGGGCGCCGGTGCGGTCGTGCAGCCGCACAGAGCGCAAGGTGTTCCCCGACAGCGGGGAGGACGGCGACACGAGCAGCTCCTCCAGGCGGAACTCGAGCGTGCCGTCGTGCATCACCACGTCGATGAAGTCCACCACGTGGGGCTGCGTCACGAACGACGCCATGCGGTCGCCGCCGAGCTGCTGGGGGTTCACCACCCGGTTGGCGCCGGCCCGCACCAGCTTGGGCTCCGACGACTCGTTGCGGGCCCGGGCGATGATGTTGAGGTCGGGTCGCATGGACCGGCACGCCACGGTGATGAAGAGGTTGTCGGCGTCGGTGTCGAGCGCTGCCACCAGCGCCGCGGCCCGGTCAATGCCGGCCTGCAGCAGGGTGGCGTCCTCGGTCGCATCCCCGGTCACCGAGGGGTAGGGGACCTCGGCCATGCGGGTGCCGTCGCGGTCCACCACCACCACGTCCAGCCCGGCGGCGGCGAGGAAGCGGGCCACCTCGCGTCCCACCCGGCCCCACCCGCACACCACCACGTGGCCGGACATGCGTTCGATCTTGCGCTCCATGCTCCGTCTCCTCACCAGGTCGCGCATATGGCCCTCGATCAGCACCTCGAGGACGGTTGAGAACGAGTACAGGGCGGTGCCCACACCGAGCAGGATGAGGAAGATGGTGAAGACCTTGCCGCCGCCGTGCAGGGCGTGCGGCGGTGCATAGCCGACCGTCGAGATGGTGACGACGGTCTGATAGAGGGCGTCGAGGAACCCGAACCCGAGAACGAGATACCCCACGGTCCCGCCCGCCACCACCAGGACCAGTGCCGTCAACCCGATCCTCACCCGCCGGAAGGGACTGCGCACGGGCGCCATCATGCCTGACCGGCGGGCGGCCGGAGCGAAACGGTCAGTGCAGCTTGGTGAGCGTGCGGCGCAGATTGCGGACGGCCTGGCCGATGCGCTGGTCGTTCTCGATGAGGGCGAAGCGCACGTGGCCGTCGCCGCCCGGCCCGAACCCGACGCCGGGCGAGGTGGCAACCTCGGCCTCCGACACGAGGTAGGAGGCGAACTCGAGCGAGCCCATCTCCTTGTAGGGCTCGGGGATGGGCGCCCACACGAACATCGTCCCCTTCGGGGGCGTCAGGTTCCAGCCGATGCGGTTGAGACCGTCGCACAGCGTGTCGCGCCGGGCCATGTAGGTCTCGTTCACCCACTTCGGGTAGTCCGGCGCCTCGTTCATGGCCACGATGGCGGCGATCTGGATGGGTTGGAACGTGCCGTAGTCGAGGTAGCTCTTCAACTTGGTGAGCGCGGCGACGACTTGCGGGTTGCCGACCAGGAACGCCACGCGCCACCCCGCCATGGAGAAGGACTTCGTGAGCGAGTACAGCTCCACCGCCACGTCCTTCGCCCCGGGCACCTGGAGGATCGACGGCGGCGTGTAGCCGTCGAAGGCGATGTCGGCGTAGGCGAAGTCGTGGACGAGGACGATGTCGTGCTCACGGGCGAAGTCCACGATGCGCTGCATCCAGGGCAGGTCGACACAGGCCGTGGTGGGGTTGTGGGGGAACGACAGCACGATGACACGGGGCTTGGGCCACGCCGACTCCCACGACTCCATCAGGTTGCCGAAGAACGCCTCCGAGGCAGGGGCCCCGTCGGTGTCGTTGGCGTTGTCGAGCCGGACCTGTCGCACCTCGGCCCCGGCGAAGAGCGGCGCATAGATGTGGATGGGGTACGACGGCGACGGCACGAGGGCGCTGTCGCCGGGGCCGAGCAGCACCCACATGAGATGTGACAGCCCCTCCTTGGCGCCGATGGTGGTGACCACCTCGGTCTCGGGGTCGAGCTCCACCCCGAACTTGCGCATGTAGAGAGCGGAGATGGCCTGGCGCAGCTTGGGGATGCCCCTGCTGGCCGAGTACCGGTGGTTACGCGGGTTGTGGACGGCTTCGGCCAGCTTCTCCACCGCCGCGGGCGGGGAGGGCAGGTCGGGGTTGCCGAAACCGAGGTCGATGACATCCGAACCGGCTCGGCGGGCCGCCAGCTTCAGCGCCTCGATGTGCGCGAAGACGTACGGGGGCAGGCCGTTGATCCGTCGGAATTCCATGACGCGAGGTTAGTGCCCGACCGGGGGCCCTCCTCGGCCGGCGCGTCGGCCGACGTCGGCGCGCCGGGTGCTCACCGGTCGCCGGCCACGAGCCGGGCCGCCTCGGCCACGTCCTCGACCGAGCTCGGCCAGGCGCACACCGCCCACGTCGCCCCCGCGCCGGCCAGCTCCGACAGCCACTCGGCGATCTGGGCGACGTCCCCGGGGACCGGACCACCCCAGGTCACCTCGCTGCGCGTCCCCAGCGCGGCGACAGCGGCAGGCTGGCCCTCCCACAGGTTGACGGCCGCTCCGAGCTCGGCGGCGATGTCGGTGGTCGCCAGCGAACCGCCCCCCACCCACACCGGAACGCCCTCGGCCAGCAGCCGCGCCGCGCAGGCGCGCAACGCCAGCCGGCGCTCGTCGGCAGGGGCGAACTCGTTGCCGAAGGCGAGGTTCTCCCGGGCGCTCATCGTGTCGCCGGTGCCGAGGCCGGCGATGAGGCGCCCCGGCGCCATGCGGTGCAGCGACAGCAGCTCGGCCACGAGGACGTCGTCGGGGACGAGGCCGACGCGTGCCACGAGCGGTCCGAAGGACACCGTCGTGGTGACGGCGGCCACCGCTCCGAGCACCGGGAAGGCGGACAGTGCCGGACGCTCGGGTGCCCCCAGGGGCCACAGGTGGTCGAACACGAAGACGCCGTCCAGTCCCACCCGCTCGGCCAGACGTGCCGCGTCCAGGGCGGCGGCGTCGTCCCGGAAGGTGGGCAGTGTCACCCCGACGCGCACGGCCCGACCCCGCTCAGGGCGCGTCGGCGCGGTAGCGGTCCCCCGCTCGGGCCACGAGCGCGGCGCCGATGGCGCCGGCCCGCTCGCCGAGCTGCGCCGGCACGATGTGGACGGCGGGCCGGTACGCACGGCCCTCGAGCAGGTCGTCGAACGACCGCCGCACGTCGTCGAGCACGAGGGTGACGGTGTCCACGAGCCCCCCGCCGTACACCATGACGGCCGGGTCCAGAGCCAGGGCGAGGTTGGAGAGGCCGAGCGCCAACCACCATCCGAGCTCGGTGAGCACGGCCAGAGCCGAGGCGTTGCCCGCCTTGGCGGCCATGGTGACGTGCTCCCCCCGGACCGACTCGGCGTCCCCGCCGGCCAGGTCGACCACGTCGTCGAGGCGCCCGGCGTGGGCGGCCTCGCGGGCCAGGCGCCCGAGCCCGCTCCCCGACGCGAAGCGCTCCCAGCAGCCGCGCTTGCCGCACGGACAGGGGGGCCCGGTGGGATCGACGACCATGTGCCCGACCTCGCCGCCGAAGCCGTTGGCACCCCGCACCACCCGGCCGCCGGCGATGAGCCCGCCGCCGATGCCCGTTCCGAGCGTGACCATGACGGCGTCGGAGGTGCCGACGGCGGCACCGAAGGCCCACTCGCCCACGCTGGCGCACGTGGCGTCGTTGTCCACCACCGTGGGCAGCTTGAGACGCTCGGACAGGCGCCCGGCCACGTCGAGCCCGCTGCCCCCCGGGAGGTTGGGGGCGAAGTGCAGCACGCCGTTGCTCGACACGAGGCCCGGAGCGCCCACCCCCACCGCCACCACGTCCCCTGCCACCTGCTCTCGGAGCTGGTCGGCCACCGATGCCAGGGCGACGATCACGAGCTCGGCCAGATCGGCATCGGCGGCGCTCGCCCCGGGGCGGCGCGGGGTGGGGACCCGCACCTCGGCCAGCACCTCGCCCTCGGCGTCCACCGCCAGGCCGAGGACCTTCGTGCCCCCCACATCGATCCCGAGTGTCACCGCGCCGGGCACGGCATCCTCCGTGGGCGTGACGGGCACAGGTGGGAGACGCCTTGCGTCCACCGGTCACAGCCGACTGGCGCGGTGCGCCCCCCGGTCACGTCGTGTGCGAGGACTCGACGCGCGCCTTCAGCTCCTCGAGGGCGGTGTGCATGATGCGGCTCTGGGCCCGGCGCTTGATGAAGCCGGGCAGGGGCACACGCAGCTCGACCTCGAGGGTGTAGGTGACCTCGGTGGACCCGTCCCCGGCCGAGTCGAAGCGGTACTCGCCGTCGAGCTTGGAGGTGAGGTCGCCCGCGGTCTGCTTCCACGACAAGATGCGCGGCGCCTTGGCGTAGTCGTAGGCCAGGGTGTAGCTGGTGGAACGGCCGAACGCGCCGGCCCGGAACGTGCCCCGGGCGGGGCGGCCCTCGCCGTCGCGGTCCTCCACCACGACCTGCTTGATGTCGGCGGCCCACTCCGGGTAGCGCTCGATGTCGCTCACCACGGCGAAGCACTGCTCGGGCGTGGCGGCGACCACCATGCGCTCCGTAGCCAGTTCCGCCACACCCGCTCCTTTGCTCGTGTCCCCGCGGCGCCGGCCGCCGTACCGACCCGGGCCCTGCGGCCCAGGTGGAGCGGGGTTCAGCCTTCCACGTCCTGCAATCCGGCGGCCAGCCTATGTGCGAGGAGGTCCCAGGCGAAGCCCGTCTCCGCCCGGCGCCGGGCCGCCCGGCCCATGCGGCGCCGGGCCGCGTCGTCGGTGAGGAGCCGGCGCAGGGCGGCGGCCACGTGACCCGGGTCGCGGGGGTCGTCCACCACCAGGCCGGTGGTGCCGTGGACGACGGCCTCGTCGGCGCCGCCGCTGCGCCCGGCCACCTGTGGCACGCCGCACGCGGCGGCCTCGAGGAACACGATGCCGAAGCCCTCCTGCTCCAGCCCGAGCCAGCGGTCGCGGCACGCCATGACGAAGACGTCCGCCATGCCGTACAGGGCGGGAAGGTCGTCGTCGTGCACCGGCCCGAGGAGACGGACCGGGGCACCGATCGACCGTATGCGGGCCTCGAGCCGGGCCCGGTCCCGGCCCTTGCCCGCGATGAGCACGGTCAACCCCGGGAACGAAGGCTTCAAGGCGGCGGCCGCGTCGATGAGCACGTCCATGCCCTTGCGGGGGACGAGACGGCTGACGCTCACCACCACGGGCCCGTCGGTCGGGAGGTCGAGAGCGGCGCGTGCCTTGCGGCGAGCAGCCGCGGTGAGCGGGCGCAGCCGCTCGGTGTCCACGCCGGGCGGCACGTCGAGCACCGGGGGCATGCGCTCCCCCGCCACCCGGCGCCCCTCGTCGCCGGGATAACGGCCGGCGCACACCGCCACCCGGGCGTTGCGAAGCACCGCCGCCAGCGCCTGGCGTGAGCCTGGCAGGCGTCCCGGGGCGGTCACCTCGGCCCCGTGCAGGACGACCCCGTAGCGAAGACCGCCCAGGGCGGGCCCGAGCACCCCGAGGGGGAAGGCGGGGTCGATGAGCACGAGCGACGCCCCCGTGTCGTGCGCCAGCTGGCGGATGCGCCGGGCCAGCGCCGGGGTGGGGACGAGCACGCGGCCCGGGACGCGCTCGATCCGGAACCCGAGGGCACGCTGCTCTGCGTCGAAGGCGGTGGCGCCGGGATGCGAGGACGCCGTCAACACGGTGAACGACGCCGGGTCCATGCGTCGCCACAGCTCCCACAGATAGGCCTGGATCCCGCCCACCTTGGGTGGGAAGTCGTTGGTGACGAGAAGGTGACTCACCGCTTCCCCGCGACGCCCGGCTCGTGCACGGGCCCATGCTGGCACGCCCGGACCCGGTCGCCCGGCGGCGGCCCGGCGGACGCTGGGTCAGCCCGTGGCCCAGTCGCGCTCGATGGCCGAGTGCCGCAGGTCGGGCACGAGACCGGCCCGTGACAGCATGCGCAGGGCGCGCGCCTCGTCGGCGTCGACCACGACGGCGTCATCCGGCTCGCGGCCGAGCACGAAGGTGACGAGGCAGTCGCTGCACGCCGCGGTTCGCTGGAGCGCGCAGTCGTCACAGTCGATGCAGATCGTCGCACCGGTCGGGGCGTCCGTCCCCTGTGGTCGAGTCCCGCTCGTCGGTTCCATGCGACGAGGCTCCCACGGCGCTGTAACAGCGGCCGACGGGGTGGGATGCGGCCTCCGTCAGCCGGGCGGTCCGACGGTGTCCGCCGCCGTGGCGGCCGCCTCGTCGTCGAGCACCTCGATCGACCGCCCGTGCCCACACCAGCGGCAGCTCACCTCGATGACCGACTCCGACAGGACCTGCTCGTCCTCGACCGACAGCTCGCCCCCCACGCTGAAATGATGGAAGGCGCGGGTGCGTCGGTCGGTGACGACATCGAAGCGCGTCAGGTTGCCGCACGCCGTGCACCGGTACCGGAGGGGGGTCACCGTGCCAACGCTACCGCCACCGGGAGCCGCCACCGGTCCGGCCCGCGCCGTACGCGCCGCCGCACCGGTGGCGGTCCGCCTCGGCGTGACACCCCCGTGGTAACGATCATCGGGTGGCGAGCATCGCCTCTTCGCGCTGGGCACGCTGGATCGGACTGGCCGATCGCCGTGCCGCGACCGTCGTGGCGGCCGTGGCGGACACGGCCACATCCCCCGGCGTCGACCCCGGCACGCCGCTGTTCGAGGTGCCCTTCGCCGTGGTCGACGTGGAGACCACCGGGGGTTCGCCCGCCACCGCCGCGCTCACGGAGATCGCCGCCGCCCGCTTCCGCGGCGGGGAGTGCGTGGGGACCTTCCAGACCCTCGTGGACCCCGGGTGCGATGTGCCCGCCCTCATCTCGCTGCTCACGGGCATCACCGACGACATGGTGGCCGGGGCGCCGCCGGTGTCGAGCGTGCTGCCGTCGTTCCTCGAGTTCGTCCGGGGCGAAGTGCTCGTGGGGCACAACGTCTCCTTCGACGTTCGGTTCCTCGACGCCGCCCTGACCGGCGGCACCCGCCCGCCGCTCGACAACACGATCGTCGACACCCTGGCGCTGGCCCGCCGGCTGGTGCGTCCCGACGTCCCCAACTGCCGGTTGCGCACCCTGGCGGTGGAGCTCGGGCTCGAGCACGTCCCCTCGCACCGGGCGCTCGACGACGTCCTGGCCACGGCCGACCTCCTGCACCTCCTCATCGAGCGGGCCACCGGGTACGGGGTCTACGTGCTCGGCGACCTCGTCGACCTGATGTGCCGACCCGCCCCCCGGCAGGCGCGGGTGTCCTAGGTAGGCTCGGACGGTGCTCCACGCCTTCGTGCTCATCGACGCCACCCCGTCACGCATCTCGGCTCTGTGCGAGGAGCTGGCCGCCATCGACGGGGTCACCGAGGTGTTCTCCGTGGCCGGTGGCGTCGCCGACCTCATCGCCATCGTCAGGGTCCGGCACCACGACGAGCTGGCCGACGTCGTGACGGGGCGGATCGCGGCGCTCACCGGCATCGAGCAGACGACGACGCTCGTGGCCTTCCAGGCCTACAGCCGACACGACCTCGAAGCGATCTGGGACATCGGCCCGGCCTGATCGGGCCACCCACCACCCCCGTCCCGGACGGGGGCCGGACGCGACACGATCCAGTGGCCGAGCCGGCAAGAGCCTAGGCGCACCACTGGATCGGTCTGCGGGGGCGGGGGGCAGCCCTTGTGGAGAGAACGGGGCCGGTCGGTGGACCTCACGGCGGAAATGGCGCCACCGGCCAAGGGGTGCAAGGGGTTGTCCCGTCGTTGTCTTCCGACCGGCCCGTTCAGCCGCGACGACGTCAGGCCGGGTCGGCGGCCGCCTGTCGCGAGATGCGCACCAGACGCTCGAGCGCGTCGTGGGCGGCCCCGCTGTCGATGACCGTGGCGGCACGCTCCACCCCCGCCGGCAGGTCGTCGGCCAGACCGGCGACCACCAGGCCGGCGGCGCCGTTCAGCACGGCCACGTCGCGATGCGGTCCGCGTTCGCCCGACAACACGCGACGCACCACCTCGGCGTTGTGCGCCGCGTCGCCACCGCGCAGCTGGTCGAGGGTCACCGTGGGCAGCCCGAGCTCCGCCGGCGTCACGGTGTAGCGGCGGAGCTCTCCGTCCTCGGCGGCGTCGAGGACCGACGACGGGCCCGTGGTCGACAGCTCGTCGAGGCCGTCCGCTCCGTGGATCACGAGCGCGCGTCGGGCGCCGTTGGCCATGAGCACACCCAGCATCTTGTCGACCATGGCGGGATCGCTCACGCCGACCACCTGCCGACGGGCGCGGGCCGGGTTGGCGAGCGGCCCCAGGAAGTTGAACACCGTGGCCACACCGAGCTCGCGGCGCACCGGGATGGCGTGTCGCATGGCGGGGTGAAAACGCGGTGCGAAGCAGAACCCGATGCCGGCATCCTCGATGCAGCGGGCCACGCCCGCCGGGCCGAGCTCGATGGCCACCCCGAGCTCCTCGAGCACGTCTGCCGATCCCGCCGACGACGTGGCAGCCCGGCCCCCGTGCTTGCACACCCGGGCGCCTGCACCGGCCACCACCAGGGCGGCGATGGTCGACACGTTGATCGAGCGGCTCCGATCGCCCCCCGTGCCACAGGTGTCGACGAGCTCGCCGGGGATCGTGAGCGGCTCGGCGTGGTCCAGCATGGAGCGCACGAGGCCGGTCATCTCCTCAACCGTCTCACCCTTGATGCGAAGGGCGACGACGAACGCGGCGATCTGTGCGGGGGTGGCCGCCCCGCTCAGCACCTCGCCGAACACCGCGCCGGCCTCCTCGGCGCTGAGGTCGTCTCCCGACACCAGCCTTGCCAGGATGCCCGGCCAGCCCCCGGCGGCGGCGAAGACGCCCTCGGCGTCCCCGCTCATCGCCCAATCCCGCGCCGCGGCCGATCCGCGCTCACTGCTCGCTCCATGGCCGGCTCAGTCCCACCACAGATCGCGATCGAGGACCCCGCGCGCCACCAGACCGAGCTGCACCTGGCTCGTCCCCTCCACGATGGTGAGCTGCTTGGCGTCGCGGTACCACTGCTCGGTGGGGTGGTCGGCCATGTACCCCGCCGCCCCCAGCAGCTGCACGGCCAGCCCCGAGGCCCGCACCGCCAGCTCGGTGGCGTGATACTTGGCCGCTGACAGCAGTGGCACCCATTCCTTGGTGAACCGGCCCTTGTCGGCCAGCCACGCCGCCCGGTACGTGAGCAGCCGGGCCGCTTCGATGTCCACCGCGCACTTGGCGATCTCCCATTGGATCCCTTGAAAATCGGCGATGGTCTTGCCGAAGGCCTCCCGCTGCTGCACGTACTCGGTGGCGTACATGAGCGCGCCCTCGGCGAGCCCGATGCCGCGCGCCGCCACGATGGGCCGCATGGAGTTGAGCCCGAGCATGGCCAGCCGGAACCCGCCGACCTCGCCGATAACGTTCTGCGGCGGCACGGCGACGTCGCGCAGCACGAGCTCGCCGGTGTCGACGCCCCGCACGCCCATCTTGTGATCGGTGCGCCCCACCTCGACCCCGGGCCACGAGCGCTCCACGATGAAGGCGGTGACCGAGTCGTGCGCCCGGCTGGCCGGATCGGCGGTCTTGGCGAACACGGTGTACCAGTCGGCCTCGCGCACCCCCGACATCCAGCACTTGGTGCCGGCCAGCACCCATCCGCCGGGGTGGTCGGGATCGGGGGTGGCGCGCGTCCGCATGCCCATGACGTCGCTGCCGGCCTGGGGCTCGGACAGACCGAAGGCGGCCCGGGTCGAGCCCGCCGCGATACCGGGCAGGTAGCGCCGCTTCTGCTCCTCGGAGCCGGCGATCATCACCGGTCCGGTGGGCAGCCGGGTGAGCAGGAGCATGAGGGCGGCCGTGTTGGAGTACTTGGCCACTTCCTCGATGGCGAGCGTGAGACCCAGGATCCCCGCACCCGAGCCGCCGTGCTCCTCGGGGATGCACAGGCCGAGCAGGCCGGCCTGGCGGAAGGCGTCGAAGAGGTCCGCCGGGTACTCCCCCGTGGTGTCGATCTCGCGGGCGCGCGGCTTGACCTTGTCGCGCGCCAGACGGCGGACCGTCGCCTGGAGCTCGGACAGCTCGGGCGAGAGCTCGAAGTCCATCAGCCTTCCGCCGGCCGGACCGCCACCGTCACCTCGATCTCCACCGCGCCACCGCGGGGCAGCGCGGCGACGCCGACGGCCGAGCGCGTGTGCCGTCCGGCGTCGCCGAAGACCTGGTGCAGCACCCGGCTCGCCCCGTCCACCACGGCGGGCTGCTCGTGGAAGTCGGGGGTCGAGGCGACGTACCCGGTCACCGTGAGCACCCGCGCCACGCGGTCGAGGCTGCCGAGCGCCTGGTCCAGGACCGCCAGGGCGTTGAGCGCGCACACCTCGGCGGCGGCCGCCCCGTCCTCGACGGTGACGTCGTCGCCCAGCGTGCCCACGCAGGTGAGCCGGCCGGCGATGCGCGGGAGCTGTCCCGAGGTGCGCGCCACGTCCCCGTGCACCACGACCGCGTCGAGCGGATCGTGCGGGGGGTGCGGTCCGTGGAGCGTCAGCCCCAGCGATGCCAAGCGGTCGGCGATGCGTCCAGCCACGCCGGCATCGTAGGGGGCCGGGGTCAGGCCGACTTCCTGCGCTGCCTGTGGATCCGACGACGCTCCCGTTCGGTGGTGCCGCCCCAGACGCCCTCGCGCTCGCGGTGGGCCAGGGCGTGCTCGAGGCAGGCCTGGCGTACCGGGCACATCGAGCAGATCGCCTTGGCCTCCTCGGCGTCCTCGTCGGACACCGGGTAGAAGACCTCCGGGTCGATGCCTCGGCAGGCAGCTCGCTTGCGCCAAATGGCGATTGAGGGGGCGTTCATCGGATTCACTTCCTCAGGCACACTGTGCGTTTATCTTGTCACTGAAAGTGCTGCTATCCACCGACCAGCCTGTGACCAGGGACAATGGTGCCCCGGAGGGGAAATCAGCGGAACGAACAGTATGGCGCACGCTCGCGGGCGTGTAAAGAACACCCCTGGTGGTGACCGGGCGGCCGCGGGGCGCCTGCCCGGGCGTTGCGCCCAGGCCCGGTTCCCTGGTCAGGGACCCTGCACCGGGACCCGCCCAGGAGCGCAGAGGCCGCCCTCGGGGGCGCAGCCACGGGACTCAGGGCCGCAGGTCCCCCAGGAGCTCCCGGCGGACCTCGTCACCCAGCTCGGTCGATTGGCGGTACTCGGGGTGGTCGACCGCCAGCGTCACCGGGCCCGACGCGAACCGCTCCACCTGGTCGGGCGTGAAGCCGAAGCGCAGGTAGTGCACCGAGGCGGTGATCTCGGGCCGGGTCAGGGCCTCCTCGTGGGCTGCCTCGGGCTCGCCCCGCACGACGTCACCACCTTCGAGCCGGAACACCACGGCGTGCTCGATGCCCACCAGCCGGGGCAGCCACTGGCGCAGCAGCTCCTCGCCGGTGAGCTCGATGAACAGCGTGGCCGACAGCTCCCCCGGCTGGGGGATGAGGGCGTTGTAGATGTCGAGCTCGGTCTGGATCTGCTCGTCGGTCACCATCCGCTCGGCCCGGGCCATCTCCTGGATCTGGGAGCGCACCGTCTCACGGTTCTCGAACACGAACGACACGATGGGCCCCACCGACACCCGTCGGCGCCTCTTGAGCTCGATGATGCCGCGCCGGTACGCCTCGCGGCCCCGCTCGTAGGCGCGCAGGTCCTCGATGTCCTCGAGGGTGAGCAGTGGGCGGCGGGCGTTCATGACAGGCCTCCTCGACCGACGGCGGGGTGGATCCGCCGACCCGGTGGGGGGTTGGCGGCGCGAGTACGGGCCGGCCCGGACGAACCGGGCCGGCCCTCTCGGTGTGTGACCCTTGGCGGGACCGCTTCGCGCTGACCCACCGGCCGGTGGGTCAGTCCAGGTTCTTGAGTCCCTCACCGAAGCGCCCGGCGTGGCTCTTCTCGGCCCGGGCCAGCGTCTCGAGCCAGTCGGCGATGTCCTCGAACCCCTCGTCGCGCGCCGTGCGGGCGAAGCCGGGGTACATCTCGGTGTACTCGTAGGTCTCACCTTCGATGGCCGAGCGCAGGTTGTCGGCGGTGGCACCCACCGGCACACCGGTCACGGGGTCGCCGACCTCGCGCAGGAAGTCGAAGTGACCGAAGGCGTGACCCGTCTCGCCCTCGGCGACCGAACGGAACAGCGCGGCGACGTCGGGGTAGCCCTCCACGTCGGCCTTCTGGGCGAAGTACAGGTAGCGGCGGTTCGCCTGGCTCTCTCCCGCGAACGCCTCCTTCAGGTTCTTCTCGGTGTCGGATCCCTTCAGTGCGGGCATGGTGCTCTCTTTCTCCTTCATGGTTGCTTGTGTCGACAGTGCAGGAGGTACGTCGGTGGTGGTCACCGCTCCACGACGGCGGCGGCGGCCTTTGTCCTGGCTCTCTTGGTCTTGGCATCGGTGGAGCCGAGCTGGGGACGCGCCCGCCGGACGCGCCCGCAGTCGCGGCACACGCCCCGGAACACGACCTCGGCCCCTCCGACCTCGAAGCCTTCCTCCGCCCCCGGCGGGACCTGCAGGGCGCTGAAGTCGGCGTGGAGATCGCGCACCTTGCCGCACCGGCGGCACACGAGGTGGTGGTGGGCCCCGTCCACGTTGGGGTCGAACCTGGTCGTGCCCGTGCCCAGGTCGAGGGCGGCGATCTCGCCCATGGCGGTCAGCTCGTGCAGCGTCTGGTACACGGTCTTGAGCGAGATGGTCTCGATCTCGGCTCGGGCCGCGGCGTGGATGGTCTCGGCTGTGGGATGGCGCACGTCGCCGTGGAGCACACGGAAGATGCACTGGCGTTGGGCCGTGACCTTGCGGCCCTGGGCGCGGAACAACGCCGTCAGCTCGTCGGGGGGGCGCATGACGGTGATGACGTTACCACCAACGATTGTTTGTTGACACAGATTGTCGAAATCGGCCGTCGGCGGGGCCGACGGACCCGGTCGGGCGGGGGTCGCCGAGACGGGCTCCCTGGTGCCGCCGGCCCCGGGGCCCTGTGCCCCGCTGTGGCAGGCTGACCGGGTGACGCCCGATCGCGCCCCCTCACCTCCCGGGGGAGCTGGTTTCGACCGGGCCACGTCGCTCGCCCGTCTCGAAGCCGAGACCTTCGACGTGCTCGTGGTGGGCGGGGGCATCACCGGCGCCGGGGTCGCCCTCGACGCCGCCGCCCGCGGCCTGCGGACGGCGCTCGTCGAGCGCGCCGACTTCGCCTCTGGAACGTCCTCGAAGTCTTCCAAGATGGTGCACGGCGGCCTGCGCTACCTCCAGCAGCGCGATTTCCGCCTGGTGTACGAAGCGCTGCACGAGCGCCAGCGGCTGCTCGACAATGCCCCCCACCTCGTGTCGCCGCTCCCCTTCCTCATCCCTCTCTTCGGCCGGGACGGCGTGGTGAACAAGACCATGGCCCGCACCTACGCCACCGCGCTCACGCTCTACGACCTGACCGGCGGGCTCCGCATCGGGCGGCGTCACCGGCGCATCAACCGCGACGAGGCGCTCGAACACCTGCCCACCCTGCGCACGGACCGCCTGGTGGCGGGATTCGTGTACTTCGATGCCCGCGCCGACGACGCCCGGTTGACCCTGACGGTGCTTCGCACCGCCGCGCTCGACCACGGCGCCGTGGTGGCGAACTACGCCGAGGTGACGGGCCTCGTCACCGACGCCGCCGGCACGGTACGCGGCGCCCGGGTGCGCCCCGCGGGGCCCGCTGCGTCCCCCACCGGCGCCACCCCCGACGGTGCCGCGCCGGACCCGGCGCCGGAGTTCGAGGTGCGGGCCGAGGTGGTGGTGAACGCCACCGGCGTGTGGGCCGACGCGCTGGGGACGCTCGAGGACCCGTCGCACGCCCGGTCCATCCGGCCCGCCAAGGGCATCCACGTCACCGTGCCGCGCCGGCGGCTCCCCGCCGACATCGCCGCCGTCATCCCCGTGCGCGGCGATCGCCGATCGATCTTCGTGGTCCCGTGGGCCGACGGCGACGACGTCTATCTGGGCACCACCGACACCGACTGGGACGGTCCCCTCGACGATCCGGCCTGCCTCCCCGACGACGTCGACTACGTCCTCGACGCCGCCAACGGCGTGCTCACCGAGCCGCTCTCCCGCCACGACGTCACCGGCGTGTGGGCGGGGCTGCGTCCGCTGCTCGCCCCGGTGGCGGGGCGCCGCGTGAGCGCTCGGACCGCCGACCTGTCGCGTCGCCACACGGTGCGCGTGTCCCCGCACGGCGTGGTGACGGTGACGGGGGGCAAGCTCACCACCTACCGGCTCATGGCCGAGGACACCGTCGACGCCGTGGTGCGCCGCCTGGCGCGACCACCCGAGGGGGCGCGGCGCTGCCCCACCAAGCGCATGGCCCTGCGCGGTGCGCGGGGCCTCGAGGCGCTGCGCCGGCCTGCCGCCGGGGCCCGCTTCGGCTTGGCCGACGATGTCTTCGCCGCCTTGGTGGCCCGGCACGGCGACGAGACGCCGTCCGTCCTCGAGCTGGCGGCGGGTCGGCCCGAGCTCCTCGAGCCGCTGGTCAGCGGCTTGCCCCAGCTGCGGGTGGAGGCGCTGTGGGCGGCCCGCCACGAAATGGCCATGACCGTCGACGACGTGCTGGCCCGGCGCACGCGGGCGGTGCTGCGCCGGGCGTACGACGCCGCCGATGCCGCCGACGCCGTGGCCGACCTGCTGGCGCCGGAGTGGGGCCGCGACGGCGCCGACACCGCCCGCGAGGCCGCCGCCTTCGCCGGACGGGTACGCGGGGACATGGCCAGGGCCGGGCTCGATCCGGTGCGCAGCGGGCCGTGAGCACCGTCCCCACACCGGTGACCCCCGTCGACGCCGCCCCCCACGACGTCACGGAACGGCTGGTGGGACCGCGCGTCCCCGTGGACGACGCCCTCGTCACGCGTCTGCGGTCGGTGTGCGCCGAGGTGAGCGAGGACGACACCGTGCGCAACGAGGCGGGCCGCGACTGGTGGCCGTTGGCCGTGCGCTGGGCCATGCGCGGCGCGGTCCCGGCCCGGCCTGCGGTGGTGGCCCGGCCCACCGATGTCGAGCAGGTGGCGGCCGTGCTGGCGGCGTGCAACGCGGCGCGCGTGCCGGTGACGGCGGGCGCGGGCCGTTCCGGCGTGTGCGGCGGCAGCATCCCGGTGTTCGGCGGGGTCGCCCTCGACCTGTGCGGCCTGGCCGGGATCGTCGACATCGACACCACCTCGCTCCTGGCCGACGTGCTGCCCGGCACATTCGGCCCCGACCTGGAGGCGGCCCTGCGGGTCGAGGGCACCACCCTGGGCCACTGGCCGCAGTCCATGGCGCGCTACGGCAAGATCGAGGACATGGTGGTCGGGCTGGAGGTCGTCCTGGCCGACGGACGAGTGCTGCACACCGCGGGCACCGGCCCCCGGGCCGCGCTCGGCCCCGATCTCACCCAGCTGTTCGTGGGGTCCGAGGGCGTGCTCGGCGTGATCACCGGCGCGCAGGTCCGGCTGCGGGCGCTGCCCGGTGCCGAGGGCCGGCGGGCCTACGGGTTCGCCGGATTCGCCGAGGGCCTCGACACCTGCCGCCGCATCCTGCGCCGTGGCGCCACTCCGGCCGTGCTGCGCCTCTACGACCGGGCCGAGTCCACCCGGAACTTCGACGTCGCCGACCACGACGTCCTGGTGGTGCTGGACGAGGCCGAGACCGGACTGCTCGACGCCACGTTGGCGGTGGTCGACGCCGAGTGCGCGGCGGCGGGTGCACAGCCGCTCGACCTGGGCCTCGTGGAACGGTGGATGGGGCACCGCAACGACGTGTCGGCCCTCGCCCCGCTGTACCGTGCCGGCGTGGTGGTGGACACCATCGAGATCTCGGCCCGGTGGTCGGTGTTGCCCACCATCTACGAAGCCTGCACCGCCGCGTTGCACGACGTGGAGGGGACGCTCGTGGCGTCGGCCCACCAGTCCCATTCCTATGTCGACGGCGCCTGCCTCTACTTCACCTTCGCCGGGCGCATGCCCGAGGTGCCCGACCCCGGCGCAGCGTCGGGTGACGGTTGGGCCGAGCACTACTACGCCTCGGCGTGGCGGGCCGTCATGGACACGGTCCGGGCCCACGGAGGTGCCATCAGCCACCATCACGGCATCGGCATCAACCGGGGGCGGTTCATGGCCGACGCCCTCGGAGGCGCCTTCGACGTTCTCGTCGATCTCAAGAACAGCCTCGACCCGCGCGGCGTGCTCAATCCCGGCAAGTTGGGTCTGCCCTCACCCTTCGGTGAGGTGCACTGGCCGTGACCATCCTCGTCGTCGATGTGGGCACCTCGGGGGTGCGCGCCGGCGTGGTCGACTCCGACGGCGCCATCCACCACGTGCACCACACCGAGGTTCTGCCCTCCTCTCCTGCCCCGGGGTTCGTGGAGTTCGACGCCACCGCCATGGCGGCCGCCGCCCTCGACGTCGCCAGGGCCGCCCTGCGGGAGGGCGGACCGGTGGAGGGGGTGGGCATCGCCAACCAACGGGGATCGACGGTGGTGTGGGACCGCACGAGCGGCGAGCCGGTGGGACCCGGGCTCGGATGGCAGGACCTGCGCACCGTCGGCACCTGCCTGGCGCTGCGCGACCAGGGGATCCGGGTGGCTCCCAACGAGTCGGCCACCAAGCTGGCCATGCTGCTCGACATGGCCGATCCCGAGCGCCGGCGCGATTTGTGCTTCGGGACGGTGGACACGTGGATGGCGTGGACGCTGTCGGGCGGCACGCTGCACGTCACCGACGCCACCAACGCCGGCATCACCGGTCTGCTGCGTCCCGACGGCTCGGACTGGAACGACACGATGCTCGAAGCCTTGCGCATCCCGCGCAGCGTGCTCCCCACCGTCGTCGACTCCTCGGGTGCGGTGGGCGAGGCGCGCGCCCTCGACGGCGCGCCCATGGTGTGTGGTATCGCCGGGGATCAGCAGGCGTCGCTCGTGGGACAGGGCTGCACGCGCCCGGGGATGGCCAAGGCGACGTTCGGCACGGGGGGGATGCTCGACCTGTGCGTGGGGGACGATCGGCCCGCCTTCGACCGGCGTGGCGGTGCCGGGACGTTTCCCATCGTGGCCTGGCAGCGCGCCGGGCACGTCACCTGGGGCGTGGAGGCGGTCATGTTGTCGGCGGGCATGTGCGTCGAGTGGCTGCGCGACGACCTGGGCATCATCGACAGCGCGGCGGAATCCCACGCCGTGGCGGCGCGCTGCGACGACACCGGCGACGTGTGGTTCGTTCCCGCCCTGCTGGGTCTGGGCGCGCCGGTGTGGGATTTCGGGGCCCGCGGCACCTTCGTGGGCATCACCCGCGGCACGGGTCGCCCCGAGATGGTGCGGGCCGTGCTCGAGGGCGTCGCCCACCGCGGCGCCGATCTGCTCGAGGCGGCCGAAGCCGACACCGGCATGCGCATCGAGACCCTGCGCATCGACGGGGGCATGTCGGCCAACCCCACCTTCGTGACCGCCCTGGCCGAGGCCCTGGGCCGGCCGGTGGAGATCTCGCCCGTCACCGAGGCCACCACCCTGGGCGCCGCCTACCTGGCCGGCCTGGCCCTCGGCACCTGGGCCGACGAGTCCGAGGTGGCGGCGGCCTGGCGTCCCGCCGCCGTGATCGAACCACGCCCCGGCGACGCCCGGCGCGCCGGCGCCCGCCAGCGCTGGGCGGCCGCCCGGGAACGTTCCCTGGGCACCGTGCCGGAACTGAGCGCCCTGGAGTTCTGAGGGGCCACCCTGGGGGCGGTTGTCCCTGGTGATCCGTACAGTTCGCCCGGGGGGGTGCCGATAACGTGGTCCTGATGGAGCCCGCCCATCTGGGGGATCGCGAAGGGGCCGCCGACCACGCTGTGCGCGTGGCCGCCGGTGCGCGCGCCCCGCGTGGGGTCGAGGTCGGTCTGCTCGGCACCGCCCCGGGCACCCCCGGTGTCGATCTCGACGGTGCCGACACCGGCATCGACGGCGCCATGGCGCTGGCCCGCGACCTCGTCAGCAACCTGAGCCGTGTGCTGCTCGGCACGCCCGGCGCGCTCACCGCCGCCGCCCTGGCCGCGTTGTCGGGTGGCCACCTGCTCATCGAGGACGTCCCGGGCGTGGGCAAGACCGTGCTGGCGCGCGCCCTGGCCCTCTCGCTCGGGGCCGAGCTGTCGCGGGTGCAGGGCCATCCCGACCTGTTGCCCTCCGACGTCACCGGGGTGTCGGTCTTCTCGCCCGACACGGGCACGTGGGACTTCCGGCCCGGGCCGGTGTTCGCCCATGTCGTGTTGGTGGACGAGCTCAACCGCACGCCGCCGCGCACCCAGGCCGCTCTGCTCGAGACGATGGAGGAGCAGCAGGTGAGCGTGGACGGCGAGACCTGGCCCCTGCCCCGGCCCCATCTCGTCCTCGCCACCCAGAACCCGTTCTCGCAGCTCGGCACCTACCCCTTGGTGGAAAGCCAGCTCGACCGGTTCGCGCTGGCCACCGCCATCGGCTACCCCGACGCCGACACCGAGGCCCGGCTGGTGCGCCACAGCGGGGGCAAGTTCGCGCTCGAGGAGCTCCACCCCGTGTGCACGGCGCAGCAGTGGCTGCGCGCCCAGCGAGCCACCGAGTCGGTGGAGGTGTCGCCGGCCGTGGCCGAGTACGCGGTGGCGCTGTGCCGCGCCAGCCGCAGCGCCAGTGGCGTGCGGCTGGGGGCGAGCCCCCGAGCCGCCATCTGGCTCATCCGCTCCGCGCAGGCCCACGCCGTGGTGTCGGGCCGCGCCTTCGTCACTCCCGACGACGTGAAGGCGGTGGCGGTGGCGTGCCTGGCACACCGTCTGCTCACCGACGAGGGCGTGGAGCAGGGCGTCGCCGTCGTGCGCGGGCTGCTCAGCACCACTCCCGCCCCGCGGCCGTGACCAGGCGGGCCGGTGCACGCACCGGCCGCGCCCGGGTGGCCCGCCCCGTCCGACCGCTCGTCCCCGTGGTGAGCTGCGTGGCGGTCCTGCTCGGGTGGGGCCTGGTGGCCCACAACAGCGGGGCCGGTTGGGTCCAGGCCATCGGTGACGTCCTGGCCGGCACGCTGGCGGTGGGCCTCTTGGCGCCGGGGGTCGTGACCGCCCGGGCCTCGGTGCGCGTCGATGCCACCCCCGCCGACGGTACGGCCGGACTGCCGGTGGAGCTCACCGTCACGGCCCGTACCCGCCTGCGCGTGCGCCCCCTCGACCCGCCCGGCCCCGAGTCCTTCGTCGGCCCCCGCGGGTCGTGGCGGTTGGCTCCAGGGCGCGGCGCCGCATTCGGTCACCGCTCCGGCCCCGGCGGAGCCGAGGCATACGACCGGGGTGGCGCTGGTGACGGGGAGGTGACGCTCGTTCCCGAGCACCGCGGCGTGCACGACGCCATCACCCTCGAGATCGCCTCGGCCGCGCCCTTCGGCCTGCTGTGGTGGCGGCGCACGGTGGTGGTGGCGCTGCCGCGCCAGCTCCACGTCCGGCCCCGCCTGGGAGTGCCGCGCCCCCTTCCCGCCGGCCGGGACGACACCGGGGGGGACGGATCTCAGCGCGCCCCGGTCCAGGTGGGTGAGCCCCGCGGCGTGCGCCCCTACCGACCCGGCGACCAGCGCCGCTGGGTGCACTGGCCTGCGACGGCGCACGCAGGCGAGCTCATGGTGCGCGACATGGAGGGCCCCACCACCGGTCCGGTGAGCGTCGAGGTGCGGCTCCCGGGCGACCCCGAGGCGGCCGAGCGAGCCGCCGAGCGCGCCCTCGGTACCGTCGTGGCGTTGGTCGACGCCGGCACGCCGGTTGTCCTGCGCACGAACGAGGTGGACGGCCCGAGCATCGGGACCGTGGGCGACCGGCGAAGCGCAGGACGCCGCCTGGCCCGCGCCGTGGCAGAGCCCGAGCCGTGAACGTCCTCGAGGCCGTCAGACGGGCGAATCGCCCGGGGCCCCCCGAGCACTCCGTGACGCTGCGGGTGGCGTGCGCCGGGGCGGTCGTGGCGGGCATCGCCGCCTGCCGTGCCGAGGGTGAGCTGTCGTGGTCGGTGGCGCTCGTGACCATCGCGCTCGTGCTCGCCGGCATGGGCCTGTCCTACGCCACCCGCCGCCGGCCACTGCCCTGGATCAAGCCCATCCTGGCCGGGGCGGCCGTGGTCGCCTTCGTGTGGTTCTTCCGCCAGCTCACCGGCCAGGCCCTCTACGACGTCACCACCGTCGAGGACCCCCTCGCCGTGCTGTTCGTGTGGGTGCAGGTGGCGCACGCCTTTGACGTGCCCGCCCGCCGCGACCTCGCTTTCTCCCTGGCCGGCTCGGCCAGCCTCATGGCCGTGGCCGCAGCCCAGGCCACAGACATCAGCTTCGGGAGCTACGTGCTGTGTTGGCTCGGGTTCGGCGTGGTGGGGCTGCTGTCGATGTGGACGTCGGCCAGCGAGGGCGGCCGGGTGCGGGCCGGAGGCCTGCTCGCCACGTTCACCGCCGTGCTGGTGGCGGGGACCGCCGTCCTGGCGGTGGTGCCGGCGCCGCACGTGGCGGGGCGCATCGACTTCCCCTCGGCGGCCGGTTCCGGTGGCGCGCTGCCCAGTCCCGGCAGCCTGGCCGGCGACGGCCGCGTGGCCCAGCTGGCCAAGCCGGGGAGCCCGACGGGGCGGACGCGGGTGGGTGGGTATCTCGGCTTCGCCAACCGCCTCGACACCGCTCTGCGCGGCGAGCTCGGGAACACGGTGGTGATGCGGGTGCGGGCCGAGCGTCCCTCGTACTGGATCGGAGAGACCTTCGACCAGTGGGACGGCGCCAACTGGAAGGTGACGGCCCAGGCGAGCGCGCCCCAACAACTCACGTCGGGATCCCCGTTCGTGATTCCCGGGTCGGCAGTGACGGCGGGCGGACAGACCGACCTGCAGACCTTCTACATCGTGCAGTCGTCGCCCAACCTGGTGTTCCACGCCGACTCGGCGCGTGAGGTGTGGTTCCCCGCCCACGACCTCTACGTGTCCGGTGACGACGCCATCGTGTCGCCCATCGGTCTCGGATCGGGTGCGATCTACACCGTGCAGTCGGCGGTGAGCACGCCCTCACCCGCCCAGCTGCGCACCGCGCCGGGTCCGGCCGCCGACCCCGCCGGCATCAACGCCCGATACCTGCAGCTCCCCCACCCCTATCAGCGCGCCCAGAGGCTCGCCACCTCGGTCACGGCCCGCGACGCCGACACCTACGACAAGGTGCAGGCCCTCATCGCCTGGATCGGCGCCCACACCCGCTACTCCACCGACATCCCGCCGCTCGCCCCGGGTCAGGACACGGTGGACGAGTTCCTCTTCGGCAACCGCACCGGGTTCTGCGAGCAGATCTCCACCGCCCTGGCCGTCATGCTGCGCTCCATCGGCGTCCCGGCGCGCGAGGCGGTGGGGTACGTGCCGGGCCCGTATGACCCCATCACCGACCTCTACGACGTGGAGGCCCGCGACGCCCATGCCTGGGTGCAGGTGTGGTTCCCCGGCTACGGCTGGGAGAGCTTCGACCCCACGGCCGTGGTCCCGCTGGCCAACCCCTCGCCCGGCTCCGCCCTCGCCCACGACGCCGCGCACGCGCTCGCCCGCGTGCCGTGGACCGTCGTGGCGCTCGTCCTGGTGGTGGCGGCCGGCGTCGTCGCCATGGGCCGGCGCCGGGTGCGGCGACCCCGGACGTGGGCCGAGCAGGCGGCGCGCAGCATCGAGACGGCAGGGCGGCGGGCGGGGCGACCCCGCCTCGGGGGCGAGACGCTGTCGGAGTACGCGGCCGCGCTCGACGCCCGGGCGGGCGACCCTTCCGAGACCTGGCGCGCCCTGGCGGCGGTGGTGGAGGCGAGTGCCTACGGCGGGCGTCACCCTCCGCCCGAGGAGCGTCGCCGACTGCTGTCGACGGTGCGGGCCCTGCGCTCGACGCTCCCCCGACGGCCCCGCGCCGCGCCCGGTGCGACGGCGGGCCGGGCCGCCGCGCCCGGGGCGGTCACGCCGGTTGGTGCGCCCGCGCCTCGTCGAAGCTCGCCCCCGCCTCGAGCAGGGGCCGGTACCCCATCAGCTGGCGGGGACGGCTGAACCCCACGGCGGCGGTGAAGGCGCCGTCGCGGCCGTAGATGGCGACGAATCGCCGCTCGGCCAGCGCACCGTCCACCACCACCACCTCGTCGTCGGGGGAAGGGTGCCCGATGACCTGGATCTTGACGTCGTACTGGTCTGACCAGAAGTACGGCACGGGCACATAGGGCGCTGCCTCGTGGCGTCCGGCCACGAGGCTGCGGGCCGCCGCCACCCCCTGCTCGGCGGCGTTGGTCCAGTGCTCGATGCGAATCAGCGCATGGCGCGACCGGTCGTACCAGCGCGCCAGGTCCCCCGCCACCACCACGTCGTCGGCGGCGTGCAGCGTGGCATCGGCCACCACCCCGTTGTCGAGCTCGAGCCCGGAGCCCTCGAGCCACGCCGTGGTGGGAACGACGCCGATGCCCACCACGACGACGTCGGCGTCGAGGACACGACCGTCGTCGAGCTCGACGCCGGTCACCGGGCCGTCGCCGGCGTGCCGCAGGGCACGCACCCCGGTGCCGGTCACCACCTCCACGCCGTGGTCGGCGTGCAGCGCGGCACAGGTCGCCCCGATCTCCGGTCCGAGCACGCGCCCCAGGGGCACGGGGAGGGCTTCGACCACCGTGACCCGCGCCCCGCGTCCGTTGCACGTGGCGGCCACCTCGGACCCGATGAACCCGGCGCCCACCACCACCACCCGCGCCCCGTGCACCGCCGCCACCGCACCCAGGGCAATGGAGTCCTCGAGCGTGCGCAGGGTGTGCACGCCGGGCGGGGTGGGCCCCCCGAGGGTGCGGGGGTG
>JBEKVE010000019.1:0-27103 GCA_049514335.1 Acidimicrobiales bacterium
GGGGCGTGCGGTGGTGATCCCGGGCTTCGCCAACCGGGTGGGGGCGCAACTCGGTCGCAACACCCCCCGCCGGGTCCTCCTGCCCCTGCTGGCCCGTCAGCATCCCGCATTGCGCTGACCGGCGTCATGAGCAGACGCTTCGTCACCCGGACCGAGCGAGACGGCCCGTAGTAGCGTCGCCCCATGACTCGAATCTCGTTTCCCGAGCGGGGCTACGGCGAGCACGTCGACTGGGCGCTGCTGCGACCGGCCATGGCGGCGGGCATGGGCGCGCTGTCGGAGGCCGTCTACACCAACAGCCGGCTGCCGGTGCGCGAACGCGAGGCGGCCCGGTGGACGATCGCTCTCATCAACGACTGCGTGGTGTGCCAGGACACGCGGGCGCGCGAAGGCGAGAAGGCCGGTGCGGACGAGGGCTTCTACCGCGAGGTGGGCGACTGGCGCTCGAGCACGCTCCTGAGCGAGCGCGAGCGCCTGGCGGCGGAGTTCGCCCAGCGCTTCGCCCTCGAGCACCAGGCCATGGACGACGACCTGTGGGATCGCCTGCACGGCGCGTTCAGCGACGACGAGCTCGCCGACCTGACCATGTGCTGCGGCATGTTCCTCGGCCTCGGACGGGTGCTGGCTGTCATCGGCGTGCGCGCCCCGGAGGAACGCATCCTGGTGTGACACCGGCCGTGCCCGCCGGCGGCCCACGGACCGCAGCGGATGGCCGACGACGCCAGCGTCAGAAGTGCCCCAGCACGGGGTGCGGGACGTAGAGCTCCTCCAGCCGTGTCATCTCGTCGGAGCTGAGCGTCAGCTCCTCGGCGGCCAAGGCGTCGAGCAGGTGGTCGACCTTGGTGGCGCCCACGATGGGGGCCGTCACCCCCGGGCGGTGCAGCAACCACGCCAGCGCGATCTGGGCGGCCGGGACGCCACGAACGGCGGCCACCTCGGCCACCCGGTCCACGACGTCGAAGTCCGAGGGCTGGGCGTAGAGATAGTCCGTGAACGGGTCCGACCCGGCCCGGGTGGTGCGGCGCTCGCCGTCGCGGCTGCGGTTGCCGGTGAGCACCCCGCGGGCCAGGGGACTCCACGGGATGACCCCGATCCCCTGGTCGATGCACTGGGGGATCATCTCGCGCTCCTCCTCTCGGTAGAGGAGGTTGTAGTGGGGCTGCATCGACACGAAGCGGGTCCAGCCGTTTCGCTCGGCCACGTGCTGCGCCTTGGCGAACTGCCAGGAGAACATGCTGCTGGCGCCGATGTAACGCGCCTTGCCCGCCCGCACCACGTCGTGCAGGGCACTCATCGTCTCCTCGATGGGCGTCCGGTTGTCCCAACGGTGGATCTGGTAGAGATCGACGTAGTCCATGCCCAGGCGCGCCAGGGATGCGTCGATGGCCGACAGCACGTGCTTGCGCGACAGGCCACCACCGTTCTCGCCCGGTGTCACGGGCATGAAGACCTTGGTGGCCACCACCACCTCGTCGCGGGTCAGGAACTTCGGCAGCAGACGCCCGGTCGCCACCTCACTGGCGCCGCCGGAGTAGGTGTCGGCGGTGTCGAAGAAGGTCACACCCCCCTCGACGGCAGCGCGCACGATGGGCTCGGCGGCGTCCTCGTCGAGGACCCACGCCCGCTCGCTGTCGTTGCCGAAGCTCATCATGCCGAGGCACACCCGCGACACCCGCAGCCCGGTCCCGCCGAGGTTGACGTACTCCATGGCCCGCACCGCCTTTCGTTCTCGACGCCACGCCGCCGTGGTGTGGCGCCGACCTTACCGGCGGCCGCGCCTGTCCCCGCCGGGGCCGTGCGCGGCGGCGGTGACAGGACCGGGGCAGGCGGTCACGGGCCCCACAGCCGGGTTGTGGCCAGATCGGCGCCGGCCCGCAGGGCCCGGAGCTTCTCCCACACCACCGACGGAGCGACGTCGCCGATACCGGCCGAGGTGTCGAAACCGCAATCGGTGCCGGCGATCACCCGGGTGGGGTCGCCCACGGCGTTCACCACCCGCTCCAGGCGGTCGGCCACCACCTCGGGGTGCTCGACGTAATTGGTGGTGGTGTCGATCACGCCCGCCACGAGCGCCATGTCCGGGGGGAGCGGATCTCGGGCGAAGCACCGGTACTCGTGGGCGTGGCGGGGATTGGCCATGGACACCACGAGCGCCCCCACGCGGGCGCGGTACAGCCGGGGCAGCAGCTCCTCGAGGGGGACGTCCCGGGTGTGGGGGCCCTCGTAGTTACCCCAGCACACGTGGAGGCGCACCTGCTCGGGGGCGACGCCCTCGAGGGCGCCGTTGAGCGCCGACACGACCATGTCCACCCAGGACAGGAAGTCCGCCAGGGGTCGGTCGGCGAACAGGGTGTGGCGCTCGAGCGCCAGGTCGGGCGCGTCGATCTGGAGCAGCAGCCCGTGGTCGACCACGGCCCGGTACTCCACGCGCAGGGCGGCGGCCACGGCCAGCACGTACTGCTCGAGCGACCGGTAGTGCCTGTTCTCCATGGCGGCGGCCACGATGCCGGGCGAGGCCGCCGTCATGAAGGTCTCGGCGAACGGTGCACCTGCCACCAGGGCGCACTCGGCGTCGACCTCGGTGGTGTCCCGGTATGTGACGTCCCCGGCGGCGGCCGCGGCAGCCATGAGGTTCACCTGCCGCCGGAGATGGCGGGGCACCACGAGGTCGAGGAAGTCGGGGTGGTCGAGCAGGTCGCGCATGGCGGGGCGGCTGCTCGTGCCGTCGAATCCGGTCATGCGGTGTCGCACGTAGGTGAAGAAGCTCTCGCGGGCCTGCTCACCGTCGTTGCCCACGTCGATGCCGGCCTCGACCTGGGCCGCCACCACGGCGGCCGTGGCCGCCTCGACCTCGGTGCGCAACAGCACGGGGTCGACGGCCTCGCCCCGGCTGCGCCGGCCGTGCAGCGCGGCCAAAGCCTGCGGCCGGGGCAGGCTGCCGGCGTGGGTGGTGAGGATGCGGTCCTGGCTGCGCAACACCGCTACCGCCCTCCGCCCCCGGCCGCCGACGTGTCGATCAGCTCGACCAGGACGCCGTCGGGGTCGAGCACGGTGGCCATCGCCACCGACCCGGCCGGACCGGGTTGCTCGATGCGGCGCACGTCTCGGTGGCCGAGGCGGGCGAGACGGTCGAGCACCGGGCCGAGCTCCACGAAGAACGACAACAGGAAGAAGCCTTGTCGCGGCGCCGCGGGCGCCGGGCCCGGTTCGAGCGCGCCATCGAAGGACACCAGCTCGACGACGCCGGCGTCGGGATGCGCCGGGTCCCCGAGGAAGACCGAGCGCAGCGTGGTGGACGGGGCGCCGAACAACGCCGGCCAGTCACCGGCGAACTCGTGGTCCATGAGCACCTGCAGGCCGATGCCGTCTCGGTAGAAGCGCATGCTGGCTTCGGCGTCGGCCGGGCAGATGGCGCTGTGGTGGACGCGGGCAGCGGTCACGGCCCCAGGCTCTCGGCCGGGTCGATGGGGCTCCACAACGACACCCCGCCGTCGGCGGCGAGCACCTGGCCCGTCACCCAGTCGAGCCCGAGCATGGCCACGATGGCCTGGGCCACACCGTGCGCCGTCCCCACGTCACCCAGGGCGGCCCGCTCCGCCACGCGCGCCCGGTACCCCGGCAGGCGCGTGGTGGAGGCGAACATGGGCGTGTCGGTCGTTCCCGGTGCGACGGCGTTCACCTTGATGCCGAACGGCCCGAGCTCACGGGCGGCCACCCGCACGAGCTCCGCCACACCGGCCTTGGACAC
Organism: Acidimicrobiales bacterium; assembly: GCA_049514335.1. Taxonomy (GTDB): domain Bacteria; phylum Actinomycetota; class Acidimicrobiia; order Acidimicrobiales; family UBA8190; genus JBEKVE01. The sequence continues at coordinate 3,749 of JBEKVE010000019.1, forward strand.
GCTGTAGTGGCTCATCATGCGGTCGGCGAGAAAGCCCGAGATCGAGCTGACGGCCACGATGGCGCCCCCGCGGCCGCTCGTGACCATGGCCTTGCCCACCTCGCGCAGGCACACGAAGGTGCCCCGCAGGTTGACGCCGAGGACCCGGTCCCACTCCTCGGTGCTGAGGTCGACGATCGCCCCGAACCCGCCCACGCCGGCGTTGAGCACGGCGATGTCGATGGGGCCGAGAGCGTCGTGCACCTGGGCCACCGCCGACACCACCTGGGCCTCGTCGGCGATGTCGCACGGCAGCGCCAACGCGGCGGGACCGACCGGCTTCTGGACGTCGAGCACCGCCACCCGGGCACCGGCGGCGTGCAGCAGCTCCACGGTGGCGAGGCCGATCCCACTTGCCCCCCCGGTCACCAGCGCCGTCGTGCCGCTGAGCTCCACCGCTCCTCCCTCTCCGGACTCCGGGACCCGCCGATGATCGGAAGGAACCGCCCGAAGCCTTGCACCTCACCCCGCCGGATGGGGCCGTCAGCTCTCCGAGCCGTCCTCTGTGTGCCCGGCGCCGACGGCGAGGTCGGAGGTGGCCGTGGCAGTGACGGCGGCCGCACCCACGAGCGGCGCCGGGCGGGCGGCGGGGACCGACACCGGGGGCTGCAGCGCGCCGGCGAGCGGGACCTCCTTCAGCAGCAGGGCGCACACGAACGCCAGGCCGGCGATGGGGATGCCGACGGTGAACACCACGTGCAGCGAGTGCACGAAGGCCTCCGACACCCCGGCGCGCGCCGGACCGGGCAGGGCGCGGAACTGCGTCGGCGTGATGGTGAACGCCTTGGACAGGCTCAGCGAGGTCCCGCGGGGCACGAGGCGCGGCAGCCAGTACCCCAACCGCCCCACCAGGATCGTCCCGAGCAGCGCCGACCCACAAGCGGCACCGATGTTCCGGAAGAAGCTCACCGAGGAGGTGGCGCTGCCGATGTCGCGGCGCTCCACGGCGTTCTGCACGGCTACGACCACGATCTGCAGCGTCATGCCCATGCCGACGCCGAACACCACCATGTAGACGCTGGCCACCCCGAGCGAGGTGTGCGCCCCCAGGCGGCTCAGCAACCACATGCCGATGGCCATGAGGGCGGTGCCCATCACCGGGAAGGCCTTGTAGCGGCCGAAGCGGGTGACGAGGCGCCCCGAGCCGATGGAGGTGGTCAGCATGCCCGCCATGAGCGGGAGGAGCAGGACCCCCGAGCGCTCTGCCGACTCGCCGTCGACGAGCTGGAGGTACACGGGGATGTAGATGATGGCGGCGAACATGGTGGCGGTGACGAAGAACGTCGTGCCGAGCGCCGCTCGGACGACCCCCTTGGCGAACACGTGCGGAGGGAAGATCGGCTCGGGAGCGCGCCGTTCCCACCACACCACCACCCCTGTCATGGCCACCGACAGCGCCAACAGACAGATGATCACGGGAGACGACCAGGCGAAGGTCACGCCACCCCACACCGTGACGAGGAGCAGCGGTGTCACCGCCATGACCGTGAGGCCCACGCCGGCATAGTCGATCGGGGCCTTGGCGCGCGTCGGCCGAGGCAGTCGCAGCACCGCGCTGGTGATGACGAGGGCGAGGATCCCGACAGGGACGTTGATGTAGAAGATCCACCGCCACGACAGGGTGTCGGTCAGGAACCCACCCGCCAGCGGGCCTCCGATGCTGGCAAAGGCGAACACTGCACCGAAGTACCCCTGGTACCGCCCTCGCTCCCGGGGGCTCACGATGTCCCCGACGATGGCCATGGCGAGCGCCATGAGCCCACCACCCCCGAGGCCCTGCACAGCCCGGAAGGCAATGAGCTCGTCCATGTTCTGCGCCAGGCCCGACAGGGCCGAGCCGATGAGGAAGATGACGATGGCGACCTGGAAGACGTGCTTGCGCCCGAAGAGGTCGGAGATCTTGCCGTACAGAGGGGTGGAGAGCGTGGTGGTGAGCAGGTAGGCGGTGACCACCCATGACAGGTGGTTGAGCCCGTGCAGATCACCGACGATGGTGGGGAGGGCGGTGGTGACGATCGTCTGGTCGAGCGCGGCGAGCATCATCCCGAGCATGAGCCCGCTCAGCACCACCAGCACCTGGCGGTGCGTCAGCCCACCACTGGTCTGGTCCTCGGGGATGGTGGCACGCAGCTCGGACATGCCCCGATGAGGTTACCGGTCGGCGGCCGGGCCGCTGACGGCCCGGCTGGCGATCACGCCGGGGCGCAGGCCTCGCGCTCGTCGAGGAAGGACCACCACGCCGTGGCGGCCGACGTGGCGGCGTCGACGACCGTGGCCGGGTCGGGCCCGAGCGCAGCGATGGCGTCGACGAGCCAGGCGCCGTGGGCCTCTTCGGCGCCGGCGTGGACGTCCCAGAAGCGCGTGCCGTCGGCGTCCACGCCGTAGCGGGCCCGCAGCCCGTCGGCCTTGGAAGCGGCGATCTCCGATGCCTGCACCTCGTAGGCGGCCAGGGCAGCCAGGGCCGCCACCACGTCGCCGTCCTCCGACGTCGACGCGTACACACCGAGCAGTGCAGTGGTGGCCGGCGATGCGTCGGCATCCACGGGCGCGCCGACGGCGGCGGCGAACGCCTCGAACAGCTCCACGTGGGGAGCGGGGTTGGTCCGCTCGTCGTCGAGGTTCGCCTCCACGAGACGTCGGGCCTGGGGCTGCTCGGTGCGCTCGGCGATGTGCTCCAGGACACCGGGAAGGGCGCGCTCGAAGTGGCGGTACTGCGCGGCGTACGCGGCCAGCTCGTCGCGTCCGAGCGTCCCCGCCTCCCAGCGGCGGTAGAAGGGATGGTCGAGCAGGCGGCGGTCCCGAAGCACCTCCGCCAGCAGGGTGTCGATCTGGGTGGTCAGCATGCGCCGGATGCTAACCGGGCCCGGGGCCGATACCCAAGATCCCGGTCCCCAAGATTGACGAAATCGGCCGATCGGTCATCCAGCAGCGGGCCGGCGCCGAACAACCCCCGATCGAACGACCGACGACACGGGGGTCCGAGCATGGCCGGAGTCACCAGGCGCACGTTTCTCGGCAAAGGGTCGGTGGCAGTCGCCGCCGCCGGCGTTCTGGCTTCTGTGCCGGGGATCGGAGCACTGCTCAGTGCCGGGGAGAGCGAAGCTCCGGCCGTGGGCGCCGCTGATGCGTCGGTGGCCGCCGACGGCGCCAACGCGGCGCTGTCGGATCCGCTCGTGGCACAGGTTCGCGACGCCACTACCGGAGAGGTGAGCGTGTTCAGCGGGACGCGCGAGGTGGTGGTGCGTGACCCCGCCTTGGTGCGCTCCCTGCTGCGCGCCGCCCGCTGACGTCCCACAACACCGGTCCGTCCCACAGCACCAGTCCGTCCCACAGCACCAGTCCGTCCCGAGTACCAGTCCCGAGTACGAGTCCGTCCCGAGTACCAGTCCGTTTGGCACGACGAGTCCGTTTCGAAGCAGTCCCCCCAAACCAACGAGCAACTGGAGTGAGCCATGTCATCGCACCGTGAAGCACCGGAGATCTCCAAGGACCCGGTCGCAGACAGCACCGACCTGTACGCCTTCGTGAGCCCCGACCGTCCCGACGCCGTCACGATCATCGCCAACTACGTGCCACTCGAGGGCCCAGACGGCGGCCCCAATTTCTACGAGTTCGGTGACGACGTGCTCTACACGATCAACATCGACAACGACGGTGACGGCGATGCCGACATCGTGTACCAGTTCAGCTTCGAGACCGAGGTCACCGATCCCGGCACGTTCCTGTACAACACCGGGCCCATCACCTCGTTGACGGCGGCCTCGTGGAACCGCCGACAGACCTACACCGTGACCCGCATCGACACCGAGCGCGGCCGCCAGCAGGTGCTGGGGACGGGCCTGGCCTGCCCGCCGTGCAACATCGGGCCCCTGTCGACACCCACCTACCCGGCACTGGCGCAGGCCGCCGTGCACAGCGTGGGCGGCGGCGTCCAGGTGTTCGCCGGACAGCGCGCCGAGGGCTTCTACGTCGACCTCGGTGCCATCTTCGACCTCGGCATCCTGCGACCCTTCGAGGAGGCGCACACCACCTTCGGCCTCCAGGGAACCGGCCTCGGCCAGATGGCGGCGGGGATCAACTCCACCAAGGGGTTGAACGTCCACAGCCTCGCCCTCCAGATCCCCATGAGCGAGCTCAGCGCCAACCACGCCACACCGACCCAGGTCTCGTCGGCCGGTTCGGTGATCGGCGTGTGGACCGCCGCCTACCGCCAGAAGGTGCGGGTGCGCGACGACGCCGGCAACCACACCTGCGCGGGGCCCTTCGTCCAGGTGTCGCGGCTCGGCAACCCGCTCGTCAACGAGGTCCTCATCCCCATGGGGAAGAAGGACTACTGGAACTCCCAGGCTCCCGCCGGCGACAGCCAGTTCGCCTCCTTCTACGCCAACCCGCAGCTGGCACAGCTGCTCCCTGTGCTCTACCCCGGCGTGTTCCCCAACCTGGCCACGTACAACGCGGGAGCGCCCAACCGGGCCGACCTCGTGGCCATCTTGCTGACCGGCATCCCGGCCGGGCTCATCCCCGGGTTCCAGAACTTCACGGGGCAGACCCAGGCCGACATGCTTCGCCTCAACATGGCCATCCCGCCGGCCTCGAGCCCCCAGAACACGGGCCTGATCGGCAACGACGCCGCCGGATTCCCCAACGGTCGGCGCGTGTTCGACGACGTGGTGACCATCGAGCTGCGTTGCCTGGCCGGTGCGGTGCTCAAGCTGGTGGACCCGACCTTCAGCCCCGACGCCGCCGCCGCCGCCATCAGCGAGGGTCTCACGACCGGCGGCGGGGACCTGAGCGCCATGGGGACCGAGAACTACCTGTCGGCCTTCCCGTACCTCGGTGTCCCCCACAGCGGGTTCGCCGTGCCGGCCGCCTGACATGGGCCCCCACCACGAAGGGACCGAGCCGCACCTTGGGCATCACCCGCCCGAGGCGCGGCTCGGCCCGAGCGCCACGGCCAGCGTCGTCCTCGACATCGGGGCCCACGCCGGTGCGCTCGTGCTGCGCACCGGCGCCACCCTCGACGGAGCCGAGATCGAGATCCGCCCGGCGGGCGGCCCGTGGCAGGGCGCCCACAGCGCCGTGCGCCAGCGCCACGTGCGGGGCACGGTGGTCCACGCTGCGGTGTTCGGCTCGCTCGGCGCAGGCGCCTACGACGTGCGGGTGCGCGGTGGCGACGGTCCGGCCCACCCCGTGGCCGTGGTGGCGGGCGCGGTCACAGACACCACCTTCGAGGAAGCGCCCGTCGCTCCGGTCGAGTAGCGCTCCGGGGTACGGCAAGATGAGGAGGTCTCATCGGGTCGAAAGCTGTCGTACAGCAGGCTCACAGCTAGCAGCGGTCTACTCGGTACGAACGGCAGGGCGACACCACGGTCGCCCGCCAGCCTCCGAGACGAGGACGAGCCATGACCGACACTTCCGAGCCGGGTACGCCGCCCGACGAGCCGGCGCACGACGGGCACCCTGAGCTGCCCGACCCCGCCGTCGGACAGGCGGGAGACCCCGGCGCCACCGACCTCCCTTCACCGCCCCACCTGCCCCCACCGCCCGGACTCCACGGCGCACCCCAGCCCGATCCCCCGGGTCCCCCCACCTCTTCGCCTGGCGCACCCGCCTATCCCCCGAGCTATCCCCCCGGTGCGCCCTCCTATCCCGCGGGTGCACCCACCTACCCGCCGCCGCCCGTCTATCCCCCGGGAGGGCCCGTCTACCCACCCGGGGCGACGGCGTACCCGCCGGGCGCCAACGATGTCTGGCTCCGCCCCCCGCCACCTGTCGGACCCGCTCCCGGGGCCGAGGGAGGCGGCGGCGCGCAACCGCCACCTCCGCCCTGGGACGCCGCCGGGACCTGGGGCCGGCCCGGGGGATGGGGCGCTCCGGTCTGGCTCCCGCCGCCTCCCTCCACCCGCCCCAACCCGCTGCGTGTCCTGGCCGTGGCGCTCGTGGCGCTGCTCATCGCCGTGGTGGGCGTGGCCGTGGGCCGGACGTCGATCATCTCGCCGTCCGGCTCCACCGGCGGTGACTCCACCGCGACCTCAGCGGCCAACGGTGGCGCCGCCACCATCGCCGCCAAGGTCGACCCCGGCGTGGTGGACGTCACGTCACAGCTCGGCCAGGACGGGGGCGAGGCGGCCGGCACCGGCATGGTGCTCACCGCGGGCGGGGAGGTCCTCACCAACAACCACGTCATCGACGGTGCGACCAGTGTGACGGTCATCGACGTCGGCAACGGCCAGACCTATGCCGCCACCGTGGTCGGCACCGACGCCACCGCCGACGTGGCCGTGCTCCAGCTGCAGAACGCCTCGGGCCTGCGCACGATCTCCACCGGCGACTCCTCCACCCTGGCCGTCGGTGACGAGCTCACCGCCATCGGCAACGCCGGCGGCGTGGGTGGCACGCCCAGTGTGGCCACCGGCACGATCACCGCCCTCAACCAGTCGATCACCGCCAGCGACGAGTCGGACGGGTCGACCGAGCAGCTGAACGGCCTGATCCAGACCGACGCCCCGCTCGAGCCGGGCGACTCGGGAGGCCCGCTCGTCGACAGCGGCGGCAAGGTGATCGGCATGGACACCGCCGCGTCGAGCGAGTTCAACCTGCCGTCGGGCCAGAGCGAGGGCTTCTCCATACCCATCGACACAGCACTGTCCATCGCCCGCCAGATCGCCGCCGGGCACGGCTCGGACACGATCCACATCGGTCCCGCCGCGCTCATCGGCGTCGACGTCGAGCAGGTGCAGGGGACGTCGGGCGCATCGGTGGTCGGTGTCGAGGCGGGATCGCCGGCCGACGCCGCCGGCATCGTGCCCGGCGACGTCATCGTGGCGGTGGGCGGCCAGGCCGTCGACTCCACCACGGCGTTGCGCAACATCATGGGCCACCACCACCCCGGCGACCGGGTGCAGCTCGAGTGGACCGACCAGTCCGGCTCGAACCACATCGCCTCCGTGCAGCTCGTGACGGGCCCGGCGGCGTGACTCAGCCCACGCGCCGCCAGTAGATCAGGGCGTCCTCCCCCTCCACGGCCTCGGGAACGCGCCCGATCTGGCGCCAACCGAGCTCCTCGTACAGAGCGCGAGCGGGGTTCGAGGCGCGTGGCCGTCCGCCGTGCGTCTGCGCAACACCGCGCCGGCATCGTCTCTGTCCGCGGTGGCGTCGGTCTCGTGCACCGGGCGCGAGATTACGAGGGCCTTGTTAGATTCGGGAGCAGCCGGTCCCCGCAGTGGGCGGAGGGCGGGTGGCCGAGGCCCGGGACGGTGGCCATGGAGGGGGAGTCACAGCGGCGACGCTTGTCGCTCCACGGCCCGCCACGGCGCGCGGGCAGACCGGCGGTGGCCACGGACCGGCGCCGCGGCGAGCTCTTGGCGGTGGTGTACTCCGCCGGTGATCTCGGGGTACTCGGGGTCTGGCTCGTCGACCCGTCCGACGTCACCAACGCCGTGGGCCTGGGTGTGCTCATGGCGGTGGTGGCAGCGTGCGCCGTGGCGCTGTTCGCCTGGCGCGACCGCCTTCCGGCGTTCACCGCCGACGCCGCCATCGGGGGGAGCGTGGTGCTCATCACGGCGGCCAATCTCTTCTGCCGGCTGCACGCGCAGGTCGGCCCGTTCCTGCCGTACTACGTCTGGGTGGGATTCGCCTCGCCCATGGTGCTGCCCCGCCGTCGGGCCATGGCCTGCGTCGTGCTCGGGATGCTGGCACCGGGGGTCGTCGCCCTCGTGGCGGGACACGCCGTCGACGTGGCGGCGTGGATCGTCATCGCCGTCACCTTGATCGTGGCCTTCGTGACCGTGGACTCCCTCACGGGGATGGTGGTGGAGCGCGAGCGCCTGGCGGCGGTCGGGGAGATGGCGTCCATGGTCACCCACGAGCTGCGCAACCCGCTCGCCGTGGTCGGCAACGCCGTGTTCCTCGTGCGCCACGCCATGGGAGCCGGGCTCTCCCCCGACATCGAGCGGCACCTGACCATGGCCGACCGCGAGGTCGAAAAGGCCAACGCCATCATCGACCACCTCGTGGCGTTCGTCCGGCCCCGCCAACCCTTGCTCGAGGCGGTGGCAGTGGGGGCGGTGGTGGAGGAGGTCCTCGAGACGACACCGGCGCCCGCCGGGGTGACGGTGGCGGTGGCGGTCGGAGAGGCGAGGCTCGTCACCGACCGCGGGCAGCTGGCCGAGATCCTCGTCAACCTGGTGTCGAACGCCTACGACGTCCTGGACGAGGGGGGGACGGTTCGGATCGGCGCCGCCGTCGGCGACCACACCGTGCGCCTCACGGTGGCAGACGACGGCGCCGGCATCGACGAGACGGTGGGCCAGCGGATCTTCGAACCGTTCGTGACCACCAAGCACAACGGCACGGGACTCGGTCTCGCCATCGTGCGCCGCCTGGTCGACATCAACCGGGGGGTGATCTCGGTGGCACCCCGACCGGGCGGGGGCACGGTGTTCACCGTCACCTTGCCGACGCGGCGTCCCGGCGCGCCGAACGTGGTCCCCGCCGACGCCGTCGGCCACGCCCCGTAGATGCCGCCCCGCCGCGTCCGCCGGTCTGTGGCCGGTCTCGTCCTGACACCGGGCGCCAGCGCAGGCCGCGATCAGCCCGCGCTGGTGGCGATCGACGATGCGCTCACGCCGGCCGGTGTGCGCGTCGAGCGGGTCGACTTCCCCTATCGCCTGGCGGGCCGGCGCGCCCCGGACCGTGCCCCTGTGCTCGTGGCCACCGTCGCCGAGGCGGCCACCGCACTCGCCTCCGAGCTCGACGTGGACCAGGTCCGGGTGGCACTCGGGGGGCGATCCATGGGGGGACGCATGTGCTCCATGGCGGTGGCCGAAGGCCTCGGCGCCGCCGCCCTCGTCCTGGTGAGCTATCCGCTGCACCCACCGGGGAAGCCCGACAAGCTTCGCACCGACCACTTCGGGGCGATGACCGTGCCGTGCCTGTTCGTGTCGGGCACCCGGGACGCCTTCGGCGCACCAGCTGAGCTCGAAAGCGCCACGGCCGCCGTGCCTGGGCCGGTCACCCACGTCTGGGTGGAGGGGGGCGATCACGGCCTGCGGGGGAAGGACGCCCAGGTGGCGGGCATCGTCCGGGACTGGGTCCTGGCCCTGTAGCCCGGCCCACCGGACCCGATGGCGAGGTGTTGGCCCAACCGTGGCTTGATTCGGCCCCGTCCGGGGCCGATACGTGATCAGTGGACACAACTGGCACAGGTGTCACACGAACCCCAGGAACGCCGGGCGCCTCCCCCACCGGGTCTCGAGGACGGCACCGTCCCTCGACTCGGCACCGTGGCGGTCGCCGGCTCCGGGGCCCACGCGCCATGCGCATCAGGGGCCGGGCACCGCTGCACCGGACACGCCGGGCTCGCTGCATCGCCGCCGCCCTGACCGGCCTCGTCCTCGCCTCACTGGCCGTCGCCGGGCTGACGGCGGGCGAGGGCGCACGCGACGCCGCCTACGCCTCCACCACCATCACCATCCGGCCCGGCGACACGCTGAGCGCCATCGCTGCCCGCTACGACACCACCGTGGCGGCGCTCATGGCGGCCAACGGCATCACGAACCCCGACCGCATCGTGGCCGGTGCCACCCTGCAGATCCCGTCGGCGACGCCCGTCGTGGCGGCGAGCGCTCCTGCGGCTCCAACCACCACGGTGGTGGTGCGACCCGGCGACACGCTCAGCTCGATCGCGGCCCGGTACCAGACCACCGTGGCGGCGCTCGTGGCCACGAACCACATCACCAACCCCAACCTGGTGTTCGCCGGCGCCCATCTCCTTCTCCCACCTCCCCCCCTGCCGCAGGGCTGGGGCCCGGGCGGCCCGCTGCCGCTGGGCCTGCAGCAGCACCCCGACCGTATGGCGCTGCGTCCCGCATTCCTGGCCGCGGCCAGCGCGTCGGGGGAGCCGGCCAGCCTCCTCGAGGCGCTGTGCTGGTGGGAGTCGGGGTGGCAGCCCAACGCCCTGTCGCCGACCGGTGCCGAGGGCCTGTGCCAGCTCGAGCCGTCGACGGTCATCTACGCCCGGACGACGCTGCTGCACAACCCGGCGCTCAATCCCGGTGTGGCGGCCGACAACATCGCCATGGCCGCCGCCTACCTCGCCAACCTCACGGCGCGGGCTGGCGGCAACACCCACACCGCCCTGGCCGCGTACTACCAGGGGCTGTCCTCGGTCGAGCAGTCGGGCATGCTCCCCTCCACCCAGACCTACGTCACCGGCATCCTCAACTACGCCGGGCTGTTCGCCGCCGCAGGCTGACCCCGACCACATCGGCCTCGGGCGGCACCCTCGACGAGACGGCGCGGCGTGAGGCCGTGTTCGTCGTGCTGTTCCCCAATCTCTGACTGCGCCTGCACCCCGACGACGTCATGACACACCGACTCGTTCCGCTCGCGTACGACTTGGCCGACGCCGTCGCTGAGGTCCGACGCCCTGCGGGGCACGGCGCCGTCGGGTACCGTCCTGTGCCGGCCGCGACGACGCCCGCCGTCCGACATCCGAGGAGGACCCGATGACGCACGAGGTGAGGGGCGTGGTCGCCGGCGCCAAGGGCGCGCCGGTCTCGGTGCACACGGTGCTCGTCCCCGACCCCGGCCCCGGTGAGGCGCTCGTGCGCGTCCAGGCGTGCGGGGTGTGCCACACCGACCTCCACTACCGCGAGGGGGGCATCAACGACGACTTCCCCTTCCTTCTCGGTCACGAGGCGGCGGGCGTGGTGGAGGCGGTGGGGCCCGATGTCACCTCGGTCGCAGCCGGCGACTTCGTGATCCTCAACTGGCGCGCCGTGTGCGGAGAGTGCCGGTCCTGTCGCCGGGGACGGCCGTGGTACTGCCTCGCCACCCACAACGCCTCGCAGGCCATGACCCTGGCCGACGGCACGCCCCTCGCCCCCGCCCTCGGGATCGGCGCCTTCGCCCAGAAGACGCTCGTGGCGGCCGGCCAGTGCACCCCCGTGGACCCACGGGCCCGGCCCGAGGCGGCCGGCCTCCTCGGGTGCGGTGTCACCGCCGGGCTGGGCGCGGCCATGTTCACCGGCGAGGTGGGCCGCGGCGACTCCGTGGCGGTGTTCGGGTGCGGCGGCGTGGGGTGTGCGGCGGTGGCGGGCGCGGTGCTGGCCGGCGCGTCCACGGTGGTGGCCGTCGACCTCGACCCCCGCAAGCTCGAGCTGGCGTCGCGCTTCGGTGCCACCCACACCGTGGACGCGGGCCGCGAGGACCCGGTGCAGCGGGTCCGGGCGCTCACCGGCGGCAACGGCGCCGACGTGTGCATCGAAGCGGTCGGCAACCCCGCCGTCATGGAGCAGGCCTTCTTCGCCCGCGACCTGGCGGGCACGCTGGTGCAGGTGGGCGTGCCCACGCCCGAGATGCGCATCGACCTCCCCATGATCGAGTTCTTCGGCCGCGGCGGGCGCCTCAAGCCCAGCTGGTACGGCGACTGCCTGCCGTCTCGCGACTTCCCCATGTTCATCGACCTCTACCTCCAGGGCCGCCTCGACCTCGACGGCTTCGTGTCGGAGACGATCGGCCTCGACGACGTGGAGGAGGCCTTCCACCGCATGGAGCGGGGCGAGGTCCTGCGCTCGGTCGTCGTCATGGAGCACTGACTGTCATGGAGCACTGACGCGGTGGAGACCGAGTTCGAGGTGCCGGTGGCCGGGGGGACCCTGCGCGGGTGGCGCAGTGGTGCCGGACCCGACGTGGTCCTGCTGCACGGGGGCCCGGGCTTGTCGGACTACACCGCCTCGCTGGCGGCCGAGCTCCAGGACAGCTACACCGTCCATCGCTACCAGCAGCGCGGGCTGGCGCCGTCCACCACCGCCGGGCCCTTCGACATCGAGACCCATGTGGCCGACGCCCTGGCCGTGGTGCACGGCGCCGGGCCCGACGGTGCCGTGGTGGTGGGCCATTCCTGGGGTGCGCACCTGGCCATGCACGTGGCCGTGACGGGTGACCCGTCGGTGCGCGCCATGGTGGTCGTGGACCCCCTCGGTGCGGTGGGTGACGGCGGTGAGGCCGACCTCGAGCGCATCCTGGCGGAGCGCACCCCCGCCACCGCCGCGGCCCGCGCCGAGGAGCTCGACCGGCGCGCCATGGCGGGCGATGGCACGGCGCACGACATGGCCGAGGGCCTCGAGCTCGTATGGCCGGCGTACTTCGCCGATCCCGCCAAGGCACCACCCATGCCACCCCTCGCTGTCTCGGTGGCGTGCTACGCCGGGACCTGGGAGTCGATCCACGCCCACCTGGCCCGCCACACCCTCGAGACGCGGCTCCCCCATCTCGACATCCCGGCGGTGTTCGTCATGGCTGCCCAGAGCCCGATCCCACCTCGCCACGGCACGGCGACGGCCGCCCTCGTGAAGGGCGCCCGGGCCGAGGTGGTGGACGGCTGCGGGCACTTCCTGTGGCTGGAACAGCCCGGCGTGGTCCGCCGGGCGCTCGACTCACTGGCGGGCTGAGGGGCCCACGAACCGGCAGTAGTCGTCCAGGACGCGCAGCATCTCCGGGCGCGGTCCCGACGGGACGCGCAGCACCACCTCGGTGCACCCCACCGCGGCCAGATGCTCGAGCTTGCCTGCGTCGGGCACCGTGCCGAACGGCACCACCTCGATCGTGGCGGGGTCCCGGCCCGCATCGGCCACGGCGGCGCGCAGGGCGTCGATGGACCGGCTCACGCCGGCGCCGCCGATGGGCATCCAGCCATCGGCGAACTCGGCGATGGCGGAGAACAGCGCTGGACCGCCACCGCCGCCCACGAGCGTCCGCACGCGGGGATGCTGGACGGGCTTGGGCCACGCAAACGAGGGCGGCAGGTCGACGTGCACACCGTGGAACTCGGCCTCTTCCTGCGTCCACAGCGCCTGCATGCACAACACCTTCTCGCGCGCCACGGCGCGGCGCTGGGAGAAGTCGACGCCGTGGTCGGCGGCTTCCCGGCGGTTCCAGCCGTACCCGATGCCGAGCACGACGCGGCCGTTCGACAGCCGGTCGAGGGTGGCGATCTGCTTGGCCAGCACGATGGGGTCGTGCTGCGCCACGAGAAGCACCCCGGTGCCGAGCAGGATGCGCTCGGTCACCGCCGCTGCCGCCGCCAGCGAAACGAGGGGGTCCGGCGTCCGCTTGTAGTCGTCGAGGTGCACGCCGCCCACCAGGGACGGCGGCTCGGACTCCTCCACCGGCAGGTGCGTGTGCTCGGGCAGGTAGAGCGAGTCGTAGCCGCGCTCTTCCACGGCACGGGCGAGCTCGTCGACGGCCATGGAGCGGTCGGTCAGCGCGGCGGTGACACCGATGCGCACGGCGGTACGGGTCCCCGACCTACCGGTCGTCGTCGGGGGGGCCCGACCACCACTGCGGGGCGTCGCTGGCCGGGAACGACTCCTCGTCGGCCTCGTCGACCTCGGCGTCGCTGCCGTGCGCCGGAGGGCGGGGCGGCGCGACCTCGTCGTCTCCCGGATCGCGCCCGTCGGGGTCGGTCGGGTGCTCCATCACCGTCGACCCTACCCGGCTGTGCCCGAGGGCCCCACCGAGACCAGCCACCGGCGCAGCGTCTGGCGCTCCCCCTCGCTCAGGGTGCGGTTGCCGAGGCGTCGCTCGATGACGCCGGGCAGCACCGCATCGGCCGCGTCGCGCATCTCCGTGCGATCGAGGAACCGCTCCACGAATCGGCGACGGCCCCGCAAGAGCAGCCGACCGAGCAGCGGGGGGCTCGGGGCCTCGGAGCTCCACAAGATGACCCACGTCTGAGCCACATCGGTGGCGGGCAGGCCGCGGCCGGCGTTGGCCCAGTCGATGACGACCGGACCCGACCTGGCCATGATGACGTTCAAGGGATGCAGGTCGAGATGGACCACCGCCGAGCCTCCGTCGGGGGTCTGACGCAACCCGGGTGGCGCATCGATGGCACCCAGCCGGAGATGGAGCTCGGCCAGCATCGCCGCCATGGCGTCTTGGCGCCAGGGCCGTCGCAGCATGGCCTGCAACATCGACGGCCCGTCCACCTTGTCCATGACGAGCTCGGTCCCCCCGGCGCGCACCTCGTGCACCTCCGGAACGGGGTAGCCGGCGCGGCGCACGTGTTCCATGACGTCTGCCTCGTGGGCGATGGACCGGCCGTCCCTGGCCCGGCGGACCACGAGCGCCGTGCCGTACTCGAAGATGTCGGCGTCCCGGCCCCGGGCGAGCAGCCGGCCGTACCCACCGGTGTCCGGAGGGGGCGTGCGGGGCCCGGGAGGCGTGGCGTCCACGTCGCCATGTCTAGCGCCGGCCCATGGCGGGCGACGGTTGCCGGATCCGGCGTGGGGGTGTTGGCTGGGAGGCAATGCGCATCGTGCTCGCCTCGGACCACGCCGGGTTCACCCTGAAGCAGGCCGTCGCCGCCCACCTGGAGGCGGCCGGGCACGACGTCACTGACGTGGGGACGTACTCGACCGCACCGGTGAACTACCCGTGGTTCTGTGCCACCGCGGCGCGTGCGGTGGTGAGCGGGTCGGCCGATCGCGGCATCGTCATCGGTGGCAGCGGCCAGGGTGAGGCCATCGCCGCCAACAAGGTGCACGGGACGCGCGCCGCGCTGTGCCACGACGAGACGACCGCCCGCCTGGCCCGCCTGCACAACGACGCCAACGTGCTCTCGCTGGGGGCACGCATCCTCGGCCCCGACCTCGCCCTGGCGGTCGTGGACAGCTTCCTGGCCGGCACCTTCGAGGGCGGCCGCCACGTGGAGCGCATCGCCGAGCTGTCCGCCATCGAAACCGACGAGGTCGACCGGCTCCGCCGCTGACGACCTCGGCGTGCGGCGCCGGGCCTCGAATCGCCACCGGCCCCAGCGGGGCGCGATCATCCGGTGGTGCGGGTCCGCCGGACGTTCGGATTTCTCGACCTGTCGGGGTTCACGGCGCTCACGGAGTCCGAAGGCGACGAGCGTGCCGTGGCTGTCCTGGGCGTGTTCCGATCGGCGCTGCGCGACGTGTGCTCGCGGCGGGGCGTGCGCATCGCAAAGTGGCTGGGCGACGGGGCCATGCTGGTGAGCGTCGACACCATGCCGCTCGTCGCCGCCACGCTCGAGATGAAGTCGGCCATCGACGCCGCCCCCGAGGCCATCACGATCAAGTGCGGGGTCACCACCGGAGGCGTCATCCTCCTCGAAGGAGACGACTACGTCGGGCATGCGGTGAACGTGGCGGCCCGGCTCTGCGACCTCGCCGTCGGACACGAGGTGCTCGCCTTGGCGGCCGTGGTCCCGCCATCCCCCCGTGGGCATCGGTGGAGGGACACGAGGCCATCGCCGTGCGTGGCCTCGAGCATCCGGTGGAGGTCGTGCGCCTCGGGATCTCCCCGTCGGGACCCGATTCCCATCCCGACCCTGTGTGCCGCATCGCCCTGACGCCGGCCACCTCCGTGGCGCGCCGTCGCGACGGGGACGGAGCCGAGCTGTACTTCTGCTCCGAGAGCTGCGCCGAGACCTGGGAGCAGCGCCGCTCTCCGCGCGGCCACGAGGCCGGGAGCGTGCGCGAGGTGTGGATGCGCAGCTAGCGGTTCGTGCCCGGGTGGCGCGTCAGGTCGCTCGCCTTCGTCATCTTCGCCCCCTGGGGCCGGGTGGCCGGGCGGGGTGTGACATCCACGTCGGTCGCACCGGCCCGCAGGGCCCCCACCGTGCACTGCTCCCTGGGGCGGTGGGCGAAGGGGTCGAAGCGGTAGTGGTGTATTGCGTTTCTGTGGGTCATCTTGTCGATCTCGTCGTCGGGGACGCCGTCGAGGGACTTCACAAGGGTCTCGGGCGACAGCGGCCACGTCGAGTCGGAGTGGGGGTAGTCCGCCTCCCAGCACATCGAGTCGATGCCCACGCGGTGGCGCAGCTCGACACCGGCGGGGTCGTCGATGAAGCACGTCACCACGCGCTCGGCGAAGACCTCGCTCGGGAGCTTGTCTCCGAACTCCTGCCCGGTCCAGCGGTGATGGCGCGTGTAGATCCAGTCCATGCGGTCGTAGAAGTAGGGGATCCATCCGATGCCGCCCTCGGACAGGGCGACCTTGAGGGACGAGAACTTGCGCAGCACCGGCGACCACAGCAGATCGGCGGCGGCCTGCACGATGTTCACGGGCTGGAGGCTGATGAGGACGTCGATGGGGGCGTCGGGGGCCGTGACCACCAGGGACGAGGACGAGCCGATGTGCAGGCACACCATGGTCCCCTCGTCCGAGCACGCCGACCAGAACGGGTCCCAGTGGTCGCTGTGGAAGCTGGGGAGCTTCAGCTTGGCGGGGTTCTCGGAGAAAGAGACCGCATGGCACCCCTTGGCCGCCACCCGGCGCACCTCCTCGGCCATGGCGGTCGGGTCCCAGATGGGGGGGAGCGCCAGCGGGATGAAGCGCCCCGGGTACGTTCCGCACCACTCGTCGATGTGCCAGTCGTTGTAGGCGCGTAGCACCGCCAGTCCCAGGTCGGGATCGGACGCCTTGGCGAACAGCTGGCCGCACAGCTGGGGGAACGACGGAAAGCACATCGAGGCGATGACCCCGTTGGCGTCCATGTCGCGCACGCGGTCGTGGATGTCGTAGCAGCCCCGGCGGATCTCGGCGAACGACGTGGGCTCGATGCCGTACTCCTCGACGGGCCGGCCCGACACGGCGTTGAGCCCGATGTTGGTGGCCTCCTTGCCGTCGAAGCGCCACACCTCGGTGCCGTCGTCGCGGATGTCGACACGGGGAGCGTCGGCCGCGTACCGGGCCGGCAGCCGCCCCTCGAACATGTCGGGCGGCTCCACGACGTGGTCGTCGACGCTGACGAGAACCAGGTCATCGAGCTGCATGGGCACTCCCCGTCCCGCCCGGCGACAAGGGGCGCCAGGCTGCGACCGGCGTGCCCGTTCCCTGACACGCGTGTCGGAGATCACACTATCGTCGGCGCCGTGACGCCACAGGCCGGGGGGCACGGGGGTTCCATGGCGCTCGAGGGCCTGCGCATCCTCGACTTCACGCGGCTCGGTTTCGGCGCGCAGGCCACCCTCATCTGCGGGTGCCTCGGGGCGGAGGTCATCCGGGTGGAGAGCACGCGCTTCCCCGACGCCATCCGGGTCATGCCGCCCTTCGTCCCCGAGCCGGGCGAGCACGGTGAGGGCTTCGGCGCCGCCACGCTGGCCAACGCCACGGGGGCCACGAGCCCCAACCGGGGCGGCATCTTCTACAAGTACAACACCGGGGGCAAGCGCAGCATCACGGTGGACGCCCGCCATCCGAGCGGGCTGGCCGTGCTGAAGGAGCTCGTCGCCCGCTCCGACGTGGTGACCGAGAGCTTCGCGGCGGGGACGATGGCGCGCTGGGGACTGTCGTACGAGGTCATGCGCGACATCCGACCGGATCTGGTCTACGTGTCGATGTGCGGATTCGGCCACGAGGGCCCCGACCGCGCCCACGTGACCATGGGTCCGACCGCCCAGGCGCTCACCGGCCTCACCTTCATGGTGGGCCTGCCCGGGCGCCCACCGGCGGGGTGGTCCTTCTCGTACCTCGACCATGTGGGTGGCTACCTGGGGGCGATCGCCATCCTGGCCGGCGTGCTGCACCGCCGGCGCACGGGTGAGGGCCAGCACATCGACGTGTCACAGCTCGAGCCGGCCACGGCGCTGTCGGGGGCGCTGTTCCTCGACGCCGTGGTGAACCGACGCAGCGCCCGGCGGCCCGGGTTCCCGAGTGGGAACCGCCGCCAGCATCCACCGGCCGCGCCGTCGGGCGCCTACCGCGCCTCGGGCGAGGACCGGTGGGTGGTGGTGTCGTGCCGCACCGAGCAACAGTGGGCGGCGCTCGTCGATGCCATGGGCAGCCCGGCGTGGGCAGCCGATCCCCGCTTCGCCACCCTGGCCGACCGCGTCGAGCACGCCGATGATCTCGATGCCCTGCTCGAGCGGTGGACGAGCGAGCGTGATCGCTACGACGTCATGCACCTCCTCCAGGCGGCGGGGGTGCCGGCGGGCGCCGTCCAGGACGCCGCCGACCGCCTCGAGCGCGACCCGCAGCTGCGGGCCCGGGGCCACTTCACCGACCTGGGCAACGCCGAGGTCGACCCCATGGCCCTCGAGGGCGTGCCCTTCCGCATGTCGGCGACGCCTCCGCACACCGGGGGCCGGCTGCGGCGGGGGCCGCCGTGCCTGGGCGAGGACACGGCCGCGGTGCTCGGCGAGGTGCTCGGGCTCGACGCGGCGCAGATCGCCGAGCTCGACGCCGAGGGGGCGCTGCGATGAGCCCCGACGAAGTCCGAACCGACGCCACCACCGCCCCCTTGGACGGCGTCCGGGTGGTGGAACTGGGCGACGAGTCGGCCGAGTACTGCGGGCGCCTGCTCGCCGGCCTCGGCGCCGACGTGGTCAAGGCCGAACCCCCCGGCGGGGCGCCGTCGCGTTCGGTGGGGCCCTTCGTCGACGACCGGCCCGGTCCCGACCGCAGCCTGGCGTTCTGGGCCGACAACGTGGGCAAGCGCTCGGTGGTGGTGCACGACGACGACGAGGTGCTCGCCTTGGTGGCAGCAGCCGACGTCGTGGTGCACACGCTGCGCGCCTCGGAGTGCGAGGCCCGCCGGCTCACCTTCACCGACCTGCGCGCCGTGGCGCCCGGGCTGATCGTGTGCGCGCTCACACCCTTCGGCCACGACGGCCCCTGGGCCGACTATCTCGCCGACGACCTCGTGCTCATGGCGCTCGGCGGGTCGATGGCGGCCTGTGGCTACGGGCCCGGTGCCGACGGGGTCTACGACACGCCGCCGCTCGCCTCCCACGGCGACCAGGCGTGGCGAACGGCCGCCACCTACGGCGCCATCGCCGTGCTGGGGGCGCTCGCCTGGCGCCAGGGTTCGGGGCAGGGCCAATTCCTCGACGTGTCCGCCCACGAGTGCTCGGCCAGCATGACCGAGTGGCACCTCATGACGTACCTCTGCTCCGGCGCCGTGCACCGGCGCGGCCCGCACCCCACCCTGACCGGCTCCGACGGCCGGCAGGTGGCGGCGCTCAACCCCGACTTCCTGGGGCCGCACGTCTTCGCCCGCATGCTCGAGATGCTCGAGGCGCAAGGGGTGGCCGGCCCCCTGTCGGACCCGGCGTTCGCCGACCCCGCGCACCGCGCCGCCAACTACCGGGAGGTGTGGCGGGCACTCAAGCGCCTGGCCGAGAAGCACGACGGCGAGACCCTGTACCGCCTGGGGCAGAGCGCGGGCCTCCCCTGGGGGGTGATCCGCTCCCCCGACGAGGTGCTCGACGATCGCCACCTGCGCGCCCGGGGCCACTTCGTGGAGCTCGAGCACCCCGAACTGGGTCGAACCGTGACCTATCCCGGCGCCCCCTTCCTCGCCCACGCCTCGCCCTGGGTCACACGCCGGCGCCCGCCGCTGCTGGACGAGCACGCCGACGAGGTGGCCCGGCAGTGGCACCCACACGGCGCGGCGGCCTCGGACGGGGCCGGGTCGCCGTGACGACACCGGGGGCGAGGGCCTGTGTGGTCGGTGTGGGTGAGACCCGCTACGCCAAGTGGGGCGGCATCACCGACGCCAGCGAGTACGAGCTCGCCCTCGACGCCATCCTGGCGGCCGTGGCCGACGCCGGGCTGCGCGTCGACGACGTGGACGGGCTGGCGTCGTTCGCCGAGGACCGCAACGACGCCACCTTCGTCGCCGCCGACCTGGGGCTGCCCGAGCTGCGCTACGCCGGGCTGTCGTGGCTGCCGGGCGGGGGCGGGGCGTGCGCGGCGGTGGCCAACGCCGCTCACGCTGTCGAGAGCGGCACCGCCGACGTGGTGGTGGTGTACCGCTCGCTGTGCCAGGGCCAGTTCCGCCGCTTCGGGCGGGGCCCGGCCAATGCGCCTGCCACCGGGCCGGCGCGGGTTCCCCACGCCCGCCGGGCCCGCAGCCTGCTCGACGCCCACGTCGCCTTCACCATGCCCTTCGGGGTGTTCGGGCCACCCATCGCCTACGCCATGGTGCTGCGCCGCCACATGCACCTGTTCGGCACGACACAGGAGCAGATGGGGCACGTGGCCGTCACCACGCGGGCCCACGCAGCGCGCAACCCCCGCGCCGTGATGGGGGCGCGCCCCATGACGATGGACGACTACTTCGCCTCGCGCCTGGTGTCGGACCCGTTCCGCCTGTTCGACTGTTGCCTCGAGAACGACGGTGCGTGCGCCGTGGTGGTGACGAGCGCGGCCCGCGCCGCCGACACGGCCAAGGGCCCGGTCACCGTCCTCGGGTCGGCCCAGGGCACCCTGCAGGGCTTCGGCCACGGCCAGTACTCCAACGTGGGCATGCCCGACGACGACTACGCCAGCGCCGGGGCGCGCGGCGTGGCCGCCCGGCTGTGGGCCGCCGCCGGGGTGGGGCCGAGCGACATGGACGTGGCCCAGATCTACGACCACTTCACGGGCCTCGTCCTTCTGAGCCTCGAGGACTTCGGCTTCTGCGGCCGCGGCGAGGGAGGCCCGATGGCGGCGTCGGGCGCCCTGGCGTGGCCCGGCGGGGCACTGCCCACCAACACCCACGGCGGCAGCCTGTCCGAGGCCTACATCCACGGGCTCAACCACGTGGTGGAAGGGGTGCGCCAGCTCCGGGGGGAGTCGACGTGCCAGGTCGACGGGGCCGAGACGTGCCTGGTCACGAGCGCGGCGGGGGTGCCCACGAGCGCGTTGGTCCTGGGACGCCGATGACCGCTCCCCCCGCTTCGACGAGCTCGCCCGGGATGCGCTGGTTCCCCGACGAGATGCCCGTCCCCGCCCTCGGCCCGGAATCGGCGGGCTGGTGGGAGGAGGCCGCCGCCCACCGCCTGGTGGTGCAGCGCTGCGCCGACTGCGGCCGCACCCGCCACCCCCCCGGGCCCCTGTGCCCCGCCTGCCGGAGCAGGGCCTCGACGTGGAGCACCCTCCCGGGCACCGGGACGGTGTACACCTACACGGTCGTGCACCAGGCCTTCATCCCCGCCCTGTCGGACACCGTCCCCTACGTCGTCGCCGTCGTCGAGCTCGACGGCGGGGACGGGGCGCGTCTCGTGTCCGACATCGTCGACGTCCACCCCGAGGACGTGGCGGTGGGCATGGCCGTGGCCGTGGTGTGGGAGGACATGGGCCCCGACCTCGCGCTCCCCCGCTTCCGGGCCGTCACCACCGTCGGGACCGGGGGTGCACCGTGACCGGCCGCGGCCGACGGGCCGTGATCGCCGGCGTGGCCACGTCGGACTACCCGTCGCTGCCGCACCTGTCGGAGCACGCCGTGCACGGGCAGGCGGCCGACCGTGCCCTGGCCGACGCCGGTCTCACCATGGCCGACGTCGACGGCTTCGCCACGGCGGGGTTCTTCCCCATGTACGCCACCGGGGTGGCGGAGTACCTGGGCCTGCACCCTCTGTATCTCGACGAGACGAACACCGGAGGCTCGTCGTTCGAGGTGCTCGTGGAGCACGCCGCCTACGCCGTGGAGGCGGGAGCGGCCGAGGTCGTTCTCGTCACCTACGGCAGCGTGCAGCTCTCGCAGATGGGCCGCCGGCTCGGCACCGGCGGCGGTGGCGGCGGGGGGTTCGCCCCCGGCCCCGCCATCTACGACGCGCTGTGGGGCAACACGCTGGTGGGCAACTACGCCCTGGCGGCACGCCGCCACATGCACCAGTACGGCACCACGGCCGAGCAGCTGGCGGCGGTGGCCGTCACCATGCGCCGGCACGCGGCCACCAACCCCATGGCCCAGGAGCGCGAGCCCATCACCGTCGAGGACGTCGTCGGCTCGCGCCTCGTGGCCGATCCGCTTCACAAGCTCGACTGCTGTGTGATCTCCGACGGCGGCGCGGCCTGCGTGGTGACCACGGCCGAGCGCGCCGCCGACCTGCGCCAGGACCCCGTGTTCGTCCTGGGCGCGGCGCACGCCACCACCCACCACATGAACATGTCGGCCATGCCCGACCTCACCGTCACGCCCGCCGCCCAGAGCGGACCCGCCGCCTTCGCCCGGGCCGGCATCACCCCGGCGGACGTGGACGTGGCCGAGCTGTATGACTCGTTCACCATCACCGTGGTGCTGACGGTGGAGGACCTCGGGTTCTGCGCCAAGGGCGAGGGGGGGGCCTTCGTGTCCGACGATGGCCTCGGGATCGGCGGACGGCTGCCCACCAACACCGACGGCGGCGGCCTGTCGGCCTGCCACCCCGGCATGCGCGGCATGTTCCTGATCGTGGAGGCGGTCCGCCAGCTGCGGGGCCAGGGCGGTCTCACCCAGGTGCCCGGGGCCGCCGTCGCCGTGGCCCACGGCACCGGGGGCATGCTGTCCACCGGCGCCACCCTCGTGCTCGGCCGGGAGGCTCCGTGACCGATCGCAGCGCCACGCCGCCCGCGCAGGAGCGTCCGCCCAAGCCCCGTCCCGCCCCCGTCCCCGACGCCGACTCGGCCCCCTACTGGCAGGCCGCCCACGACGGCCGGCTGGTGGTGCAGCACTGTCTGGCGTGTGGTGCGCATCAGCTCTACCCCCGCGACCGCTGCCTCGTGTGCCGGGGGGAGCTCGAATGGGTCGACGCCAGCGGGCGGGGCACCGTGCACAGCTTCACCGTGATCCGGCAGAACTACGCCCGGCCCTTCCGGGACTGGATCCCGTACGTGGTGGCCCTCGTCGACCTGGAGGAAGGCCCCCGCCTCATGACCAACATCGTGGGGTGCGCGCCCGAGGACGTGCGCATCGGCATGCCGGTGCGGGCCACCTTCGAGGTGGTGTCGGACGTGGCCGGCATCGCCCTGTTCGTGCGCGACGAGCCCGGTCCGTGACACCGTCGGGCCACGACCGCACCGACGCCGCTGTGCCCGTGCGCGCCGGCCTGTTCACCGACACCGGCACACCCCACCTCCTCGGCAGCCGGTGCGGTGCATGCCACAACCACGCTTTCCCCGCGTCGGACACCTGTCCCTACTGCTCGGCCGAGGGGACCGAACTGGTGGAGCTGTCGCCGGCCGGCACGCTGTGGGCCTGGACGGCGGTGACCAGCGCACCCCCGGGATACCGCGGCACGGTGCCCTACGGGTTCGGCGTGGTCGAGCTGCCCGAGGGGCTGCGGGTGGTGACCCGCCTGACCGAGGCCGACCCGTCGCGCCTGCACGCCGGGCAGGCGATGGAGCTGGTGGTGGTCCCCCTGCACGCCGGGGACGGCGGTGACGACGGGAACACCGAGAACGATGGGCACGACGTGGTGGGCTACGCCTTCGCCCCGTCCGGGAGCGACGCGTGACGGCCGTGGAGGTGGCCGGGGTGGGCATCCACCCCTTCGGCCGCTTCGAGGACCGCTCCATCACCGACATGGGGGTGGCGGCGGT
>JBEKVE010000020.1:0-26540 GCA_049514335.1 Acidimicrobiales bacterium
CCGCTTGCGCCCCCCGGCCACCTGGAACGCCACGTCGTAGGCGGACTCCTGCTCCACCGGCTCCACGTCGAACAGCGCCCGCACCACCGCCTCTGCGCCGCGGCGGCGGGGGGCCAGAAACCGGTGCACGGTGGTATCGAAGGCCATCGCCCCGACGCGGTCACCCGCCTCGTCGGCGGCGACGGCCAGCACCGCCATGGCGTCGAGGGCGATGTCGAGGCGGGTGCCGCCGGCCAGCGGGGCCGTCATGAGCCGGCCGGTGTCGATCATGCACAGCAGGTCCCGGTTCTCCTCCACGCGGTACTGGTTGCTCATCGGTCGCCCGGCGCGTGACGTGGCCATCCAATTGATCTGTCGCACGTCGTCGTCGGGCACGTAGTCCCGGATGGTCTCGAACTCGGTCCCCAGGCCCAGCCGGGCACGGGCCCGGCCCTCCTCGGCGTGGCGCGACGTGCGCCGCACCGCGGCCAGGCGCCGGGCGGCGGGGAGGTCGGGGAACACCGTCACCGCCGTGTCGCCCGCCACGGGCCGGTCGCGCTGGACCAGACCGAGCGGCCCCGAGATGCGCACCACGGCCGGGGGCACGACGTGCGTGCCGCGGTGGCGACCCACGAGCGTGGCCCGCAGGGACCGCCCGTGGACCTCGGCCGGCTCCACCGCCAGCTCGGGGGGGACCGGCTGGCGGATGCGGAGGGAGCGGGCCGAGCGCGTCGACTCCGGGGTCACGTCCACGGCGAAGGCCACGTGCCCGGCGCGGGCGAGCACCGGGGGGCGGGTGCGCGTCGCCCGCGGCGACTGGCGCCACACGACGATGCCGTCGGCGACGGTCAACCCCAGCACGGCGCAGGCGGCCAGGACCGGGACCACCGGGGCCACCGGCAGCGCCACGCCGGCCACGGCCACGAGGGCGAACAGTGCCGCGCACCAGCGCGTCGGTGTCACCGGGGCACGGGCACGCTCGACAGCACGGTGCGCAGCGCATCGTCGGGCCGGAACCGGTCGAGCTCGGCCTCGGGTGTGAGCAGCAACCGGTGGCGCAGCACCGCCCCGGCCACGTTGACCACGTCGTCGGGGACGACGTAGCTCCGGCCCGACAGGCAGGCGGCGGCCTTGGCCGCGGCCAGCAGGTGCACGGCGGCGCGCGGGCTGGCGCCGAGGGCGACGCTCGGCACCTCACGCGTGCGACGCACCACCGCTGCCACGTACCCGATGACGGCATCGCTCACCACCACCTGGTCGACCTCGGCCCGAGCGGTACGCAGCTGCTCCACGGTCCCCACGCCGGTGACGTCGTCGATGGTCGACGGCACGACGCCGGAGTGGCGCAGGCGCAGCATGGCCTCTTCCGCCTGCGCGCTCGGGTACCCCACGTCGAGCTTCATGAGGAACCGGTCGAGCTGGGCCTCGGGAAGCGGGTACGTGCCCTCGTACTCGATGGGGTTCTCGGTGGCCACGACCAGGAACGGATCGGGGAGCGCCCGCGGCACGCCGTCCACGCTCACCTGCGCCTCCTGCATGGCCTCCAACAGGGCGGCTTGGGTCTTCGGAGGGGTGCGGTTGATCTCGTCGGCCAGCAGCAGGTTGGTGAACACCGGGCCCGGACGGAACACGAGGTCCGATCCGCGCAGCACGAGCGTCCCGGTGAGGTCGGTGGGGAGCAGGTCAGGTGTGAACTGCACCCGCCGCACGTCGAGCCCGAGCGCCCGGCCCACGGCGGTGGCGAGCAGCGTCTTGGCCACGCCGGGGGCGCCTTCGAGGAGCAGGTGCCCTCCCACGGCCATGGCCACGAGCATGGCGTCCACCACCTGCTCCTGACCCACCACGGCCTTGGCCACCTCTACCTGCACCCGGCCGCGCAACTGCGCCAGCTGGGTCGGGGTGGCACCGGGCGCACCGGGCGCGGCGGGCACCGCGGCGGCGGGGTCGGGGGTGTCGTGCGGTCCGGGCGTGCCGGGTGCTCCCCAGTCAGTCATCGGTGCGACCTCCGTTGTCGTTCGAGCCACGCCAGGGCACGACCGGTGGCCAGTGCCCCCTGCTTGTCGGTGGGTGCGTCGAGTGCCGCCCGCGTCAGGTCTTCGGGGATGCCGGCGAGGCGCGCGGCGCGCGCCAGCGCTTCGTCGGCGGTGTCGTCGGGCACGCCCAGCAGGCGGCACAGCGCAGCGCGGGCGGCCCGGCCCACGGGCTCCACCGCCGCGCCCACGAAGCGAGCGTCGGTGGCGGCGAGGACGGTGGCGAGACCGTCGACGTACCCGACCCGGGCGGGAGCCACGGGCCGCTCGGCGTCCTGCGGCGGTCCGAAGCGACGCGCCGCCGACCACATCCACACCAACGCCGCCAGGCCGGCCAGGAGCAACGCCCACTTCCAGCGGCTGGGCAGCGCGTCGATCCCGCCCGACCCGTACCCGTGGGCGTACTCGTCGAACACGACGGCGCGGCCCGGGCCGCCGGCGAGGTCGAGGGCGAAGGCGGCGTTGTCGGCGTCCCCCAGGTACCCGTTGCGCAACGGTGAGGCCGAGGCCAGCAGGACGACGCGCCCCGCACCCACGTTCGCCGCCACGGCCAGGCTGGCGCTCCCGTTGCGGAGGATGGCGGTGGTGTGGCCCACGACGTCCCAGGCGCCGCCCGACGGGTCGGCGTCGACGACCGTGACACCGGCCACCTCCGGCGCGTGCCCGACGGCCCGGGCGCTGTCCACGCCCACCGGCGACAGCACCGGGACGGCGTCTGTCCCGAGGATGGTACGCAGGTCGGCCGATGCGAACGGGCCGCCGGCCAGCACGGCGTGGCCACCGGCGCGCACGAACGCCGCCACCGCCGCGGTCTGCCCCGAGTCCCAGCTGGCCGGATCGGCCACCACCAACGTGGCCGAGGGGGACGGCACCCCGGCCGACAGCGGCTGCTCAACCCGGGTCACGGGGTGGCCGAAGTGTTGCAGGAGCTCGGCCATGGCTTGCGTGCCCGACGACGTGTCGTCGAAGCTCGACGACGGGCCCGACACCGCCCCCGAGCCGCTTCCCCCCAGGCTCCCCCCGAGAGCGGCGGCGACGTCTGCTCCCGCCACCACGGCGAGGACGACGAGTACCACGCGCCAGCGCACGGGCACCGCCCGCCACCGCGACCCGAATCTCCCCTTGGTGCTGCCCGTGGCACCGCCAACACCGGTGTTGTGATCGGCAGGTGCGTCGTCACGGGGACCGCCGTCTCCGACTGTCGTCGGGTGGGACGCGTCGACCAGGGCGCTCTGGGAGCTCACGGGGAACTGGCCTCTGCGCCGTGGCGTGGCGGCGCGTCGGCCGAGACCGCCGTCAGGGGTGCGCCGACGCCGAACGACGCCGTACCCGGTGTCATCGCCGCCGCCCGCCTGGCCTCGTCGGGAACGAGCGGCCACCCGGCGCGGGCCGCGCCGACGTGGACACGACCGGCGGGGAGCCCGGCGTACACGATTGCGTCGAGCTGCGAGGCGAGGTCGGTGAAGGTGGCCGAGCGCACCATGCCGACCAGTTGTGCACTGGTGTGCGTGCGTCGACCGGAGATGAGGCCGCGCTGCTCCAACCTCGCCAGCCCGGCGCGGAAACGCAGGCGCACGGCGAGCTCGAAGTCCCCCGCCCCCTCTGCTGTGTCTGCGTCGCGCTCGAGCGCGTCGGGGTTCTCGTCCCCGACCGGGGCCACCCGCCCCATGCCCCCGATACCGAGCCGGGCCCGTCGGCGGGCGAGCGAGGTCCCCACCACCACACCGACGGCGACGACGACGGCGCCGAGTACGACGGGCCACCACGACCCGAACGCCGCCGACAGCCCCGAGCGCGCCGGTCGCAGCAGGAAGTGGAGCAGGAACCGCCACACCGGGCCCACGGCGTCGTAGAGCCATTGCCCGAGGTCGCTGAAGAAGTGCGAAAGCGCCGAAGGACGGTTGGAGGTGGTGAAGGGTGGGTTCGAGAGGATGTGACGGGCCTGTCGGCGCGCCTCTCCCGCCAGACCTGGAGAACCGGAAGGCACGCGCCGTCAGTCCGGCGGCACGGCCCCGGGCCCCGGCCCGGGATCGGGCGGGTACGTCGTCGCCGGTGGTGGCGTCGACGCCTGCGGATGCAGCTCGGGCGGATACCACTTGCCGTCCGATGCCATCCACCACCCCGGTGCCGGCGGCGACTGTGCCGTCTGGTTGAGCTCGGGCGGATACCACTTGCCGTCCGATGCCATCCACCACCCCGGTGCCGGCGGACCCGACTGGGGGGGCGTCACCGATGACGGCGAGCCGTAGGGCGCAGGGCCAGGGTCAGGGCCCGGACGCGCTCTCGGTCCCCAGTAGCTGCCGGGCGCGCCCGTGTCCCCCGCCGGGGGCGGCGCGGACGGCGGGAACAGCGGCCCCGGCGTGGGATAGCCGCTTGGTGCGGGATAGCCACCCGGTGCGGGATAGCCACCCGGTGCGGGATAGCCACCCGGTGCGGGATAGCCACCGGGCGGCGCCCCGGGTTGCGGCCACGGCGGCGCGCCGGGGTAGCCCGGTTGCGACCCCGGATAACGCGCATAGGGGAGGCTCACGCTCGCCGGGTCGACGCCGAGCTGCGACGCCAACAGCTGGACGTCGTAGCCCTCTTTCCGGACACGGAGGTCGATCGACAAGATGACGAGGATCGCCCCTTCGAAGGGGTGGATGCAGGCGTAGCTGACTGCGAACAGGAGGAAGTCGACCAGGACCCGCCCCGGTGTGGTTCCGCCCAGCGCGGCGCGCAGCGCGACACCGAACACGAGATCGACGATGAACGTCGCCACCCCCGAGAGCAGCCCCGTCAGCAGCAGCAGAGCGAACGTACGCCACCAGTTGCCGCGCACGAGCGAGAACGCCCGCCGGTACGCCTTGCCTCCCTTCACCCCCTCCATCATGAAGGTGGGGATCGCCAGCGCGGCGGGGATCGCCAGCCAGATGAACACGCAGAACAGTGCCAGGCCGCCCAGCACGGCCAGGGCGGTGGCGATCTGGGCCAGCAGGGCGATCACGATGAAGCCGGCCACGAGGACCAGCAACAAGTAGACGAAGACCACCACCGACACCCACACGATCGACCCGAAGCGCCGGGCCGTGAAGCGAAGGGCCACACGCCAGTCGGGTTTCCCGCCCACGTAGGCGTCCCCGACCACCTTGTAGCAGATGGCCGACGCGAAGAGCCCGGCCAGGAGGGTGACGACGTACGCGGCGAAGAGGCCGCCGATCACCGAGCGGATGTCGCTCGTGCTGATCTGCCCGGTCGTGGGGTTGACCACGGTCGTCGACGCCGTCGACACCACGCTGCCGTCGATGACGGCCACGAGCACAGCGGCGGGCACGATCACCACGGCTGTGGCTTTGACCAGCGACAAGAAGTTCCGGACCAGGATCTTCAGTGCCGCATCGAGCATCTCGCCCACCGACAGGGGTCGGAGGACGGGCACCGGCATGACCCCAAAATAACGATCCGATCGCCGCTTTGACGGGATCGTCACATATTTGGCGGAATCATTGGCCGGAGCAGCTCCGCACGTCGGCGCCACGTCGCTCCGGACCTCGTCCGGGCGGACGGGGATGCTGTGGTCGGGACGGCGCTGCTACCGTCGTGCGGGCTCGATCCGGTCCGGCCCGAGCGACAGAGACGATGGCGACGACCAGGGCGGGAGCGCCCTGGCACGAGAAACGGGGGACACCACGATGAGCCCGGCAGTCGGCTTCCAGGACGCCACGGCCATCGCTGGGATAGCCCAGACGCCGTTCGCCAAGCATCTCGAGCCCTCCGAAGCGGAGCTGGCGTGCCAGGTGATCGTGGACGCCTGCGCCGACGCCGGTATCGACCCGTCTGAGATCGACGCCCTGTGCTCCTACACCATGGAAGCGACCGAAGAGGTCGACATCGCCCGCAACATCGGGTGTGGGGACATCACCTTCTTCAGCCAGATCGGCTACGGCGGCGGCGCCGGCTGTGGCGTGGTGGGGCACGCCGCCCTGGCGGTGGCGAGCGGTCAGGCCGAGGTGGCGGTGGCGTGGCGGTCCCGCAAGCGCGGATCGGGCCCACGGCCGTGGACGAGCACCTCGGTGCAGCTGCGCGTCCCCGGAGCGTGGACGCGGCCCTTCGGCATGCTGCGCCCCGTGGACGAGATCGCCATGCTCACTCGCCGCTACATGCACGAGTACGGGGCGACGCGCGAGCACCTCGCCAACGTCGCCACCGCCGTGCGCAAGCACGCCAACATGAACCCGCTGGCCTTCATGCACGACCGCCCCATGACCCACGACGACTACATGAAGTCGCGGTGGGTGTCGGAGCCGCTGTGCCTGTTCGACAATTGCCTCGAGACGGACGGCGCGCTGGCGTGCGTGGTGGTCTCGGCCGAGCGGGCCCGCGACCTGCGGCACCCGCCCGTCTACGTGCACGCCTTCGCCCAGGGCCTGCCTCCCCAGCACCAGACGATGGTGAACTTCTACAACGACGACCCCCTCACCGGTCCGGCGTGGGCGTGCGCGCGGCGGTTGTGGGCCAACGCCGCCTTCGGACCGCAGGACGTCCACGTGGCCCAGATCTACGACGCCTTTACGCCGCTCATCCTGCTCTCGCTCGAGGGCTACGGGTTCTGCAAGCGGGGTGAAGCCGGTGCCTTCAGCGAGAACGGGAACCTCGAGTGGGGCCGGGGATCGCTCCCCGTCAACACCTCGGGCGGGGGGCTGTCGGAGGCGTACGTGCACGGCTTCAACCTGATCAACGAAGGGGTGCGGCAGATGCGGGGCACCTCGACCGCCCAGGTGGAGGGGGCAGAGACGTGCCTCGTCACCTCGGGTGAGGGCGTGCCCACGAGCGCCCTCCTCCTGCGGCGCTGAGCCGCGGCGGAGCCGACCGCACCCAGGAACCGAACACGAGGCAGCACGCCGCACCGGGCGGGCTGCACCAGGATCGACAGGAGATGCGCAGATGAGCAACGCAGCGGCGTTCTCGGGTGGGTACGTAGCCAATCTCGGGCCCTCCGAGGAGGGCTTCCTCCTCCCCGCCGTCGACGAGGAGAGCGCGTTCTTCTGGGAAGGCACGCGCCAGGGCGAGCTGCGCATCCAGAAGTGCCTGTCGTGCGGCAAGCTCCGGCACCCGCCCCGGCCCATGTGCCCCTCGTGCCGGTCCACCGAGCGGGGCTTCACCCCCGTCGACGGCAAGGGCACGATCTGGTCGTACGTGATCCCCCACCCGCCGCTGCTGGCGCCCTACACCGACCACGCGCCCTACAACGTCATCGTCGTCGTCCTCGACGAGCTCCCCACCATGCGTTTCGTCGGCAACCTGGTGGACGGCGCCGAGGGCGACCTCGAGAGCATCGACCCCACCTCGATCCGCATCGGCGAGCCGGTGGAGGTCGTGTTCAAGACCTTCCACCGCACGAACGGCTCCGACGAGGTCCTGCCGTTCTGGGTGCGCCGCTCCTGATCTCAGGTCCCCGGGCCGTCACGGGCTCCCGGCCGCCTGGCTCCACCCGATCGGTCCGAGCTGCCCGGCCATGTCGGCCATCGCCTCCTTCTCGCGCTGCCACACCTCCATCACCTGCTCGGCCCAGCCCTGACGCAGGAGCCGCTTGTTCGCCACCAGGGCGGGCGCCCGGTGCGCGGCCATCTCCTGGGCCAGCGACAGGGCGACCTCGAGGACATGGCCACCCGGCGCACGCGCCAGGGCGAAGCCCGTCTCCACGGCACGCGCCGCGCTGAGCGGGGACCCCGACAGCACCATCCACGCCGCCACCTGGGCGCCCACGCGCTGCGGGAGGAGCCAGCTGCTCCCTGCTTCGGCGCACGTCCCCAGGGCGATGAACGGCATGCGGATCTCGGCCTCGTCGTCGACGACGACCACGTCGCAGTGGAGCAGGAGCGTGGCGCCGAAGCCGACGGCGAGCCCGTTGACGGCGGCCACGAGGGGCTTCGGGAACCGGGCCAGCGCTTCGAGCAACGGGTCGAAGGCCACCCCCAGCTCCTGCGCCCCTCCGGGCCGGCCCATCTCGGACAGGTCCACGCCGGCGCAGAAGGCCCGACCGCGGCCGGTGAGCACGCACACCGACACGTCGGGATCCGAAGCCGCCTCCTCCAGGCGCGCCGACAGGACCCGGTACCCCTCGGCCACGAAGGCGTTCAGCTTCTGCGGTCGCTCGAGGACGAGGATCCGGACCGCGCCCCGGTCCTCGCTGGCCACGCCGTAGCCGGGTGCGACTTCGCTCACGACCCCTCCCCTGCTCGTCGGTGCGGCCGTTGGAGCCGTGCATAAGCTAACGGGGGCGCGCACCCCGGGGACGGCGATGCCCGGCGCGCACGGGCACCGTCGTGCACGGGTCCGGCGGCGGAGGGAGATGCTCGGTGGAGACGACCGGCGACGCTGCGGACGACGTGCTCGTCGACCGGCCCCGCCCCGACGTGGCATTGGTCACCCTCAACCGGCCGGAGCGCCTGAACGCTCTCACGTCGGAGATGCTCGCCCACCTCTACGCGCTGTTGCGGGACCTCGGTCGCGACTCGGCGTGCCGCGTGGTCATCATCACCGGAGCGGGGCGAGGGTTCTGCGCCGGGGACGACCTGCGCGACTACCACCCGCCCGATTGGGTTCCCACCGACGTGGGGCCGACGCACTCCAACATGTACCAGCAGAAGTACGTGGCGGAGCTCGTGCCGCGCCTGCGGGCCCTTCCCCAGCCGGTGATCGCCGCTGTCAACGGACCCGCTGCCGGCGCCGGGTACGCGCTGGCCCTGGGAGCGGACCTGCGGCTGGCGGCGGCCTCGGCGCTCTTCGTCGACGCCTTCGTGAAGATTGGCGCGTCCGGAGCGGAGATGGGCCTGAGCTGGCTGCTGCAACGGATCGTGGGGGCGACGCGCGCCGCCGAGCTCGTGCTCACCGGCCGCAAGGTCGACGGAGCCGAGGCGGAGCGGATCGGGCTCGTCCTCGCCACCGTCCCCGACGGAACGGTGCTCGACGCCGCGCTGGCGCTGGCCGAGCAGATCACCGTCAACACGCCCCTCGGCACGTGGATGGGGAAGGCCACCTTGTGGTCGAACCTCGAGATCCCGAGCCTCGAGGCCGCCATCGACCTCGAGGCGCGCACCCAGATCCTCACCCTCGGCACCGAAGACGCCAAGGAGCAGCTCGAGGCCTTCCGTGAAGGCCGCCCCGCCCGCTACACCAACCACTGACGCCGACGACCCGACGTCGTCGGGTCGTCAGGCCCGCACCGCGTCGGGCCGGAGGCCGGCACACACCACGTCGAGCATCCGCGCCCGTGAGCAGTCGACCGCCTCGGTCTCCGCCGCCATGCACGTCCCCATCACGAGACCGATGAGGTCGGCCAACGACACGTCGGCCCGCACCGCACCGGCCTGCTGTGCTCCCGACAGCAGCCTGCCCATGGCCGCTTCGAGCTCGGTCTTGGACTGCGCCGCCACGTCCTTGATGTCGATGCCCGCACCCGACAGGGCATCGACGAGGTCGCGCTTGGACGCCGCCTCGGTGACCATGAGCCCGAGGAAGTCGAACAGCGCCCGGCCGGGATCGTCGGTGTCCGCCAGGGCCTGCGCCTTTTGCACCAGCTCGTCGAGGTGCATGACGATCACGGCCTCGAAGAGCTTCTCCTTGGTGGGGAAGTGCCGGTACAGGGTTCCCACCCCGACGCCGGCGCGCCTCGCCACCTCGTCGATGGGCACCCCCACACCCTGATCGGCGAACACGGCGTCGGCGGCGGACAGGATCTGGGCGCGATTGCGGCGGGCGTCGGCGCGCATGGCCGTGCCCGTCTGTCCCCCGCCCGGCTCCCCCTGGGCCGCACCCATCCGGTCCTCCCGCATTGACAAGCGGAACGGTCGTTCCGTATAGTGACCTTACCGGAACTGACACTCCGATTATAGATCCCAGCCCCACGAGGCGGGCGGCGGCGGGAGCCGGCCCGACCTCGTGCAGCCGGAGCCCCACCCCGAACCGCCCGTCCGCAGCGCCCAGGAGCAGCCATGACCGCCACCCTCGACCACGACCGGTTCGAGCCCCCCGCCGGCGAGCCGGTCCCCGACCCCCGCCGGTTCCGGGCGCTGGCGATCATCGCCGTCGCCCAGCTCATGATCGTCCTCGACGGCACGGTCGTGACCATCGCCCTGCCGTCGGCCCAGCGTGCCCTGCACATCTCGGTGGCCAACCGCCAGTGGGTGCTGACCGCCTACACGCTGACCTTCGGTGGCCTGCTCCTGCTGGGCGGGCGCATCGCTGACTACCTGGGGCGAAAGCGCATGTTCGTGCTCAGCCTCCTCGGCTTCGCTGCCGCGTCGGCCCTCGGTGGTCTGGCGCAGAACGCAGCCATGCTGTTCGGGGCGCGCGCCCTGCAGGGTGCGATGGCGGCGGTCATGGCACCCGCCGCGCTGTCGCTCATCACCGTCACCTTCACCGAGACCCGCGAGCGGGCCCGGGCCTTCGGCGTCTACGGCGCAGTGGCCGGCGGTGGCGCGGCGGTGGGCCTCATCCTCGGCGGCCTGCTCACCCAGTACGCCTCGT
Organism: Acidimicrobiales bacterium; assembly: GCA_049514335.1. Lineage (GTDB taxonomy): Bacteria > Actinomycetota > Acidimicrobiia > Acidimicrobiales > UBA8190 > JBEKVE01. Next base: position 10,518 of record JBEKVE010000020.1, read on the forward strand.
GGCGTTGGACCCTGCTCATCAACACACCCATCGCCGTGGTGACCGCCATCCTGGCCCTGCGGTTCGTGAGCGAGAGCCGGGCCACCGAGCGCAAGGGCTACGACGTGCCCGGCGCCCTCACCGCCACCGCCGGCCTGCTGGCGCTCGTGTACGGGTTCACCCGGGCGGGGACCGACGGCTGGGGATCGTCCACCACGCTCGCCTTCGTGGGGGCCGGCGTCGTGCTCCTCGCCTCCTTCGTCATGGTGGAACGCCGCACCCCCCACCCCCTGCTCCCCCTGCGCGTCCTCCTGGACAGAAACCGCGGCGGCTCGTTCCTGGCCTCGCTGCTCGTGGGCATCGCCATGTTCGCCTCGTTCCTGTTCCTGACCTTCTACTTCCAGGGCACGCTCGGGTTCTCGGCCATCCGCTCGGGCTTCGCCTTCCTGCCCTTCTCCGTGGGCATCATCGGCGGCGCGGGCATCGCCAGCCGCTTCCTTCCCCGCGTGGGCCCCCGCGCCATCATGGTTGTCGGGTTCGTCCTGGCCGGCGCGGGGTTGGGGCTGTTCACCCTGGTGGGTGTGCACTCCTCGTACTTCCCTCACATCTTCCCCGCCGAGGTCATCGTGAGCTTCGGCATGGGAACGGCCTTCGTGCCGCTCAGCAGCACCGCGCTCATCGGGGTGGACCCCGCTGACGCCGGGGTGGCGAGTGCCATGGTGAACACGACCCAGCAGACCGGCGGCAGCCTGGGCGTCTCACTGCTCAACACCATCGCCGCCTCGGCCACGGCGGGCTACATCACCAGCCACGGCTCAGGGGCGGCGGTCCGGGCCGCGGCGGCCGTGCACGGCTACACCACCGCCTTCAGCGTGAGCGCCGTCCTGCTGGGCGTGGCCGCGGTGACCACCTTCTTCATCCTGCGGGCGACGCGCCACGACATCGGAGCCGGGGGCCTCGAGCCCACCGGGCCGGACGGGCTCGACGTCGCCCTCCTCGACGCCTGAACCTCGCGCCTCGGGGGTTCCCGTCAGAACCAGTGGAACCAGGGGTGCCCGCTGCGCCACACGATCATGTCGACCTTGCCGATGACGTTCCCCACGGGGACCGTGCCCCAGTAGCGGCTGTCGCCGGAGTCCCCGCGGCAGTCGCCCATCACGAAGTAATGGCCCGGCGCGATCTTGGTGGGGTGGATGTGCTCGCTGGCTTCGCTGCAGATCCCCTTGAGCGGGGGGAGCCACGGCTCGGCCAGGGGCTTGCCGTCGATGAGGACGGTGCTGCCCCGCGACGAGATGGTCTCACCCGGAAGACCGATGACGCGCTTGACCAGTACCGGAGGGCCACCGACGTCGGCCGGCGGATTGTGGAAGACGATGATGTCGGCCCGGTGGATGGTCCCTGACAACTTGTCCACGATGATCCGGTCACCGGGGATGAGGGTGGGCGTCATCGAGGGCGTCGGCACGAAGAAGGTCTGCACCGCGTAGGCCCGGGTAGCGGTGGCCACCACCAGCACCACGACCAGGAACACCAACCAGCCGAGCAGCACACGGACACGGGAGTGGGGCTTGGCGGGCGGGGCATGGGCAGGGCTCTTCGTCCTGGACCTCCGCAACGGCATCCGGACATCTTGGCCCACCGGGCCAAGCCCACGGGTTCAGCGCCGGGTGACCACCCATACGAAGGTGACAGCAGCACTGTCGGCGCTGTCGGAGGCCGTCACCGTGACCTTGCGGCGCATGGCCGAGGGGAGATCGCCCGAGATCCGCCCGGTCCGGGGATCGATGGCGGCACCGGTGGGGAGCCCGCTGGCGGCGAATGCCAACGTCTGGCCGGCGATGGCGTCGGTGGCGTCGATCTGCAGGTTCACCGCCGAGCCGCGCGCCGTGGTCTGCTTCCCGGGATTGTCCAGCGCGATGGGACCGGGCCAGCATCCCGACGCGGGCGAGAAGATGGGAAGCGTGGTCACCGGTTCCCCCGGAGGTGGGTTCACCACGACCTCGGGGTTGTCGGGATCGGACACGGAGTCCGCCATCGTCCACGTGCTCTCGCAGCGCAGCAGGTCCCGGCGTTCGGGCTGGTGCACCGACGCCGCGTCACCTCCGGCCCACATGTCGAACCGGTACAGGCCGTACCTGGTCCAATCGGTGTCGCACTCGGAGCACTCGTCCTCGTGGATGAAGTACCGCCGCATGTAGGGCACGTAGATCCTCGTGCACCAGGGCAGCTCGGCCACGTCGGTGGCGAAGGTGACGGGATCGGCGTAGGTGCCGGTGCCCCCGGCGGTGCCGTGCAGGCACGTGGTGTGGGCGATCCCCGGCCCCGGAGGAGAGTTGTCGGCCCACCCGTACAGCGTCATGAAGGCCTTGACGTCGGTACCGGTGGCGCCGGCCGTACCGGGGGCGGCGACCGAGCCGAGTGCACCCCCGGCCACCAGGACCAGGATGGTCACCGGGGCCCACCACCGTCGCGCCGCACCCACGGGGCGAGCCTACGCGGCGGGGTCCTCCGGCGCCGTGTGGCGCCCGGGGAGCCCCCGGCGGCGGCCCGGACCGGTCAGTACAGCGGCGACCACGCGCTCGTCCGCAGGAGCTTGCTCTCCCAGCGGTCGCGAAAGGCGAGGGCGTCGAACATGAACTCGCCGGGCCGGCGGTACGCTGGGTCGGTGTCGTGCGTCAGCAGGTGCAGAAGGACCTGCTCGTTCACGATCTTCTGCATCAGGATCGCCTCCTTGCGCACCCCGGTGCCGAAGGCCACCTGGAAGACGGCTTGGATGTCCAAGAGGTTGGCGGCCCGCGCCTTCATGGGCTCGTAGTACCCCGTGCCCCAGAACTCGACGTAGTCGTCGACCGCGGCGTGCGGCCAGCCGGTGTCCTCCATGTACAGCGACAGCTCGTGGGTGGCGCCGCCGGTCGGCACGGTGGCGAGGTCGATGTCGCCCATGGGCGACCAGTGCACCGGGAAGAGCAGCTTGCCCGTCACCGCGTGGCGCAGCTCGTCGACCTGGCGCGCCCACGCCTTCAGGTCCCCCCGCTGGATGCGCCGGGCGAGGTCCTCCCATGCCGCCCCGTCGCGCAGCGCCGTGATCGTGACCACGTGGTAGGCGGGGCCGCTGCCATGGGCATGGTTGCAGTACCACAGCAGCCGCGCGTCGTCCCCTTGGGCGAGCGACGGCATCCACCCGTCGCGGTAGGCCGCCTCGAACTCCTCCTCGAGCGCTCCTTTGACGGCGTGCACCTCGTGCAGGAAGAGCATGGGGCGCCACTGTACCGGTGAGGGGCACACCGCACCGGTGGGCGCCACGCCCACCGGTCGAGGGACGGCGCCCGGCCGCTCAGCGTCGCAGCAGGGGGCCCACCTGCTCGCCGAACGCGGCCAACTGGTCGCACAGCTCCTCCACCGAGCGGTTGGGGAACCGCATCTGCAAGTGCGACACCCCCATGTCGATCAGCTCCGCCAGGTTCTCGGCGATGTGCTCGGGGCTTCCCGACACCGTTCCCCGGGGCAGCTCGTGGTCCGACTCCCCCACGTGGAACGTGCCGGCCAGGGCACCGATCTCGATGGGGGCGCCACCGCGCAGGGTCCCGCGCAGCTCGAGCAGCCGCGCCACCTGGGCGCGCATGTCGCTGCGTCGCACCGTCTGGGGGAGCCAGCCGTCGCCACGCTGCGCCGCCCGTCTGAGAGCGGCGTTGCTCGAGCCGCCGATCCAGATGGGCGGCCGGGGCTGCTGGACGGGCCGGGGCGCCACCCCGAGATCGGCGGCGGGCCAGCGCGGCCCGGGCAGGGTGGGGAACTCCTCCACCAATGCGGCGGTGAGGCCGTCGATCGCCTCGTCGAGCGCGGCGCCGCGCTCCTCGAAGGGTGGCCCGAACCGGTCGAACTCCTCCTGGACGTGCCCGGCCCCGACACCGATGATGATGCGCCCCTGCGACAAGACGTCGAGCGTGGCGAACTCCTTGGCCGTCCGCAGGGGGTGGCGTTGTGCGGCCACGAAGACGTGCGACAGCAGCCGTACGCGCGTCGTCACGCCCGCCAGCCAGCCGAGCGTGGCCACCGTGTCGTACCACGTCGTGCTCATGGCGCCGGCCAGGCGCCGGGGGATGGCGGTGTGGTCGCACACCGCCACGTAGAAGAAGCCGCTCTCCTCTGCCTGGCGCGCCACCCGGGCGAGCTCGGCCGGTCCGGCGCCGGGCTCCCACTCCTCCACGTAGATCGTCGACTGCGATTGCACGGGCAGCTGGATGCCGAAGGCGACCTGTCCCTCGGCGATGACCTGCACGGGCGGCGCGCCACTGGCGCCACGCGCCCTGTCGTCTGCTCCCGCCTCGTCCACCGTGGCTCCCCTCGTCAGTAGCGATCGGCCACGAGCTCGGCCAGGTCGTCGGCGGGGTCGAGCCCGGCGGCGAGCATGCGGGCCCGCATCAGGTAGAGATGGGCCGGCACCTCCCAGGTGAAGCCCATGCCCCCGTGTACCTGGATGCACGTCCTGCCGTTGGCGATGGCCGCCTCCGCCGCCAGGAGGGCCGCACCCGCCGCGGCCCGCTCCTCGTCGCCGACGTCGGGCTGATCCACCGTGACGGCGGCGGCGTGCACGGCGGCGCGTGCCACCTCGGCCCGGACGAGCATGTCGGCGCACAGGTGCTTGACGGCCTGGAACGACCCGATGGGCTTGCCGAACTGCTCACGGTCCTTGGCGTAGGCCACAGCCAGGTCGACGGTGGCCCCCGCCAGCCCCACCAGCAGCGCGCCTCCGAGGATGCGGGCGTCGCGCCGCCACCGGGCGGCATCCCGCGCGTCGCCCACCTGCTGTCCCGCCGGCAATTCCGCCACCCGCCACAACGGCGTGAGCGGATCGAGCGACCGCTGCACCGGCACGGCATCGAGGTCGGCGGGGTCGACCACGGCCAGGCCGTCGTCTCCCACCACCACCAGCGCTCCGAGCGATCCCAGGTGCTCGACGACGATGGGAGGGGCCGACGCGCCCGCTCGCGCGCCCGCACCGGGGCGGCGGACGGCGCCGACGACCACCTTCCCCTCGGCCGAGCCCGGCACCACCGACGCAGCGAGGTGCGAGGCGAGCAGTGGCCCGGGAACGAGCGCCCGGCCGAGCTCCTCGAACACCACGGCCGCCGCCGACGTGGGCAACCCGAGACCTCCGTCGGCCTCGGGCAGGCGCAAGGCGAACACCCCCGCCTCGGCCAGCTCGGACCAGCCCGCCTCGTCGAAGACCGACGGGCCGCCTTCACCCGCCCGCACGCGTTCGAGGGGGAAGCGGCCGGCGCACAGCCGGCGCACCCCTTCCGCCAGTGCCTGCTCGTCCTCGGAGAGCTCGAAGTCCACCGTCGCCTCTGTCCCGGTCAGCTCTTGGGCAGGCCGAGAATGCGCTCGGCGATGATGTTGCGCTGGATCTGCGACGTGCCGGCGGCGATGGTGCGCGAGAAACCGTGCACCCAGGTGTGCACGAGCTCGGTGTTGCCGACGCCACCGCCGTCGCCGAAGCCGGGCAGCTCGTCCCACATGAGCCCGGCGGGCCCAGCGATCTCCATGCCGAGCTCGGCGATGCGCTGTCTCAGCTCGGACAGCGCCAGCTTGTAGACGCTGCCACCGATGCCGGGAACGCCGGTGCGGGCCGCCTGCGACACGTTGCGCCGTGCCAGGGCCCACAGTGCGTCGAGCTCGGCCCCGAGATGCCCCGTCGTCCTGCGCACCTTGGCGTCGGACCAGGCGCCGCTGCGCCGGGCCAGGGAGCGAAGAGCGCGCAGCAGCTCCATGGACTGGAGCAGCTCGCCCAGGAAGGCCGTGCCGCGTTCGAAGCTCAGCGTCGTCATGGTGACGCGCCAGCCGTCGTTCTCGTCGCCCACACGATTGGCCACCGGCACGCGCACGGCGTCGAGGAACAGCTCGCCGAACTCCGTCGAGCCGGCGATGGTGCGGAGGGGGCGGAAGTCGATGCCGGGAAGATCCATGGGGAGGATCAGCCACGTGATGCCGCGATGACGGCTGTCCTCGGGCCCGGTGCGCACGAGCAGCTCGCAGAAGTCGGCCACCTCGGCGTGCGACGTCCAGATCTTCTGCCCGCTCACCACGTACTCGTCACCGTCGCGCACGGCCCGGGTGCGCAGCGAGGCGAGGTCGCTGCCCGCGCCAGGCTCGGAGAAGCCCTGGCACCAGACCTCCTCACCGCGCAGGATGGGGGGCAGGAACCGGGCCCGCTGCTCGGGGGTGCCTTCCACGATGACGGTGGGGCCGGCATGCAGCAGCCCCACGAAGTTCACCCCCACGTAGGGGGCGTGCGCCCGCTCGAGCTCCTCTAGGAAGATGAGCTGCTCGACCGGACTGGCGCCGCGCCCACCGCCTTCGGTCGGCCAGTCGATACCGGCGTACCCGGCGTCGTAGAGCGTGCGCTGCCACGCCGTGTCGTAGGCGCGCCGTGCCGGCCAGTCCAGATGTGACGGCTTCGGACCGAGCGTCGGGACCACCGCTTCGAGCCAACCGCGCAGCTCGGTGCGAAACGTCTCCTCGGCCTCGGAGTAACGAAGGTCCACGGGTCCCTGAGATCCTGTCGGCGGGCGGCGGCGCGGGCTCGGGCTTGGTCCCGACGCCCTAGGGCACCAGGTAGTCGAGCCCGAACAGGGCGATGGCGTTGCCCCGGACGATCTTGCGGCGCGTGGCGTCGTCGAGGTCCGCCATCTGGCGCTCGGCGATCTCCTTGGTGTGGGGCCACGTCGAGTCGGAATGGGGGTAGTCGGACTCGTAGGTGATGTTGTCCGCCCCGATCTCCTCCACGGAGCGAAGCCCGTGGGCGTCGTCGAAGAAGCACCCGTAAACCTGGCGACGGAAGTAGGTCGACGGGGGGTCGGGGATCTTGTCGGCCACACCACCCCAGCCCCGGTTCTCCTCCCACACCTTGTCGGCGCGCTCGAGGATGTAGGGGATCCACCCGATCTGGCCCTCGGAGTACGCCAGCTTGAGGGTGGGGAAGCGCACGAGCACCCCCGAGAACAAGAAGTCCACCAGCGAGAAGGTGGCGTTGGTGTGCGTCAGGGTCGAGCCCACCGCAGGGGGAGCGTCGGGGGAGGTCGAGGGCATCTTCGACGACGAGCCGATGTGCATGTTGACGACGGTCGAGGTCTCGGCGCAGGCCCGGAAGAAGGGGTCCCAGTAGTTGTCGGGGTCGTGCACCGACGGAAGGCCGAGGAAGGGGGGGATCTCGCTGAAGCACACCGCCCGCACGCCGCGCGCCGCGTTGCGCCGCACCTCGTCCGCGGCCAGCTGTGCGTCCCACAGCGGCACGATGCACAACGGGATGAGCCGGCCGCCTGATTCGGCGCACCACTCCTCGACCATCCAGTCGTTGTAGGCCTTCACGCACAGAAGGCCCAGCTCCTTGTCCTCGGCCTCGGTGAAGGTCTGGCCGCAGAACCGGGGGAACGTGGGGAAGCACAGCGAGGCCTCGAGGTGGTTGATGTCCATGTCCTCGAGGCGCGGCTTCACCTGGTAGGCACCGGGCCGCATGTCCTCGTAGGTCACCCCGGTGATGGTGACCTCGTCACGCGGCACCCCCACGGCGGCGTCGAGCCGCAGCAGGGGCCGGCGCAGCTCCTCGTAGTACCACCAGTCGGTGGGCACGCCTTCACTGCCGGGCTGCACCGTGAGCTTGCCGCCCACGAAGGTGATCTCGCCCATGGGAGCCCGCACGATGCGCGGGCCGATGTCGAGATAACGCGACGGCAAACGGCTCTGCCAGACGTCGGCGGGTTCCACGACGTGGTCGTCGACGGAGACGATCAACGGCAGTTCGGCCACGGCACCGAGCATAGCCAGGGATCTGACGGCGTGTCAGGTGCCCCGACGACCCGGGTGCATCCCCGGTACCGTGGCCACGATGTGCCTGCTCGTCGTGGTGTGGCGTCTGGATCCGGGCGCGCCACTCGTCGTCGGGGCGAACCGCGACGAGCGCCTCGACCGCCCCGCCTCGGCCACCACGGTGCTGCGCGCATCGTCGCCGCGCATTCTCGGCGGCAGGGACGAGGTGGCGGGGGGCACGTGGCTGGCGGTGAACGAGCACGGGGTGGTTGCCGGGCTCACCAACCGGCCCGCTCGCGAGGGGCGAGACCCTTCCAAGCGGAGCCGGGGCGAACTGCCGCTGGCGCTGGCCTCGCAGCGCAGCGCCGCCTCGGCCGTCGACGACTTCGTGACGAGCGAGCGGCCCGCCGACTACAACCCGGCATGGCTCCTCGTGGCCGACCGGACCGACGCCTTCGCCATCGACATGACCGGCGGCGACGCCCCGCTGGCCACCACGCTCGGTCCGGGTCTCCACGTCCTCGAGAACAACCCCTTCGGCTCGGCGTCGCCCAAGGTCGAGCAGGTACGCGCCTTGCTGGGTGACGCGCCCGAGCGCGGCGGCGAGGAGTTGCGCGCCCGGCTGGCGTCGGTGCTGGCTGATCACCACGTCCCCGCCGACGACTCCGGGCGCCGGCCCGAGACGCTGGCGGCGTGCGTCCACGCCGATGACTACGGGACCCGCTCCTCGACCCTGGTGGTGGTGCCGGCCGACGCGGCCGCTCGGCCGGTGGTGGAGGTGGCCGACGGCCACCCCTGCACGACGGCGTTCGTGGACGTGTCCGCCCTGTGGACCCGCTGACCCCCGGACGCGCCGACGGGACCGATCACGTCCCGGCGCGTGCCCCGTCCAGGAGCGCTACTTGCCGTCCCAGGACTTACGGGCCTGCTTCTGGGCGGCCTGCTTCTGGTGCTTGGCCGCCCGCTTCTCCTTGAGGGTCCGGCCGGGCTTCTTGGCCTCGCCTGTGGGTCTCGACTTCTCTGCCATGAGCGCAGCCTACGGCGCACCCGGGCGTCGTGGGGCGACGACGGCAGCCGGCGTGCGACGCCGCCCCCGGCCGGGGGCTACCGTCGCCACCGAGGTGCCCCGCACCAGGCGATGGGAGTTGCCATGGGCCGACCGACCCCGAGCGCGTCACCGTCCGATGCGCCAGGCCTGGCCGCCCGCCGGCGGTCGGTGGTCCTGGAGCACATGGCGTCGGAGAACGAGCTGCGCTTCGACGACACGCTCGCCACCTTCTCCCATCCCCGCTACGAGCTCGTCGGCACCGGCCAGGTCTACGACGGCGTCGACGAGGTGAAGGCCTACTACGCCGCCAGCCGGGCGGTGTTCCCCGACCAGCGCAACGAGGTCCGTGCGCTGCACGACGCCGGCGACACCGTCGTGGTCGAGTTCGACCTCCTGGGGACGCACCTGGGCTCGCTCGGTGACGAGGAGCCGAGCGGGCGTGGCTTTCGGTGCCCGATGGTGGCGCTGTTCGAGTTCGAGGGCGACCGCATCGTGTGCGAGCGCGTCTACTTCGACTCCGAGACGATCTACCGCCAGCTCCGGGAGGAACCGCCGACGGCGTGATCCCAGATCGGCGCGGACGGGCACCGCGGCCGGGTCCCGGAGCGTCAGCCTCCGGTGTCGAGCGCGAAGCCCTCGTCCTTCCAGCCCTCGATCCCGCCGATCATCTTCTTGACGGCCCGACCGAGAGACGCCAGGCGCACAGCGGCCCTGTCTGCTGCATTGCAGTGCGGGCCGGCGCAGTACACGACGAACAGGACGCCGTCGGGTTGCTCCGCCAGGCTGCGCTCGTTGATGCGCCGATGCGGCAGGTTGGTGGCGCCCGGCACATGGCCGGCCACGAACAGGTCCGGACTGCGCACGTCGAGGAGAACGAACCCACCGTCGCCGCGCGCCATCGCCTCGTGCACGTCCCAGCAGTCGGTCTCGAATGCGAGCAGAGCCTCGAAGTGCCCGAGCGCCACCGCCGGTGGGGCAGCAGGCACCTCGGTCACCGGGCTCGTCGTGTGCAGGTCGGGCATCTCCCCATTCTCTCCCCTCGAGACTGCCGGGGTGGCGCCGAGCGATGCCCCCCAGGGAGCACTATTTCTGCCCGTAGCGCGACAGGAAGTCCCCGAGGACGGCCGCGCACAGCCCCGGTCCTGCCGAGCTCGGCACCGTGCACGTCTCGAGCCAGCTGCCGTCGGGGCTCTGGGGGTAGTAGGTCATGATGCCGTTGGCAGGGTCGGCGCCGCCCGACGGCGCGCCGTCCCCCGCCACACCGGGCGGGTCCTCGAAGGAGACGATGCCGGCGCTCTCCTGGCCCACCCACTCCTGGGCGGGACGCGTCGGGCACGGCCGGCCGATCTCGCTGTCGTAGGCGCTGCGGGCACTGGCGAAGAGCGGGCACGCCTGCCCCACGGTGCATCCCACGCACGCCGAGGTCTCGTCGGCCACGATGGCCTCGACGGCCGAACCGGCGGCGAGGTGCCATTGGCTGCTCCACGACGGGGGCAGCGGCTGTGCGGGCGGGTACACGGCAACGCCGCCGCTGCCGTCGGCGGCGAGGAGGGCGGTGCAGCTCCAGGCGCGTGGCCCCACGACCTTCATGAAACCCTGGGTGTCGCTGTACACCGCCAGGGTGTCGGCCAGGTTGCTCGGCACCTGGACCTCCAGCGAGCTGGGCACGGGCACCGACGTCGAGGGCGGAGGAGTGCCGTCTGTCGTCGGGCACACCGTGACGGGGAGCGTTGCCGCCACCGTGGCGGCGACGGTCGTCGACGTCACCGGGGCGGTGGTGCTCGAGCTGAGCGACGTGGCCGGGGCGGGCGTGGTCGGCGCAGAGGTTGCGAGCGTGGGCGTGGAGGGCCTCCGACCGGGCGGGCTGCCCGTCTCGAAGACGATGACGGCGGCGACGACGCCGAGCGCCGCCACGCCGACGAGCACGACGGCCAGACGTCGCCGGCTCAACACCGGGCGGTCAGTTCGTCCAGGATTCGGGCCCGGTGCCAGCCGGCGTCGCCCCACGCCGACGCCAGCGACCAGGCCCGCTTCATCCACAGATGGAGGTCGTGCTCCCACGTGTAGCCGATGGCCCCGTGGACCTGCAGGGCGGTGCGCGCCGCCAGCAGCGCGGCCTCCGACGCCAGGGCCTTGGCCATCGAGGCGTGCACCGCCACGTCGGGATCGCCCTCCGCCAGCGACCAGGCGGCGCGGTACACGGCGGGACGGGCGAACTCGACGCGCACCGCGGCGTCGGCGAGGTGGTGCTTCACCGCCTGGTACGACCCGATGGGCTTGCCGAACTGGGTCCGCTCGGTGGCGTAGTGCGCGGCCATGGCGATGAGCCGGTCGGCCACCCCCACCAGCACGGCGCCGGTGCCCGTCGCCGCCCGGTGACCGATGCCGGCCAGGAGCGCTCCGGCCTCGTCACCGGTCGCCACCAGCGAGTCGGCAGCGGGCTCCCACTCCACCGACGCCAGGCGGCGGGCGCCGTCGAGCGCCGGGCGGGGAACGACGGTTGCACCGTCGGCGGAGACGAGGTGCACCGCACCGTCGCGCTCGAGCACCAACAGGTCGGCCCCCTCGGCCATGGGCACCGCCGCCGGCGACGCCGTGCCGACGGCGATCACGGCCTCACCGGCGGCGACACGCGGCAGCCACCGCTGGCGCTGGGCGTCTCCCGACGGGCCCGACAGCGCCACGAGAAGCGGCACGCCGAGGGCGGTCGTCTCGAGCAGGGGCTCGGGCAACCCGGCCCACCCCGCCTCCTCAAGCAGCAGCACCAGGTCGACGAAGCCGAGGCCCAACCCCCCGTGATCGGGCGGGACGGTGAGCCCGACCACGCCCATGTCGGCCAGGGCCCGCCAGCGCTGCGGCGACCAGCCGCGGACCGACCCCCAGGCCTCGCGCACCTCGGCCGGGGTGCACTCCTTGTCGGTGAAGGCGCGCAACTGGGCCCGGAACTCCTGTTGCTGCTCGTTGAAGGAGAACCGCACGGCGCGGCCTCAGCCCCGGGGGAGACCGAGCACGCGCTCGGCCACCACGTTGCGTTGGATCTCGTTCGTGCCGGCGTAGATGGGGCCGGCCAGGGCGAAGAGGAATCCGTCCAGCCAGGGCGGGGGGCGCCCGTCGTCGCCGAGCATCTCAGCCGATGCGCCGAGCAGTTCGAGCGCGGTGGTGTGGACGAGCAGGTCCGTCTCCGACCAGAAGATCTTGTTCATGGAGGCCTCCGGACCGACCGAGCCGCCCTCGAGGACGCGCGTGGCGGTCCAGTAGGTGTGCAACCGGTACGCCTCGGCGTCCACGACGGCGCGCGCCACGGCGTCGGCGCAGCGCGCCGCCCGGGCCGGATCGTCGGCCATGCACCACCGGTACAGCTCGACGAGGCGGCGGGCGGCCTCGGTGTAGCGGGCCGGGCTGCGCAACGACAGGCCGCGTTCGGATCCGGCCGTGGCCATGGCCACGCTCCATCCCTGCCCCACCGTGCCCAGGACCTGGGTGTCGGGGACCTCGACGCCCTCGAAGAAGACCTCGGCGAACCCGGTCTCGCCGTCGAGCTGGGCGATGGGCCGGACCGTCACCCCGGGTGCGTCCATCGCGACGAGGAAGTACGTGAGCCCCCGGTGCCGCTCGGCCTCGGGGTCGGAGCGGAACAGGCCGAAGATCCAGTCGGCGAAGGCCCCGCGCGAGCACCACGTCTTCTGGCCCTCGAGCACCCAGCCGTCGCCGCCGCGCACGGCCCGGCTGCGGATGGCGGCGAGGTCGCTGCCGGCGTCGGGCTCGGACCAGCCCTGGCACCAGATCTCTTCTCCCGATGCCATGGGCGGGAGGTAGCGCGCCTTCTGCTCGGGGGTCCCGAACTCGAACAGCGTGGGGGCGAGGAGGAAGATGCCGTTCTGACCCACACGGGTGGGCGCCTGGACCTGGTAGTACTCCTCCTCGAACACGAGCCATTCGATGATCCCCGCACCCCGGCCTCCGTACTCCTCGGGCCACGACACCACCGACCAGCGGGCGTCGAACATGGTCCGCTCCCAGGCGCGGTGGGCCTCGAAACCGGCCGCGGTGTCGAGCGATGCCAGCGCGCCGGGACCGCCCGGACGCGACGGCACGTTGGCCTCGAGCCACGAACGGGCCTCGGCACGGAAACGCTCCTGCTGGGGCGTGAACCGGAGGTCCATCGGTCGTCGAATCTGACACACCGCCAGATTCTGGGCAACAATCGGGGGGAGTCGGGGCCAGGAGGTCTGCCATGCCCAACGCCGTCATCGTCGATGCGGTCCGCACCCCGGTGGGGCGGCGCAACGGCCGGTTGTCTGAATGGCACGCCGTGGATCTGGCCGCCGCACCGTTGAAGGCGCTGGTGGAGCGCAACGGTCTCGACCCGTCCCTGGTCGAGGACGTGGTCATGGGGTGCACCATGACCGTGGGCGAGCAGGCCATGAACATCGGCCGCAACGCCGTGCTGGCCGCCGGGTTCCCCGACACCGTCCCCGGGACCACCGTGGACCGCCAGTGCGGGTCGGCCCAGCAGGCTGTGCACTTCGCCGCCCAGGCCGTCATGGCCGGTGCCATGGACGTGGTCATCGGGGCCGGGGTGGAGTCGATGAGCCGGGTGCCGATCGGCTCGACCACCGATCCCGGGCCCGGCGAGGCCTACGGGCCCACCGTGCACGCCCGCTACGACTTCATCCACCAGGGCCTGTCGGCCGAGGAGATCGCCCGGCGCTGGAACGTCGGCCGTGACGAGATGGACGCCTTCGCCCTGGAGTCGCACCGGCGGGCGGCGCGCGCCCAGGAGGAGGGGCGCTTCGCCGGGGAGATCGTGGCACTGCGCTCCCCCGGTCCCGACGGCGAGGCGGTCATCGACGCCGACGAAGGGGTGCGGCGTGACACGAGCCTCGAGAAGCTCGGCGGCCTCGCCCCCGCCTTCGTCGAGGGCGGCCTCGTCACGGCGGGGACGTCGTCGCAGATCTCCGATGGGGCGGCGGCCGTTCTCGTGATGAGCGAGGAGCGCGCCGTGTCGCTCGGGCTTCGGCCCCGGGCCCGGTTCCACACCTTCGCCGTGGCCGCCAACGACCCGGTCATCATGCTGACCGCCCCCATCCCCGCCACCCGCCTGGTGCTCGAGAAGGCCAAGCTCCAGCTGGCCGACATGGACGTGGTGGAGATCAACGAGGCCTTCGCCTCGGTCGTCCTGGCCTGGGAGCGCGAGTTGCACCCCGACATGGCCAGGGTCAACCCCAACGGGGGTGCCATCGCCATCGGGCACCCCACCGGGTGCTCGGGGGCGCGGCTCATGGCGACGCTGCTGAACGAGCTCGAGCGCACGGGCGGCCGCTACGGCCTGCAGACCATGTGCGAGGGCGGCGGACAGGCCAACGCCACCATCATCGAACGCCTGGGCTGAGGTCGACCGGGGCGCTCGACGCGCCGGTGCAGCGCCGCCAGCGGGGTCTTGTGCGCACTTTTCGGTGCGATGCAGAGGGACCTACGATCGCCCCATGACCGACATCGAAGACACATACCGGCTGGTCTCCAACCGATTCGACACCGTGGTCAGGGGGGTGACCCCAGACAAGTGGGACGCCCAGTCTCCCTGCGAGAAGTGGACGGCGCGCGACGTGGTGGCGCACGTGGTCGAAGGGCACGGGAGCGTGATCGCCGCCGTCCGGGGCGGAGCGCCCGAGACCGTGGACTCCGGCGAGGACCCGACGCCGGCCTGGGAGCGGGCCACGCGGGCCATCGCCGAGATCACCGCCGACCCAGAGGTGCTCGCCATGGAGATCGACGGGCCCACCGGCACCATGCCGGCCGGGCAGGTCATCGGGCGGTTCGTGACCATGGACCTGCTCGTCCACACCTGGGACCTGGCACGAGCGGTGGGTGCGGACGAGCACCTCGACGAGGAGCTGGTCCGTCACGCCTACGAGGGGCTCAAGCCCATGGACGCCATGATCCGCCAGCCCGGTGTGTTCGGGCCCAAGCTGGAGCCACCTGCCGGTGCCGACGCGCAGACGGAGTTCCTCTACTTCCTGGGCCGCCAGGCATAACGCCTCGCCTCGAGCGATGCGCAGTCCAGCCGATGATTCCGGGGCAGGCGCGTCGTCACACCACGTTGAGAGGATCCATCCGAGGCGGCTTCCGCCGAGCACGAAGAGGAGCGTTGTCGAATGAGCCGTGTCAGCACCTACCTCAACTTCATGGGTGAGACCGAGGAGGCATTCAACTTCTACGGGGCCGCCTTCGGGACGCAGATCGCAGGCGAGATGACCCGGCTCGGCGACATGCCGACAGGACCCGAAGCACCGGCGCTGTCCGACGCCGAGAAGAAGCTGGTGGCGCACGTCGAGCTGCCCATCCTCTCCGGGCACGTCCTCATGGGCACCGACATGGTCGAGTCCATGGGCCAAGAGCTGAGGGTCGGCAACAACGTCACGATCTGCGTCGAGCCCGACACGTTGGCCGAGACCGATCGTCTGTACGCCGCGCTCAGCGACGGTGGCAGCGAGTCGACGGGGATGCAGCAGATGCCATGGGCCTACTGGGGCTGCACCTTGGACCGCTTCGGTATCCGGTGGATGTTCAACTGCTACGAGTCGTGACAGCCGGACCGCAGGGGCCGGAATCGGTCACGCTCAGCAAGACATTCACGGCCACATTGGGACGAAGTTCCGCCAAGGGTGGCTGGACCTATGTGACGATGCCCGGCTCAGCCACGTTCTTCGGGACGAGGGGCCTCGTGAAGGTGCGGGGCACCGTCGACGGCCATCCCTTCCAGAGCTCGTTCATGGCACTGGGAGACGGCACCCACAAGCTCCCCATCAAGGCGGAGGTCCGCAAGGTCATCGGCAAGGATGCGGGCGACGAGGTCACGGTCCGCCTGCACGAGCGGCTCAGCAGGTAGCGCCGGCCCCGAGGACCGAGCGCGGACAGCCGTCGCCCGTCCGGGAACCCCGCCCTTCCGCTTTGCGTTACGGGTCGACGGTCAGGGACAAGATGGCCAGCGCGAAGTCGCCGGTGGCGGCGTCGGTCACCTCGATGTCGACGTCCCCCGTACCTGCCTCCGGGGGACCCGGGTTGGTGATCGTGCCCGTGGCGGGATTGAACGTAAAGCCGTCTCCCACGGGTTCGAAGGTGCTCCAAGTGTAGGGAGGCAGCCCGTTGACGGCCGCCACCGTGAAGGAGTACGGCACTCCCACCGTGGC
>JBEKVE010000021.1:0-25762 GCA_049514335.1 Acidimicrobiales bacterium
TGGCCCTCGACGGGTTGGCCGGTGTCGTCGCGGGCAAGGTCGGTGAAGGGGACCGGCCCGGGGAACGACGCGCCCAGGGCTTGGTAGTGGTCCAGGCGATCGGGAAGGACCTTGCCCTCGAAGAACCCATCGGGACCGGCCTCGTTGTTGGCGCCGAAGGACGGGATGGTGGCGTACACGAAGCCCGCGCACACCCGGCGCAGCTCCACTAGGGCACCGGACACCCGGTCGGGCGGGAGGTGTTCCAGGGTCTCGAGCACGCTCACCAGGTCGAAGCTGGCATCGGGCCAGGGCAGGCCGGCCAGCAGGTCGCCCACCCGCACGTGGCCCCGCGCCCCGGCGGTGGCGTGGTCGACGGCGTAGGCGCTTATGTCGCACCCCTGCGCCTCGACGCCGAGCTCACGCAGCACCTCGACCACGAACCCGGTGGCACAGCCCACGTCGAGGGTGCGAACCGCGCCCCCGAAGGTGCGCCACAGCAGGTATCCGGCGACGTCGGCGTTGGCGCTCACGCGGTCGTAGCTGGCATAGCCCGAGCGGCCGTGGCGGTCCCCGCTCGGGTCGCGTCCCTCTCCGTAGTAGCCCGGCCCGTAGTAGTCGACGCGCGCGTAGGCGCGCTCAACCGCGCCCGTCAGCTCGCGGGCGACTTTCTCGAGGACCTGGCGGGCCCGGGGACTGGAGAGCGCCACCCGGTCGAGGGCGGCGCGACCACGGGCCACGACCGGTCGGAGCCGGGGGCTCACCACGACCGGCGAGGCTACCCTGCCGGCCCGCTCCACCCACCCACCCGGCCAGTCACGACCCCCCGGGCCGCCCATTAGCGTGAGCGCCCGTGACCGAGCCGGCGGTGGTGACCGAGGACATCGCCCGGCAGTTCGGTGACTTCTGGGCCGTGAACGGCGTGGACCTGCGCATCGACGCCGGGGAGATCTACGGCTTTCTCGGCCCCAACGGAGCGGGCAAGTCCACCCTGGTGCGCATGCTGTGCACCTTGATGCGCCCCACCCGCGGCGTCGCCCGCGTGGCGGGCCACGACGTCGCCCGTCACCCCGAGCGCGTGCGACTCCGCATCGGCGTGGCACTGCAGGACGCCGCCCTCGACGACCGCCAGACGGGCCGGGAGCTGCTCGACCTCCAGGGCCGTCTGTACGGGCTGCGCCGCGACGAGCGCGCCGAGCGCATGGCCCAGGTCCTGCGCCTGGTCGACATCGGCACCGCCATCGACCGCCAGATCAGGACCTACTCCGGGGGAATGAAGCGCCGCCTCGACCTGGCGGCGGCGCTCATCCACGATCCCGACATCCTGTTCCTGGACGAGCCCACCACCGGCCTCGACCCCGAGAGCCGGGCTGCGGTGTGGGACGAGGTGCGACTGCTCAACGAGCAGCACGGCACCACCATCTTCCTCACCACCCAGTACCTGGAGGAGGCCGACGAGCTGGCCGGCCGGGTGGGCATCATCTCGCGGGGCCGGCTGGTGGCCCAGGGCACGCCCGAGGCGCTCAAGCGCACGGTGGGGACCGACGTCATCGTGGCCCGGGTGGAACGCCAGACCGACGTCATCGTCGAGGCCCTGCGGGCCGTGCCCGGCGTGGACGAGGTGGTGGCGGCACGCGACGAGGTGATGGTGCACGCCGCCGACGGTGCGGCGGCCATGAGCCCGGTGGCCCTCGCCCTGCACGGGGCGGGTGCCGCCGTCATCAGCCTCACCCTTCGCACCCCCACCCTCGACGACGTCTTCCTCCAGCTGACCGGGTCGCACCTGCAGGCCGACGAGACCGGGGCCGGCGCGCCCCCGGCCGATGCCGACGGGGACGGGGTCCTGACCGAGGCGGCCCGGACGTGACCGTGGCCGTGACCGCCCCCACCACCGACCGGCGCGTCCAGGCCCGCCCGGCGGGGTTCGTGGTGGACGTGGCCTCGGTGGCCCGGCGCGCCATCCGCCAGATCCCCCGCGAGCCCGAGGCCGTCATCCCGGCCCTGATCGTGCCCATCTTCTTCTACGTCCTCAACATCGGCGCCCTGTCGGCGGTGACCCGGGCCGCCGCCCACATCGACTTCAAGGCGTTCGAGCTGCCCGTGGCGGTCATGTTCGCCGTCACGGGTGTGTCGCGGGCCTCGGCCCTCGTCACCGACATCCAGAACGGCTACTTCGACCGCCTGATGATCACGCCGGTGCGGCGGCTGCCGCTGCTCCTGGGCCTCATGACGGCCGACCTCACCCTGGTGATGGCCCTGGCCGTGCCCGTGCTCATCGTGGGCCTCGCCCTGGGGGTGCACTTCGTCACCGGGGTGGCGGGCATGGTGGTGTTCATCGTCCTGTCGGGGCTGTGGGGGCTCGTGTTCACCGGCCTCCCCTACGCCATCGCCCTCAAGACGGGCAGCCCCGGTGCGGTGAACGCCAGCTTCGTCCTGTTCTTCCCCATCACCTTCCTGAGCACCACGTTCGTGCCCAAGCCCGAGCTCCAAGGCTGGCTGCGGTCGGTGGCCGACGTGAACCCCATGACCTACATCCTCGAGGGCCTGCGCTCGCTCGTCTCCAACGACATCACCGGCGGGCACCCGGGGCCGGTGTGGAACGCCACCGAGCTGGGTGAGGCCGTCCTGGCGGTGGCTGCCTTCGGCTTGGTGTCGCTGTCGCTGGCGCTGCTCGCCTTGCGCGGCCGGGTGCGCCGGCGCTGACCCCGCCCGGCTCCGGGGACGACCGGTCCCGTCCGGGACCGCACCTCACGACAAGGGATGGGCGGAGAAGAACGCCCACATGAGGGCGTCGGCATCGAGGGCGGTGGACTGCGGGCCGAGGACGTCTCGCAGTGCCCGGGGGACGAGCGGGCCGCCGGGCCATTCGTGGCCCTCCCCCGTCACGGCGTAGAGCTCGACCGCCGACCCGTCCCGGCAGGGCGCGTACTGCGTCAGGGTGAAGCCCGCCCCGGTGTGCGTCGACGCAGCCGTGCCGCAGCCGTCCTGGGTCCCCCACGCCGCCGCCGCCGTCGGCACCGAGTCGGTCCAGTAGCCCTCGCCGTGGCCGGCGAAGGGGTCGACGGGGTCGGCGGTGCCGTGGAAGGCGATGACCGGCACGGCCCGCCCCGCCGGGCACGGCGTGGGATGGCGCAGGCCGCTCACCGGTGCCACCGCGGCGAAGGTGCCCGAGGCGTCACACGCCAGCTGGCTGACCATGCGGGCGCCGCCGGAGAAGCCCGTGGCGTACACGCGCGCCGCGTCGACGCAGTAGCGCGTCTCGAGCGACCCCACGAGCGCAGTGAGGAAGGTCACGTCGTCGGGCGTCCCGGCCGGCACGGCCCGGCCCCCGATGAGCGGTTCATCGGGCACGTTCCAGTCGTAGCCGGTGCCGTCGGGGATGACGCCCTGGGGGTAGGCGACGATGAACCCCTTCGCGTCGGCGGTGGCGTCCATGCCGGAGAACGCCTCCTGGTCGAGCGCGCTGGCCCCGCTGCCGTGCAGGTTGAGCACGAGAGCCACATGGTCGGCGCCGGTGTAGCCGGTGGGGACGTGCACCACCACCACCCGCCGGTGACCGCCGATGGCGATGTCGAGGGTGGTCGAAGCGCCCGGTGCACCGGAGCCGCATCCCTGCGTCGCCCCGGGCGCGGCCCCCTGGGCCACCGTGGTGGCGCCGCCCGCCGCCGTGGTGCTGACCGAACCGGCGCCGGCGCCGGCGCCGCAGGCTGACAGCACCACGGCGCAGGCCACCGCCGCCGCTGCGAGGTGTGCCCCCCTCGTGGTGGCCCGGATCGTCCCCGGCGTCCGGGTCGCCCGCCGTCCCCGGCGCGGCCGCCGCCGTCCGCTCTCACCCTCCATGCCGCCTCCCATGGCGTGAACGTTCTACAACAGCGGGGAACCGCGCACGATGCGGCGGGCGAGCATCTCGAGGCGCGCCAGCGTCACCCCGGCCTGGGTGGTGGTGAGCTGCACCTGCGACACGTGGTCACCGGTCGTCTTCTCCACCACGAGCGAGGGTGTGTGGCCCGTCCCTCTCGACACGGTGCAGGCCTCGTCCCCGAGACCGTGGACCGCCGGTCGGAACAGGCACGGGTCGTCACGGGCCGAGGCGGTGCCGCCGTCGGCGAACACGATCGACAGCGCTGCGCTCGAACGCGGCGAGGAACCCGAAGGGTAGGTGCACCCGAGCAGCCCGGGCTGGCTGTCGACGGCGGGGGCGCGCACCGAGGTGGAGAGCACCTCGTTCACCACCGACACGGCGGGGCAGGCGGACGCGCTCGGCGCCGAGGCCGCACGGATGACAACCCCCACGAGCAGGACGCCGATGGCGAGCACGAGTGACACCACCGCCGCCATGTAGCGCCGCCGCCAGCGCGCCCGCGGGGGCTGCGCGATACCGGGGCGCCGTGGCACCGACCTCTCCCCGGGCCCATCGGGCGGGCACGGTGTCACGTCAGCGCGCCGCCCGGACCACCACCGCCGCTACCACCCGCACCGGCCCACCCTAGGCGCCGACACCGAGCGGGCACCGGTCCTGACCTCGGGCTTCGACCTCCGTTCGACACGGCTCGAGGGGTCGTGCGAGGGTTGCCCCGTGCCCCGCCGGAAGCCGCAGCACGTCCGGCGCGGGCGCGCCGTCCACGGGCGGGCACGGCCTGCGCACGGCCGTGGCGCCCGGCACGCCCGCCGACACGGCGGTCGCCCGGCGCTCGCCGTGTCCGGGTTCGCGGCGGTCGTGGCCGTCGCCGTGGTGTCGGTGTTCATGCCGGGAGCCACCCCGACCACCACCCTGCGTCCATCCGAGGACAGCGCCACTGCGCCCGGCGTCCCCCACACCGCCCCCGCCACGACCACCGAGGCCGGGACCACTCCCACCACCACGCTCGCCGCTGCCCCCACGACCTCGACGGCGCTGGCCACGACCTCGACGGCGCCGGCCCCGCGCCGCAGCCAACCGGCCAAGACGAAGGCGGCGACGGCGCCCGCACGCGGCCGCGCCCCCTCCGCACCGGCGCCGCCGACACCGGCGCAGGGCGCGCCCCACGTCATGGTGGTCATGATGGAAAACGAGGGATACGACCAGATCATGGGCAGCACCGCCATGCCGTACACCAACGCGCTGGCCGCCGGCTACGGCGTGGCCACGGCCAGCTACGGCACGGCCCACCCCTCGCTGCCGAACTACCTGGAGATGATCTCGGGCTCCACCCAGGGGGTGACCGCCGACGTCTCCCCGCCGAGCCCCCTGTTCACCGGGACCACGTTGGCCGGCCAACTCAGCGCGGCGGGCTACTCCACGCAGGCGTACGCCGAGGACCTCCCCGCCGACCCCACGGCCGACTCGGGCACCTACGTCGTGCACCACGATCCGTGGGAGTACTTCGCGGGCACACCCGCCGTGGCTCCTGCCACCGCGCTCCTGGGGGCGCTCGACGGCGCGGCGGCACCCGATTTCGTGTGGTTCACGCCCGACGCCGTCGACGACGGGGACCTCACCGCACCACAGGCCACGATCCTGGCCGACGAGGACGCCTTCCTGTCATCGTTCATCCCCTCGGTCGAGGCCACGCCGTGGTACGCGGCGGGCGGTCAGATCGTCATCGAGTGGGACGAGGCGCTCGACTCCGACACCTCGGGCATCGCCGGCGGGGCGGGCGGGCACGCCCTCACCATCGTGGTCAGCAGCGCCCTGCATGGGCACCCGGTGCAGGACGCGGCGCCCGTGGCCACGGCCGGCATCCTGCACTCCATCGAAAAGGTCTACGGGCTGCCCTACCTGGGCGACGCCGCCAACCCGGCCGAGGGCAACATCGACCCCCTCCTCTGACGCCGTGGAGCGGCGCCGCTCCGACCCCACAGCGCGCCCACAGTGCGCCCACAGCACGCCGCGGCGAAGGGGTTACGGGCCGCCAGTGGCGTAAAATCGGGGTATGTACGAGCGCCTGACGTCTCTCGTCCACCTCGACTTCGCACCCCGGCACCGCCAGCCCGCAGCGGGCCGCGTGGCCCTCGCCACCGTGGCCGCCCTGGTGGGCTCGCTGCTCGCCGACGCCCTCATCGTGGTCGTGGCGGAGGCCGTCTTCCCCGGCACCAAGGGCTACGGCCACTTCCAGTTCGCCGACTACGCCAAGCTGACGGTCATCGGCGTGATCATCGCCTGCGTGGCCTGGCCGATCACGACACGCATCACCTCCACACCCCGGTGGATGTTCTTCCGCATGGCGATACTCGTGACGCTCGTGCTGTGGCTCCCCGACCTCTACATCCTGGCCAAGGGGCAGCCGGCGCGGGCCGTGGCCTTCCTCATGCTCATGCACCTGGCCATCGCCCTCGTCACCTACAACGTGCTCGTGCACGCGGCCCCGGTGCGCCCCGACACGCGTCCCGCCCACCGGGAACAGGAACCAGCGGCACACTGAACCCGGTGGCCGGTGGCGGCGCCGCCGCCGAGCCGAGGCTCAGCCCAGTCGAGGTTCAGCCCGGTCGAGGTTCAGCCCGGACCGAGGTTCAGCCGAGCGTCATCGGGGTGATCCACAGCGCCCCGTCCGTGATGGCGCCTCCGCCTCCGCCGGTTGCGGCGCGCCGCCGGTGGCGTGCCCGCACCTCCGACGCCACCGCCACCGCCACGACGGCGAATCCGGCACCGATGAGGACGTTGACGGCGACGTACACCGCCACCGGTGGCCGCCACGGCACAGCCAGGGCGCCACCGGCCATGCCCCCCGCCGAGATCAGGATGCCGAGGCCCACCCGGCGCAGTACCGGCGGCACACCGGCCTGCTCTGGACGCGGCCACAGGAGCACGAGGCCCGTGGCACCGAAGGACGCGGCCCACAGCACCATCATCACCACCCACTGCAGCGCAGATCCGAGGCTCAGCCCCGAGAAGGCGGCGTCGGGCACGATGGCCGCCGTCAGGGCGAACCCGAGGGCGACCAGCAACGCGTTCGACCACACCGGGAGACGCTCGGGCCCGCTGTATCCGGGAGCGGGTGTGGGAGCCGCTGCTCGCCTTCCGATGGCGATCCACGTCGCCAGCACGGCGCCCCCGAGGGCGGGGAGCTCCCCCGCCGCCACCTCGGAGAGCCGCACCGACAGGAACCCGGACACACCGCTCACGAGCGGGGAGAGCACTCCGCCGGCGACGACCACACCGAACCACGACGTCACCACCGCCACCACCACCGCCACCGGGACCGCAGCCACCGGCCACAGCCGGCGGGTCCGGTAGCCGCCCCGCACGCGTCGCGCTGCGGCAAGGACCACTCCCGCCGCCAGCGCGCCGCCCGCCACGGCGGCGACGGCTCCCACCGCCTGCAGCACCACGGGCCAATTGTCCCCCGGCCACCACAGCGCAGCGGTGGCGGCGTCGAAGGCGACGAGCAGGAGCCCGCCACCGAGCCACACCAAGGATCGGCGCCCGACGACGTCTCCGAGGACAGTGGACCCGACCTTCGGCGATCCGCCGGCCGCGCCCAGAACGGCGCCGGCCGCCGCCACCCATGCGAGCGCCCACAGCGTGCCGCTCACCTGGACATCCAACCGGCTGAAGGTCGAGCTCGCCTCCACGGCGCCCTGCATGAGGAACGAAGCGGCCGCACAGCCGGCCGCCGCTGCGGCCAACCACGACGGCCAACGGCGGGCCTCCCCCGCCCCGCTCCCCGCCTCCGCCATCTCCGCCACGCTACCGCGGCGGGTTGGGCGGCAGCCGGGACGACACCCCCGGCCGGTCCGTCACCGGTGCCGGTCGAGATGCTCGATGATGTCGGGGAACACCTGCCGCGGCGCGTCGCGGCCGACGAGGGCGTCGAGATGGGCATAGCCCGGCAGCATGGTGAGGGTGTAGTCGTCGGGATCGTTGTGCTCCTGCAGCCAACGCAGCGTCCGCTCGTTCCCCTCGGGGTGGAAGATGTAGTTGTCCTCCCCCGCCAGGATGTGGATGGGGACGCCCCGGAGGAGCTCGGGGTGCTGCAGATACCGGTCACGGCCCTGCGCGTCCACCGCCCGGGCCCGTTGCATCATGAGCCCCAGGTGCGTGAGGCAGTGGATGTTGGCGTCGCCGAACATGCCGGGGAGCGCCCGGTGGGTGGCGTCGTCCAACTGGGCGTGACGGTGGGTCATGCCGAAGACGGCGTTGATCCACCGGCACACCGGGAGCTCACACCCCTCGTGGTGCGGGTGGGGTACGGCCGACAAGGCGATGTCGAGCGCAATGTTGCGCACGGTCCGTTCCGTGTCGGGCCGCAGCACCTTCTGGCCGGCCGCCTCCAGGAGCGCGCCGAGGTGGTGCTTGGACTCGAACACCTTGAGACGCGACGTCATGGGGTGGAGGGTGAACTGGGCGCACACCGCCGAGCGGACCCGGCCCTGCATGCCGTTGCCGGGGTCGAGCAGCGCCATGAGCAGTGACACCGAGCCGACGCAGTGGGCGAACACCTGCACCGTCCGGGCCCCGGTGACGTCGAGCACCTGGCCCACGGCCTGGGGCCAGTCGGTGCGGGCGATGTCGTCGACGGTGAATTGGGTCGCCGCCGAGGGCAGGTCGATACCCGCCCGGTAGTCGAACAGCCACACGTCGTATCCCGCCTCGAGGAGCGCCTCGGTCAGGTTGGGACGGACGGTCGGGGCGAGAAACGACGTCGCCGACATGGCGAAGCCCGAGGCCAGCATGACCGGCCCCTTCCCCCCTCCCTCGAAGCGAATGAGGCGTGAGCACGCGTCGGGCACGTCGCGGTGTGGATGCCAACGGCCGCTGCGGTCGCACACGAGCACAAGGTCCGGATCCGAAGGACGCATGGTGCTGTCGAGCGCTGCGACGCCCTGCGCCGGCGCCACGCGGTCGGGCGCGGACACCACGTCGAGGGCGTCGGACGCCTCCGCCGGGGCCGGTGGTGCGGGGAACCGGCCGAGCTCGTTGAGCATGCCGCCGTAGAAGGGCCAGATGGAACGGAGGAACATGGCGCCGAACCGCAATAGCAGGATCTCGCCCTCCACCGGTCCGGCGTTGTGCACCCGGGCGTTGGCCAGCAGGTGTGTCACGTCGAAGAGCCCGATGTGCATGATGCCGAGGGCCCGCACCGGCCCGTCCGCCGTGTCCCCCTCGTGAATGGTGACGAAGAGGGTGGTGGTGTCGGGCCAGGCCGCCAGGATCGATCCGACCTCGATGACCTTGTGTCCCTCGAGGAAGAAGGTCTCCTGCGGATCGAAGCGCGACCGAAGCACCATGCGGTAACGCATCCGGTCCTGTTCGACGGCGGCGGGATTCGGCTCCAACAGGACGAAGCCCCCCTCGACCACGTCGAGCGCCGAGGGTGACAGCGACGGGGCCCGGACGGTGCCGGTGAGCACGGCCGGCGACGACGGGTCGTCGAGGAGGGCCGGCAGGTCGGGATGGGTGATGGCCGTGTCGAGCTGGATCGAGGCGCCGCTCGTGCGGCCCGCCTCGTAGGCGGCGGCAAACGCGTCCGGCGCGTCCGGCGCGCCGACGGGCGCCCACACGTACCCCGACATGCGCTCGGTGAACCGCAGCTCGGGGGGACTCACCGGTGCACCGCCTCGACCGGGCGGGTGAGCTCCACGCCCCGCTCGATGATGTCGGGGAGGATGGCGCGGCGTTGCGCCACCGCACGCGCCACGGCCTCGGAGAACCCCGACCACGGCGGCGCGCCCGGGTCGATGACCCTCGCCAGGCCGTCGTGGAGGGCGTCCGTGGGTCCAGCGGCGGGCGGGGCGAGGCGGACCCGGTACCCCGAAGGGTCGTCGGCCTGGTTGTACAACCGGACGGAGGCGACCCGGCAGTCGTCGTCGACGACCACCACCGACGCGCCCTGCAGAGAGGCGGTGCGCTCGGTGTCGACCACCCAACCCCCGGAGTTGAACACCTGCACCGACTGCGTCAACCCCGGCAGGTGCTCCACCGACTCGTAGGGCTTGTGGGTGTGGCCGAAGACGAAGCTCACCGGTCCCTCCGCAGCGCCGGGGTGCTCGCGTTCGAGCTGGCGCAACAGCGGGCCCGTCACGTAGTCGCGCAGCCCCGCGGTCGCCGACGGGCCCAGCAGCTGCGTGGGGTCGGCGCGCTCGTGGCGCGCCACGTGCGTGGCCACCACCCGCAGCACGACCCGCACCAGTGCCGCCGTTTCAGGACGGACGGTGGCCGGCAGGGTCCGGGTGCTCGCCGTACCCACGTCGTCGGCCAGGATGGCGAGGGCCTCGTCGCTCTGCAGCATGTCGTACACGAGACCCATGTCGCGCCCCACCTCGCCCGAGCGCCCGAGCGTCGACCACAAGAAGTCGATCCAGGCGAAGTTGTCAGCCTCCCAGTCCCAGATCTCGAGGCCCGTGGGCTGGCGGGGGAACACGATGTCCTTGAGCGAGGACATGAGCCGGTAGAGGGGCTCGACGAAGTGGCCGTGGTGGAACAGCACGGTACGCCCCGTTCCCTCGGAGCGGACGCCGAGGTTGGGATAGGCGATCTTCACCCGCAGGTCGAGCCCGGCGCGACGGCGCACGAGCGCAGTGAGCAGCTCCGCCTCGGGCCAGGCGAGATCGTCGGACTCGAACAGGCGCGTGGCGTGCCACGGCGGCCCGAGCGGCTGTCCGGTTGGGACGGCAGCGACGTAGGCGGCGTACTGGCGCTCGCGGGCGGTCTCCCACAGGTGATGGTCGTGGTTGCCCGGGACGTACACGACGGTGTCGTCGAAGATGGGCGCTCCTGAGCCGAAGGCGAGATCGACGAACCGGTCGAACGCCATGGCCGCCACCTCGTCCCGGGCCAGGGCCATCTCGAGGATGTCCCCGTTGAGCACCAGCGTGGGGCGCCCCTCGCCTGCCTCGACGGCGCACAGCGTCCGCAGGCAGTCGACCAGGGCCACGAGCACGGCACTCGGGTGTTGCGGGTCCACGTCGATCGACCCTTCCGGCACGTGGCTGAGGAGGCTGTTCTCGGCTCCGAAGTGCATGTCCGACATGCAGACCCAGCGGACGAGTGCCATGACCCCCAACGCTTCGTTCGGGCGGAGCCCCGCCAGGGCGGCCCTGTGGTCGAGTCCCCACCATGTCCGGAGCCGCTGACATCGGGATCACAAGGTGCTCACAGTGGCCGCCGAGCCTGGAAACCGACCCCCGGAGCCGAGCCGGAGAGGCGAGCCGGGGCCCGCTGTGAGGCGGGGGGTCAGGGCCGGCGCCAGGCTCGGGACCCAGGGCCCGGGGCGGGCCTGGCCGTGGGTCAGTCCGCTGCCCGCCGCAGGGCCTCCCGCAACGCCTCGACGTCGGCCCGGGCGGCCACCGCGGCACGGGTGGTGGCCCACAGGGGCCGGGGATCGACCAGGTCACGCACCGGGAACACCTCGAAGACGCTGCCCCGCTCGAGCGCCGGGCCGCACACCATGGTGGGCAGCAGGCTGGCTCCGACACCCGCCTCCACCGCAGCCAGCACCACGCGCAGGTCCGGCGCCACCAGGCGGACCTCGGCGTCGAAGGCGCGACCCAGGTGCTGTTTCCAGAATCGGCGGGTCTTGGGGAGGTCGTTGGAATAGCTCACCCACCGGGCCGTGCCGAGCCGCCGGGCCAGGTCCCGGAGGTCGGCCACGGGGCGCAGCGCGCCGGCGGTCGACGACACCAGGGCATAGCGATCGGAGCCGACGAGGTCGGTGACGGTCCACCGCCGGGCGAGCGGCACGGGAGTGATGACGAGGTCGATCTCGTCGCGTCCGAAGCGGGTATGGAGCTCGTCGTCGGTACCGAACACGGCGTCGACGCGCGGCGACACGGGGCCGAGGTGCGGCACCACCAGACCGGCGAACACCTCGGGACTGGCGCCGATGCGGACCGGCGTGGTGGGCACGGCCACGGCGCCGGCATCGAGCCCGGTCAGCACGGCGGCCAGGCGGTCGAGTGGGTCCACGACCTCGGCGTAGAGCCGCCGTCCCGCCTCGGTGGGTTCGACGCCGTCGCGCCGGCGGACGAACAGCGCCGTACCCACGGCGGCCTCCAGAGAACGGACGTGGCCGGTGGCGGCGGGCTGCGACACGTTGCGCAGGCGGGCCGCCTCCGAGATCGAGCCCGCCTGACAGGCGGACACGAAGGTGCGCAGCCACTCCGTCCGAGCCATAAGGAAATCCTATATCTCGATCGGGCAAATACCACGTTGTGTGATGGTCCTGAGGTCCGCATACTCGGGGCATGCCGAGCGATTGCTACACCCACGGCCACCACCCCAGCGTGCTGCGCAGCCATACCTGGCGGACAGCGGAGAACTCGGCCGCCTACCTCCTCGGGAGGATCGGCCCGGGCCTCGACCTGCTCGACGTGGGGTGTGGCCCGGGCACCATCACGAGCGACCTGGCCGCCGTGGTAGCCCCCGGGCAGGTGGTGGGGATCGACCGCGCCCCGGGCATCGTGGCCGAGGCGGCCGCCGCCTTCAGGGCCGCCAACCTGTCGTTTCGGACGGCGGATGTGTACGCACTGCCCTTCGGAGACGCCTCGTTCGACGTCGTGCACGCCCATCAGGTGCTCCAGCACCTCTCCGACCCCGTGGCCGCCCTGGTCGAGATGCGCCGGGTGCTGCGCCCCGACGGTGTCGTGGCGGTGCGCGACGGCGACTACGGCGGTTTCGTGTGGGCACCGTGTGACCCCGTGCTCGACCGGTGGTTGGAGCTGTACCGACGGGTGACGGCGGAAAACGGTGGGGAGGCGAACGGCGGGCGCCACCTTCCGGCGTGGGTGCGCGCCGCGGGCTTCGCCGCACCGGTCATGACCAGCTCCACATGGACCTTCGCCGACCCCGGCACACGGGCGTGGTGGGGTGGTCTCTGGGCCGAACGGGTCGAGCATTCCGCCTTCGCCGAGCAGGCGCTCGCCTACGGCCTGAGCGACCCGGCGGAGCTGGCGGAGATGGCCGGCGCCTTCCACCGGTGGGCCGAGCATCCCGACGCGACGTTCATCGTCCTCCACGGCGAGGTCGTCGCCACCAAGGCGTGACACCGGTCGCCCCTGCTGTGCACGCCGGCCCTGCTGTGCACGCCGGCGTCGGCGGCTCCTCGCCGGTTACGTGCCGCTGCGCACGCTGCCGGAGAACACGCCGTCGGCGTTGCCCGTCCGCTCCACGGCCTGCACCGGCTGGCCCCGGCGAAGGCGGGCCCGCCACACGTCGGGCTCGAAAGGAGGGGGCGTGCTGTCACGGAGAAAGTCCCGTACCACGGCCACGAACCGCTCCGGGTCGCTGTGATGAGGGAAATGCCCGGCGTCCTCGAAGATCTCCAACCGGCTGCCCGGCATGGCCTCGGCCGCCACGTGGGCGTGGGCCACGGGGATGATGGCGTCGCGTCCACCCCACACGAGCAGGGTGGGCATGCCCTCGGCCAGATAGGCACGGTCGAGCATGGTGATGACCTGGCCTCGCCAGTCCACGCCCGAGCGCAGGGTGCGCACGATCGCCCGCCGGGCTGCCGCATCGGGGAGGGCGTCGAACACGCGTAGGATCTCCTCGGTGTCGCGCCCGAGGTCGGTGCCGAGGACGCGCAGCAGGTGGGCACCGATTCGGGCCGCCACCTTCACCACCGGCGATCCGAAGGTGGGCATGACGAGATCAGCGTTGGGCAGCGCGGCGAGACGCAGCAGGGGGCTCACGCTGCGGTCGATGCCACCGGTGCCCACGAGGACCAACCGCTCACAGCGCTCGGGGAACGTATAGGCGAACTGGGCTGCCACGCCCCCTCCCAGAGAGTGACCGACGACGGTGACCCGATCGACGTCGAGCACCGACAACAGGTCGCGCATGCCGTTGGCGTACGCCGCCACCGAGTAGTCGGCCCGGGGCTTGTCCGACAACCCGTGGCCCAGGAGGTCGGGGGCGATCACGGTGTGGTCGCGGGCGAACGCCTCGACCACCGGGAGCCACGTCCTCGACGAGTCGCCGATACCGTGGATCAGCAGGAGCGGTGGTCCGGTACCCGCCGACAGGAACGCCCGGCGGTGGCCGTGGATGGTGAAGAACCGGTATTGGACGCCGTGGGACAGCTCCATGAGCTGGAAGGTGGAGGTCACCGTGCCGTTGGTCGTGGCCATGCCGGGTCCTTCGCGCTGGCCCCGGATCACGTCGCCCGGGCTGCACGACCGTTCTAGGGCCGCTGTATCTCCACTGCGTGTCACGACCGTGAACGCCGCGTTACGGCCTGCCCGAACCCGGCCGCGGTGCGCCCGTCCGGGCGCCCGCCCGCACCCCGGATGGCGCCGTCGGGGCGCCACCAGGGCCGGTGGCGACGTCGGTTTGGGCACAACCTGTGGAAAAACGCTCGGGAAGGGCGTAGCTTTTGGGTGTCGCCGGGTGTCCGCCCGGACGGCAGGGGGGATGCAGGGGGAGCAGAGCCGGCCGTGGGCGCCGACCGGCTCGTGCCTGTGTCCACCGACGGGGGTGGGGGCTGCAGTGATGCTCGGCAAACACATATCGGCGTTCTGTCGTATCGCCGGCCATCAGGCGTGCCAGGAGCATTCGATCGCGCAGTGCGAGTGTCCCTGCCACCCGGTCGACGCCACCCCGGCTCCGGTCGACGGCCTCTTCATCGCCTCCGGGGGGACGGCCCAGGCCACCTTGCCCCGCGCCCCGTCCAAGAACGGCGCCGTGGCCAAGGTGACCCGGCGCAGGGCGGCGGTGCAGACCGGCATGAGGAAGCGGTCTCCCCGGGCCACGTGACCGGGTCCCCGCGGGCGCGGGCGGTGACCGTCGACAGCGTGGCGGCCATCATCTGCGCAAGCCCCCTGCCCCACCCGGTACGCGTCGCCGTCGACGGCATCTCCGCCGCCGGCAAGTCGACATTCGCCGCCGAGCTCACCGACGCCCTGGCGGCGCGGCGCCGCCCCACCGTCCACCTCACCCTGGACGGCTACCACCATCCCCGCGACCACCGCTATCGCCGGGGCCGCCACTCGGCTGTCGGCTACTACGACGACGCCTTCGACTTCGCCGCCTTCGCCCGGCACGTCCTCGTGCCGCTCGGACCGGGCGGTGATCGCCGCTACCGGATGCGGGTCCACGACCTGGAGTCCGACGAGCAGGTCGACGAGCCCGCCCTCGAAGCCCCCGTCGACGCCGTCGTCGTGGTGGACGGCAGCTTCCTCCAGCGCCCTGAGCTCGCGCCCCACTGGGACTGGCGCATCTTCGTCAACACGAGCCCTGCCGTGGCCCGCGCCCGCGGACTTCGACGCGATGCGGCGGCCCTGGGAGGGCGGCGGAAGGCCGAGACGCTCTACGACACTCGCTACCACGCCGCCGCCGACCTCTACCGGCGCGCCGTGAGCCCCGAGGAGCACGCCGACCTCGTCCTCGACAACGACGACCTCGCTCACCCCGTGCTGGTGGTCCGCCGGCGTTGACGGCACCCACCGGATCACATCGTCGCATCAGAGCAGCCGCATGCAGGGCATCCCCATCCTGGGCAGCTGCGTCGAGGTCGGCGGGGCCGCACCCGTGGACCGTCAGGACGCCGGCGACGCAGGCGTGTCCGGCTCGGAGCGGTCCAGGACCCCGCTGCCCGAGGTGACGACGGTGAGCGACCGGTTCGTGGATCGGGCACCGGTGTCCACCACCACGGTGTCGGTGGCGGCGCGGTAGTACCAACCCTCGGCGCCCGACCCAGGCGAACGACGCAGCAGCTCGCGGCCGTCCAGCGTGACACCCGCCGGTGCCGAGAGGTCCTCCATGTCGATCTCGTAGCGGACCGAGGCGGGCGCCCCGGGGTAGTGACCGCGCGCCGCACCCACGGTCACTCCGACGCTCGTGGCCCCGCCCGCAGTCCCGGAACCCGTCGTGTCGGTGATGGGCGTCGTGGTGAACTGGCCCTTTTCGTACCCGAGCCCGGTACCGCTGTCGCCGTAGAGGCTGAAGGCACCTTCCGCCCCGGCGTACACGTGCAGGACCATGGTGTCTCCCCCGTGCGACGACGATCCGGTCGACGACGGCTCCTCGGGGATGATCCCGCCCGCCCGCACGAACACCGGCATACGGTCCAGAGGCTCGTCCACGGTGACGGTCGAAGGTCCCGTCACGGTGGCGCCCGTGAAGTAGTCGGTCCACCGGCCCGGGGGGACCCACAGCGTGGTCGGCGCCACGGTGCCGGGGGCGGTCACCGGGGCCACCAGCACGTCGGGGCCGTAGAGGTACTCCCCCGCGTGGGTGTAGGCGGCGGACTGCCCGGGATAGTCGAGGTAGAGCGGACGGGTCATGGGAAGCCCGTCCTGATGGGCCTGCGCCGCCAGTGTGTAGGTGTACGGGACCAGGGCCTGGCGCAGGCGCAGGAACGAATCGGCGACGGACCGCACCGGTTGCGGAAACTGCCACGGCAGGCGCTTCTCGTCGTTGGAGTGCAGGCGCATGAGCGGCTCGAACGTCCCGAACTGCACCCAGCGGTCGTAGAGGTCGGCGGGGTCCTGGGTTCCCTGCGGCGGGGGGCCGAGGTAGCTGCCGATGTCGTCGCTCACGTACGGCTCGCCGATGGTGGCCTCGTCGGGCGTGAGCGCCACCTCCTGGGCGAGGGTGGCCCAGGTCCCCCAGGCGTCGCCGGTGAAGGCGATGGCGGAGGTGTGGTCCGACCACGGCCCCGCCGCGTAGACGCGTTGGGGATTGCCGTTGGAGGAGCCGATCCGGGCCAGCACGAATCCCCGCTCGCCCTCGTTCACCATCTGCTGGGCGTACAGGTGCCCGATCCACGCATCGGGCGTGACACCGCGCATCGACACCACCGAGTTGTCACAGCACCAGTCGAGCCAGAAGAACGACACGCCCTCGGACTGGAGGCTCTGCTGGAGGTCGAAGTTCGACTCCGCCTGCGGGATCGAGCTCCAGTCCCAGATCCGGCAGATGCCGGCCGTGCACGCCGACTTGGCGAGCGTCCCCCCCGCCACGCTCTGAGCCGTGGTGATGTCGGGGTCGTCGAGGGCGATGCTCGAGTGGATGTTCAACGTGACGTCGATGCCGTGCCCGTGCGCCCAGCGCAAGAAGGCGGACGGGTCCGGGAAAAGCGACGACGCCCACTCCCACCCGTCCCAATCGCTCGGCGCCTTCCAGTCGGTGTCGAGCGACAGGGTGTCGAGCGGGACCCCTTCCCGCTCGAAGGCGGGGTACAGGGTGTCCTCGATGAAGCGCGCCGAGTAGGGCGTGTAGTCGGAGTACCACACCCCGAAGACGTTGCGGGGAAGGAGCGGGGCGGCGCCGGTCAACCGGGCGAGGCTCCGCAGCGCGCCCGAGAAGTCGTGGCCGTAGACGAAGAGGTAGCCGTCCTCCACGTCGCCTCGCTGCGGGCGGGGCTCGATCCACCCCTGGCTGTTCCACACCGCGCTCTGGGTGTCATCCAGAAGGCGCCAGCCGGCCTGGTCGAGCAGGCCGTCTGTGTGCAGCGGCTCGAAGGTGTCGGCGCACGTGGCTCCGCCGGTACCCGGCGCGCACGTGGGGAGCGAGCCGTAGGTGAAGGTGTCGAAGCCACGCACCCACCCACCGAGAGGACCCGTCTCGACCGGCGCAGGTGCGGGACCCGGGGCGGGACCCACCGACAGGGTGTCGAGCGCCGCGTCGCACCCCGCCGCCCGGTCGCAGCGCAACTCGACGGTGTTCGTCCCGGCTCGCAGCGGCGCGGTGGTGGTGAAGGTGGCCCACGGCGCGGCGCCGGGGGTCGGCGGCGTGGCCATGACGGTGCGGGGGCGGCCGTCGACCACGAGGTCCAACCCCTGGGGGGGCGACGTCGACGTGCCACCTCCCGGCGCCGCATAGCGGACGGCGAGCACCGCCGCTGCGGCGGGGGCACCGAGCACGGTCCACGTGGCCGCCGCCCCGTGCGGGAGTGGTCCCACGTACCCGGCGTCGCTCTGGTAGCCGCTGATCGTCCACCTGAGCTGCGCCCCGCCCGACAGCGCGGCCGCACCGGCCTGGCAGCTCTGGTCGAAGGGGCACTCCCAGTCCCACGTGGGACGAACCGTGGTCTGGCGCCCGGCGACGTCGTAGCGGATCGAGGTGTCGGCGGGGGTGAACGGTCCCGACCCCACGCGGTACCGCAGCGTCGCGTCGGCGGTGCGCAGCGTGAGCCATCCCCCCGACACGCGGGACCGGTACGCCGGAACGGGCATGCGCCGATCGACGGCGTTGACCGTGGGGCTGTTCTCGAACGTCCCCGAAGGCGAGTACTCGAGGCGCAGCAGGCTCGGGCTCAGGACCTCGATGCGGGCGTCACCCATCCGGACCACGGCGGACTGGTGCGCCGTCCCCGCCGCCATGTCCACGGGCGTGGCGAGGTCGACCGGCGACGTGTCGCCCCCGGGTCGTCCGAAGGGGTCGGACAGCACGAGAGCCAGCACCGCCACGACGACGACGGCCAATGCGACGAGGACGACCGTGGTGGCCCTGCCCGAGATGCCACCACGGACGCCACCCTGCGGTGCCGTGCCCACGGCCCGCACGCTACCGGCACGGTCCGACGGCCACAGGGACCGGCGTCGGGTGGCGTGGACCGCCGGCATGCGTCTTGGAGATTGTCGCCTACAGGTCCCAGGAGGTGCTGCGGCCGTTGGCGACCAGGGCCAGGCGCACCCAGTCCTCGTCCTCGGCGGTGAAGGTGCGATAGGAGCTGTCGCCGCGTCCACGCGTCCACACCCGGTCGGCACCGACGCGGTCAGACCGGAATTTCTCGTGGACGAGCGTGCGGGTCAGGACCTTGTTGGTGGGCGTGGTGGGCAGCGCGTCGCACAGGCGGAGATAGCGCGGCCGCCACTTGGGGCTCAGGTCGGTCTGGGCGTCGAGCCACGAGGCGAACGCCGTGGCGTCGAAGCTCGAGCCCTCGCGCAGCACCACGGCCACCATGACCTGATCGCCGGCATCGACGTCGGGCACACCGTAGGCAGACGCCATCACCACGTCAGGATGACGCGACACGATGGCCTCGACGGGGGCGGCCGGAAAGTTCTCGCCGTCGACGCGCAGCCAGTCGGAGGTCCGCCCGGCGAAGTACACCCATCCGTCCTCGTCCACGTACCCGAGATCCCCGCTCCAGTACCACCCGTTGCGTGTCGTGCGCCGCATGGCTTCGTCGTTTCGGTAGTAGCCCTCGAACGGCCCCACGCCCGCGGTGTTGACGATCTCACCCACGCACGACTCGGCGTTCAAAAGGCGGCTGTCCTCGCCGAACCGGGCCCGTGGCGCCTCTACGCCCTCGGCGTCGACGACCATGACACCCCGGCGCAGGCGGCCCACCGATCCCCGGGGCGGACCGCCGCTCCGATCGAGCGCGATCGCCCCCTCGGTGGAGCCGAACACGTCGATGATCTCGATGCCGAAGCGCCGGGCGGCGGCCTCCACGACGTGTGGTGACCCCTCGTTGCCG
The DNA here is from genome assembly GCA_049514335.1 of Acidimicrobiales bacterium. Lineage (GTDB taxonomy): Bacteria > Actinomycetota > Acidimicrobiia > Acidimicrobiales > UBA8190 > JBEKVE01. Next base: position 19,323 of record JBEKVE010000021.1, read on the forward strand.
AAGGCGATGCGCAGCGTGGTGTCGGCGTCGTCCGCCTGCTCTGGCGTGGCGACAAGGTACGCAAGCAGCTTCCCGGTGTAGTTGAACCACGTGGCGCCGTACCGGCGGACGTCGGGCAGGAACCTCGTGGCGCTGAAGCGCCGGGCGAGCGACAACGATGCCCCGACGACGAGGGCCGGCGCCAGGCCGGCCATGAGCGAGTTGGCGTGGTACAGGGGCATGGCGGCATAGCCGGTGTCGTCAGGGCCGATACCGAGCATCGTCGCCATCCGGCTGCCGGTGGACAGCAGGCGTCGCTGCGAGCAGCACACCGCCTTGGGCGCAGACGAGGTGCCCGAGGTGAACAGCAGGGCCCACAACGCATCGGCATCGACATCCACGAGGAGCGACGGGTGCGCCACGAACCCACTCGCCCGGTCGCCCGCACCGAGCGCCCCGAGGGCGTCTCCGAGCGACTCGCCCATGCTCCGGGGTGGGTCATCGGCGTCACAGAAGCGCTCCGACACGAGGAGGCCCGCCGGCAGGTCCTGTGGGCCGAGGGCGGAGCCGAGCAGTGCCTCGTGACGCGGCTCGGTGATGAGCAGCTGCACGTCGGTGTGCGACACGTCGCGGGCGAGGTGGTCACCGCGCCGGGTGTGGTTGAGCCCGACGACCACCGCACCGAGGAGTCCCGCCCCACACAGGGCGAACACGTAGTCAGGTGTGTTGTCGAGGAGGATGCCGACGTGGCGGGGGCGCTGCTCCGAGAGCCGGGTGCGGAACAGCGCCGCGAAACGCTGCGCCTCCGACAGCACCTCGGCGTGCGTCCACGACCGGTCGCCGAACCACAGCGCAGGGCGCGTGGCCCGATCGGGGTCGGTGCCGTTGCGCTCGATGAGGGCAGCGACGTTCCGGGCCGGGAGCTCGACCTCTGGCAGTGCCGGGGCGAAGCCGGCGCGGCGCGGCGGCTCGTCGGGGCTCACAGAAGCGCCCGGGCCCGCTCAGATCCGCTCGAGGATCGTGCCGGTGGCGAGACCGCCCCCGCAGCACATCGACACGAGCGCCAGGTTGGCATCGCGACGCTCGAGCTCGTGCAGGGCGGTGGTGATGAGCCGGCTCCCGGTGGCGCCCACGGGGTGACCGAGGGCGATCGCCCCCCCGTTCACGTTGACCTTGTCCCAGTCGACGTCGTGGGCCTTCTGCCACGAGCACACCACCGAGGCGAACGCCTCGTTCACCTCGAAGATGTCGATGTCGGCCACGGACATGCCCGCCTTGGCCAGGACCTTGGCGGTGGCGGCGATGGGGCCGTCGAGCTGGAGGGCGGGGTCTGAGCCCACCAGCGTGTGCGCCACCATGCGGGCCCGGGGCCGCAGTCCCGCCGACGTGGCCCTGTCCTGCGACATCCACAGCACCGCGGCGGCGCCGTCGGAGATCTGCGACGAGGTCCCGGCGGTGTGGATGCCCTCGCCCAGCACGGGCTTGAGGCCTGCCAACCCCGAGGCCGTGGTGTCACGCAGGCCCTGGTCCCGATGCACGACCTGGCGGTCACCGGTCGCCCCGTCGGGGCCCATGACCGGCGCGTCGACGGCGAAGACCTCGCGCTCGAAGCGGCCCTCCTCCCATGCCCGCGCCGCCTTGTGCTGTGACGCCAGTCCGAGGGCGTCGGCGTCGGCACGGGTCACGCCGTACTTCTCGGCGATGCGCTCAGCCGAATGGAACTGGTCGGGCGTGTCCCACGGGAACCCGGGGGGGATGGGACGGCCGGGGGCGCCCACCACGTTGGCCCCCAGACCCACCCGGCTCATGGCCTCCACACCGCACGCCACGGCCACGTCCACCGCACCCGAGGAGACGAGACCGGCCACGATGTGGTTGGCCTGCTGCGACGAGCCGCACTGGCAGTCGATGGTGGTGGCGGCGACCTCGAAGGGCAGGCCCTGGCTCAGCCACGCCGTGCGCGTGATGTTGAACGACTGCTCCCCGGCCTGGGTGACACAGCCCCCGAAGATCTGCTCGACCTCCGCCGGGTCGATCCCCGACCGCTTGATCAGCTCGACCTGGGTGGCCCCGAGCAATTCGGCGGGGTGCACCCCCGACAGCGCCCCGTTGCGCTTGCCGATCGGGGTCCGGACCGCCTCGACGATGACCGGCTGTGACATGTTCGTTCCCTTCGTCGCGCCCGTGGAGAGCCTGGCGAGTATAGGTTCCGGCGTCCTCACCCGCCCCCGGCGCGCACCGGTCGATAGCATTGGTGTCCTGCTCCGCCGCGCCCGCCGATGACCGATACCGACCTCGACTCCGTGCTGGTTGGCGAGGACGACGTCATCCCCCGTGCCCGCTACACGAGCCCCCGATTCGCCTCGCTCGAGTTCGAGCGGCTGTGGGCGCGGGTGTGGCAGGTGGCGTGCCGCGAAGAAGAGGTCGCCGAGGTGGGCGATTACGCCGAGTACCGCATCGGCGAGCAGTCGATCCTCGTGGTCCGATCGGCGCCCGATGCCGTCGGCGCCTACTACAACACGTGTCTGCACCGTGGGACGCGGCTGGCGGAGGGCAGCGGCCAATTCGACGACGGCTGCATCAGGTGCCGCTACCACGCCTGGTGCTACGACCTCGAGGGCAAGGTGGTCGAGGTCGTGGACCGCGAGGAGTTCGCCCCCATGCCCGAGGGCGTGCGCCTGGGCCAGGTGCGCACCGAGCGCTGGGGCGGATTCGTGTGGGTGACCCTCGACCCTGCCGCGCCACCGCTGCTCCAGTACCTCGACCCCCTGCCCGCCCTGTTGGCCCCGTACCACCTCGACCAGATGCGCCTCCGGTCATCGCTGTCGACCATCCTCCCCGCCAACTGGAAGGTGGTCGTCGACGCCTTCAACGAGGGGTACCACGTGCAGGGCACGCACCCGCAGCTGCTGGCGTGGACAGACGACGTCAACCTGGCGTACGAGCCGCTCGGCATACACGCCCACTACGGCCGGCTCCCGAGTGCCCGTCGGACACTGCGGCCCAGTCCGCGGCTCGGCCTGGTCGAAGGCGAGTACGACGAGGGCGAGATCCTGGCCCGGTTCGTCGAGGGCCTGGGAGGGCTGTTCTACGACGACGAGCGCGTCCTCGTCGAGCAGATCCGCGCCGAGCCCGACGGGCGGGGGTCGCTCCTGGAGCGATACCAGCGGGGACGGCGCCAGTTGCTCGAGAGGCGCCACGTCCCCGTCGAGGCGTTCACCGACGACCAGCTGACGAGCGCGGACGACGTGTACTTCTTCCCCAACATGGTGGGGCCGATCTATCCGGGGACGGCCGTCATCTTCCGGGTCCGGCCCAACGGGCTCGACCCCGACAGCGCCGTGAAGGACACGTGGATCCTGGAATGGCCCCGGCCCGATGCGGTACCCCGGAAGGCCCGGCGGCGGTTCTACGCCGATTGGACCGAGCGCGACTGGGGCCTCATCACCAACCAGGACTACGCCAACATGGAGCACGTCCAGGTGGGGTTGAAGCAACGCGGCCCCGGGCTGCGCCTCAACGGGCGCCAGGAGGCCAACATCCTGCACATGCACCGGGTGATCGATCGCTACCTGACCGGTTCGTGACAGCGATCCGCCGCCCGGCCCCGGCGGCCATGACCCGGCTGACGCGCCGCCGGCCGGTCCGCTTGCGGGCCTGCGTGTCATCGAGCTGGCGGGGCTCGGGCCCGTGCCGTTCGCGGCCATGGTGCTCGCCGACCTGGACGCCGAGGTCATCCGCGTGGAGCGCACAGGGCTCCCCGGCCCGGTGCCTGGTGCCGTGGACCGCCGGCTCGTGCTCACCGGGGCCGCGCCTCGCTGGGCGTCGATCTCAAGCACCCGCAGGGCGTCGAGCTCGTGCTGCGGATGTCAGCGCACGCCGACGTCGTGCTGGAAGGCTTCCGGCCCGGTGTCATGGAGCGCATCGGGCTCGGCCCCGATGTGTGCATGGAGCGAAATGCGCGGTTGATCTATGCCCGCATCACCGGTTACGGACGCGACGGGCCGCTCGCCACCGAGCCCGGTCACAACATCAACTACATCTCCATGGCCGGCGCCCTGGCGCCCATCGGGCGTCGCGGTGAGGCCCCCGTGCCACCGCTCAATCTCGTGGCCGATTTCGGGGGCGGGGGCATGCTGCTCGTCCTCGGGATCCTCGCCGCCGTCTACGAGCGCTCCCGTTCGGGACTCGGGCAGGTCGTCGATGCGGCCATGGTGGACGGGGCGGCGCTGCTCACCACCATGCTGCACGAGATCAGGAACCTTTCGCTGTGGCACGACGAGCGTGGGACCACCTTCATGGACACCGGATCCGACTACTACAACGTGTACGAGACCTCCGACGGCTCCTTCGTGTCCGTCGGTGCCATGGAGCCCCGCTTCTACCGGGCCTTCATGATCGGTCTCGGGTTCCCCGAGGGCGACATCCCCCCACAGGACGACCGTGCGCAATGGGAATCGCTCACGCATTAGGTCTCGGAGATCTTCCGCACCAGGAGCAGGAGCCAGTGGTTGGAGGTCTTCGCCGGTACCGAAGCCTGCGTCACCCCCGTGCTGTCCCCCGCCTGGCCCAACGGCCACAGGGGCCCCATGCGCCCCAGCTTCCCCATCCTCGGTCCTCGAGGCCCGTCGGCCCGACCGGCTTGCGCAACGCAGGTTTATAGTGACGTTCCGCGTTCACAAGTCGGTGGAGTCCGTCCGAACGCAGCCCGGCGGGGGTCGCTATGCGTCGTGTGGCAATTGTGGTGCTCGGAGCGTTGGCCACGGCTGCCACTCTCGCGATGCTGGCGTTGCCCGCAGCGGCATCTTCGAGCGTCACGTTGGGCTCCGCCACGTGCGGGCTGAACGGTCCCGACGTCACTCTCAACGGCGCATGGAGCGCCGGGACGAGCACGTGCACGGTACAAGGGTTCGCGGCCGTGCAGGCCGGCTCGACATTGACGATTCCTTCGGGCACCACGCTCACCGACACGTCCCCCAACAACCCCTTCGACAACGGCGGGACGGTGGTCAACGACGGGACCGTCGGCGCCTGTCTGTGGAGCGATTTCGGCGCCGGGACGACCACTAATGCCACGGGGGGCGTGTTCGCCGTGTCGAAGCTCGGCACGTGCCACTCGGCGGAGCACGAGATCTACGTGGGGGGGACGTTCAAGAACCACGGGGGCTACTCCAACGCAGGCAGCCTGGTCATCGACGGTGCCAAGGGCGGAGCGTCGTTCACCAATTACTGCGGGTCCACCTACAGCGAGACGGGGACCGTCGTGGTGGTCTCCGGAGGGGAGCTGGTGCTCGCCTCGGGGTGCCCCCAGACCATCTCCTTCACCGGCCCCGGCACCGGGTTCGTGGGCGGCTCCTACACACCGTCGGCCACCGCCTCCTCGGACCTGCCGGTCAGCTTCGGCCTCGACACCCTGAGCAGCGGCTGCACCCTCATGTCGGGCACCGTCGACTTCACCGGCGCCGGGACGTGCCTCGTCGACGCCACCCAGCTCGGGAACGGCACCTACGCCGCGGCCACGCCGGTGCAGGTGTCGACGGTGGTGACCGTGGCCAGCCTGTCGCCCCAGACCATCAGCTTCCCGGCGCTGCCCGACGTTGTCTACGGGACGGCGCCCTTCGCCGTGACGGCCACCGCCTCCTCGGAGCTGCCGGTGGCCCTGGCGTCGCTCACCCCCGCCGTGTGCCAGGTGACGGGGAGCACCGTCACTCTCGTCTCCACCGGGACCTGCACGGTTCAGGCCACCCAACCCGGCAACACGACCTTCGAGCCCGCAGCCCCGGTCGACCAGAGCTTCAGCGTGGAGGCCACGGTGAGGGTCTACGTGCGGGGCGGATCGTGGTTCGATCACGGTGCCCGGCTCTTCGTCGCCCTCCGGCTCGTGGACGTCCACGGCAGGCCCGTCCCCGACTCCATCGAGCACCGTGCCGGCCTCGACGTGTCATTCGACGGGGGAACCCCGGTGCGCGCCGTCGGCCTCCCCTTCGATCAAGGCTTCCTGGCCGTGGTGCCGACGTCGTGGTGGCTGGCCCCGGGGCCGTACTCCCTCACCGTGACGAGCACCGCTCCGTCCGTACCCATCACGCCCACCGTCGAGACCGTCCGGGTCTTCTCGTGGGACAGAAAGGGCCACGACGGCGCCGGAGCGAAGAAGGCGACGGCACCGGTCCAGCGGTCCACGACCCGTCCTCCGGTAGCCTCCAAGGGTCATCGCTCTGAAAGGCACACCCCATGACGACCACGCCAGCGGCGGTCCGCGGTGCGCACAACCTTCTGGACACCGCACGGCATCGCATCGTGCCGGTTGTCGTCCTCGCCCTGATGGCGATGGCGCTCGTGGTCGTGCCCACCGCGGTGGCACAGGCCGGCACCGACGTGGTCACCAACTGCGCCAGCTCGGGAGCCGGCTCGCTGCCCTACGAGGTGGCGCACGCCGGGTCCGGTGACGACGTGACGTTCGC
>JBEKVE010000022.1:0-28559 GCA_049514335.1 Acidimicrobiales bacterium
GGCGGCGGCCTCGAGCGCGAGGACGCCCCGGTCTCGAAGCACCCCAGCTCCGATCCCTACACGATCACCAAGATGGCCGCCTTCGAGGACGCCATGGCCCGCGCCGCCGCCGGCCAGGACGTCGTCACCACGCACCCGGGCGCGATCTTCGGGCCGTCACCGGTGGTGAGCAACGCCCTCGGTCGGACGAGCTTCAACCGGGTGCTTCTGTCCGCCCTGCGGCGGCGCATCACGCAGTACCTGACGTTCCCTATCAGCTGGGTGTTCTCCGAGGACGTGGCCCGGGGATGCATCCTGGCGCTCGACCGCGGCGTGTCTGGTGAGCGCTACATGCTCGACGGCCTGCCCGAGGACGTCGTGAGCACGGCCGAAGCCTGCAACCGGATCTGCGCCCTCGGCGGTGTCGACCACCACGTCGTCGACGTCGCCCCGTCCGACGATCCCGAGTTGGAGAAGGTGTTCGGTCCGACGCTCGTGGCCATCGCCTTCAAGCTGGCGTCGGCACCGTCGCCGCGCACCGACCTCACCGCGTCCAAGACCTACAAGCGGCTCGGGTACCACCCCATCGGGCTCGACGACGGGCTGCGTCAGACCGCCGACTGGCTCCGGGCCATCGGCCGTGTCGACCCCGTCGGCTCCGAGTGACCGCTTCCTGACGGGGGCGGCGCATCGGGTCCACCCGGCGCACGGCGTCTCAGGCTCCGGGAGGCGTCCAGTTCCGGTCGGGATGCTGGGGAGGCAGGTTCATGGGCTCGGTGGGCGCCCATCCGCTCGCCTCGAGGTCCTCGAGCACGTGCACCATGTTGTAGGAGTCCTCCTCGTAGCTGAACTTGCCGTCGCCGGCGTAGCGCAGCCGCGAGTAGGCGGACTGGGTGTACGGGGAGCCGTCGGAACGGGTGCCGGGGATGACCTGGGTCCATTTCACGACGACGTCGTCGCCCTCGATGGCGGTGAACTCCACCGGGAACTTCCAGTCCCCGAGGCCCACCATGGAGTGCTCGAGCCAGTGGGCGATGGCCTGCTTGCCCTCGATCCGGCCCCAGGCGGCGTCCACGTAGACGGCGTCGTCGGTGTAGAAGTCGGCCAGGGCTCCGAACCCGTTCGGCTCGAGCCCGTCGTCGATGCGGCGGCGCAGCTCGTGGTAGCGGTCGACGACGGTCTGGATCTCGTCGCGGGGATGGGGCTTCGAGCTCGGGGTCATGGGGCGAGAGTAGCCCGGGGCCCGTGGCGGCGGCATAGTTGCTGTCGTGGGTACCCGTCGCTCTGATTCGACCGGCCACGAGGGTGACACCCGTGATGGCCCCGTGGCGTCGGGCCCGAGATGAGCGCGACGGTGCTCGTCGGCAGCGCCGCCGGTGCGACCTCCACCACCGCACTCGTCCTGGCGGTCTTCGGTGCGAGTGCCGTGGAGATGGTCGAGGCACTGACGTTGGTGGTGGCCGCCGGGTCCCGCAGCTGGCGCTCGGCCGTCGAGGGCACGGTGGTGGCGCTCGTCGTGCTGGCCGTGCTGACCGCCGCCATCGGCATTCCCCTGGCCCGCTACCTGCCCATCGACACGCTGCGCGTGGTGGTGGGATCGCTCTTGCTCCTTCTCGGTCTGTCATGGCTGCGCAAGGCGGTGCTGCGCGGCGGGGGCTGGCTGGCCAAGCACGACGAGGACGCCATCTACGAGCACACCGTTGGCACGCTCCACGGTCCCGACGACGTGTCCACCGGGCGCGACGGGGCCGCCTTCCTGGTTGCCTTCAAGGGGGTGATGCTCGAGGGGTTCGAGGTCGTCCTCATCGTCATCAGCCTGGGGACGAGCGCACACCGCCTCCCGCTGGCGGCCGCCGCCGCGGCGGCGGCGGCCGTGGTGGTGGCGTCCGTGGGCGCCGTGGTGGCGAGGCAGCTGTCCCAGGTACCGGAGAACACGCTCAAGACGGTGGTGGGGGTGATGCTCACCAGCTTCGGTGTGTTCTGGGTGGGGGAGGGGACAGGGGTGCGTTGGCCGGGGAGCGACCTCGCCCTCCTGGCGCTGGTGGCGTTGTTCGCAGCGACGACGGCAGTGCTCGTTTTCGCTCTGCGGCGCATCGCGCCCCGTGGTGGTGTCCCCGCCGCGGCACCGGCGTCCGCCGCCGCCGAGGTGGACCCGTGACGGCCGCGCTGCGTCGGGCCGCGCTGGCTACGGGCCGGTTCCTGTGGTCCTTCGTCATCGACGACACCCCCGAGGTGCTGGTCGCAGCGGTGGTGATCGTGGGCGCGGCCCTGGCGCTGCGCCACTGGCGCGCTGTGGCCGTGGCGGCACTGCCGTTGTTGACCGTGGCCGGCCTCGGGCTCGGGGTGTGGCGGGGCTACCGCCGCCGGGTCGGGGAGATGAAGGCCGAGGCCCGCCCGACGACTCCGGCCGTCGGCCCCCCCGACGCCGGGGCACGCTGAGCGCCACGGTCTCCGAGGCGCGATCGGGGTACGGGCGGAGCCCGTCTTCGCACCCGGACGGACCGGCCGATGGGCTACCGTCGCCTGGATGCCGGACTACGACGCCATCGTCATCGGGGCCGGGCACAACGGCTTGACCGCCGCCGCGGTGATGGCGCGTGGCGGCATGCGGGTGCTGTGCCTCGAGAAGAACCACTTCATCGGGGGCATGTCGTCGACGACCGAGCTCGCCCGCGGCTACCGCTTCGAGCTGGCGGGCTCGATCCAGTTCCCGCTGCCCAACGAGCTGTTCGAGGATCTCGGTTTCGGTGCCTGTCCCATCTACGAGCCCGAGGTGCAGTCGGCCAGCCTGGGAGCGTCGGGCGAGCCGCCGCTGCTGCTCTACTCCGACCCCGAGAGGCTCCTCGAGCACCTCGGTGAGACCCTCGGTCTCGACGCCGTGATGGGCATGGCCGAGGTGGCGGGGTGGGCCGAGGCCCCGGCCCGGGCCATCGGGCGCTTCGACGTCCGCACCCCGCCCCGATCCCTCGACGCCATGTGGGCATGCGCCTCCAACGAGGCCGAGCGCCAAGCCATCCGCACCGCCATGTTCGGCAGCGTCATGGACGTGGTCGACCGCTACCTGCCCGACCGCCACAAGCACGCCCAGGTGCGGGCCATGCTCGCCTTTCTCGCCGTCAACTCCACCTATCTCGGCCCCTACACGCCCGGCAGCGCGCTGTGCCTCGCCTTCGCCCTGGCCTCGCCCGGTGAGGCGACGATGTCCAAGGTGCGCGGCGGTATCGGCGCGATGTCCGACCATGTCCGGGCGCTGTTCGAGGCGCACGGGGGCGAGCTGCGCCGACACGTCAAGGTGTCCCGGATCGTGACGGCAAAGGGGCGGGTGGAGGGCGTCGCCGTCGGAGACGGGGAGGTCATCACGGCGCCCGTGGTCGTGTCCAACCTCGACCCCACCGCCACCTTCACCCAGCTCCTCGACCGCGACGACCTCCCCGACGACTTCGCCCGGCGCGTGGAGGCCATCGACCACCGAGCCGCCTATTTCCAGGCCCATTTCGCCCTGGACGGGCTCCCCGAGTTCGCCGGCCCCTACGAGGCGCTCAACCAGGGTGAACTGCGCCGGAACGTGACCTTCTTCGGCACGGCGGAGCAGATGCAGCAGGATTACGAGGGCTGCCTGCGCGGCCACGTGCCGGGATCACCGTCGTTCAACCTGCAGATCCCGACGCTCGAGGACCCGAGCCTGGCGCCGCCGGGCAAGCACGCGGCGAGCAGCTTCGCCTTCTACTTCCCCATCGGTGCCACCCACGCAGAGCAGTCTCGGCTCCGCGACGAGATGGCCGGTCGCATCGTGGACAAGATCAGCGCCGTGGCGCCCAACTTCCCCGACCTGATCGACCGCCAGTTCAATTACCCGGCCTACACCTATGAGCTCATGTTCGGGTGCACGGGCGGGGACTTCACCCATGGCCTGCTCCAGCCCGAGTTCATGGGCCCGTTCCGACCAGGACCACGGGGTTGGCCCGACAACCCGGTTCCCGTGGAGGGCCTGTTCCTGTGCGGGGCGGGGTGCCACGGGGGCCCCGGGGTCACCTTCATCCCCGGGTACAACTGTGGCTACGCCGTCTTGGAGGCCGCCGAGCGCTCCCGCGTGTAGCGCACCTGGCGCTCCATGAACGCCAGGTACATCGCCACGGCGAAGGCCAGGCTCGTGAACAGGCTCATCACGAAGAAGATCCACGCCGCCCGCAGCCCCCGCCGGCGCCCCTCGACGATGGTCCACATCGGCAGCAGCACGACGTTCACGATGGTGTAGTCCTGGGCGGCGGAGTCTGCGGCCCAGTTGGTGAAGAGCATCTTCGTGTAGTTGATGTAGCTGGCATCGTGATAGGTGTGGGTGTAGCGGACGTTGAAGTACCACCCGAGCACGAGCGACACCAGGCCCACGACGTAGTACACGCCCTCGAGGGCCGTGACCCGCCCGACCGCGCCGGCGGAGAACAAGTGGCGGTTCCACCAGAAGGCCAATGCCGTGCTGGCCAGGCCGAGCACGCCGAAGAAGGCGAGTGAGGTCGTCATGGGCTGTTCCCCCCGTTTCGTGGGCGGCAGGCTGCCATCGCCGCGCACGGCTGTCAACAGGCGTGGCCCGGCCGCGCCGGGCAGTACGGGGGACTACCTTGCGGGCATGTCCCAGTCCACAGAGCAGATCGCCTTCCGCAGTGCCCTGGACGTCGTGGCGGCCGTCGAGCCCCGGGTGGCCGAGGCCATCGGTGCCGAGCTCGCCAGCCAGCGGCGCCAGCTCAAGCTGATCGCGTCGGAGAACTACGCCTCGCCCGCGGTGCTCTTGGCCATGGGCAACTGGTTGTCGGACAAGTACGCCGAGGGCGTACCCGGCCGCCGCATGTACGCCGGGTGCGAGCAGGTGGACGACATCGAGCGCATCGCAGCCGAGCACGCCACCGCCCTGTTCGGCGCCCCCCACGCCTACGTGCAGCCTCATTCGGGGATCGACGCCAACCTCGTGGCCTTCTGGGCCATCCTGGCCCGCCGCGTGGAACGCCCCTTCCTCGACGAGGCGGGCGTCGGCCACGTGAACGACCTGTCGGTGGACGCATGGGCTGCGCTTCGCCGGCGCTTCGGCGAGCAGCGCATGATCGGCATGTCCCTCGATGCCGGAGGCCATCTCACCCACGGGTTCCGGCCCAACATCTCGGGCAAGATGTTCGACCAGGCCAGTTACGGCACCGACCCCGAGACGGGGCTGATCGACTACGACGCCTTGGCCGCCCAGGCCCGCGCCTTCCGCCCCCTCATCCTCGTGGCCGGGTACTCCGCCTACCCGCGCAATCCCGACTTCCGGGTGCTGCGGGAGATCGCCGACGACGTGGGCGCCACCCTGCTCGTCGACATGGCGCATTTCGCCGGTCTCGTGGCCGGGAAGGTCCTCACCGGGGACCTCGATCCCGTGGCGCACGCCGAGGTGGTGACGACCACCACCCACAAGTCGCTGCGCGGGCCGCGCGGCGGCATGGTGCTAGCCAACAGCGACTATGCCGAGTTCGTCGACCGGGGTTGCCCCATGGTCCTCGGCGGACCCCTTCCCCACGTCATGGCGGCCAAAGCCGTAGCCCTGGCCGAGGCCCGTCGTCCCGCCTTCGCCGACTACGCGCGAGCCATCGTTGCCAACGCGGCGGCGTTGGCGGACGGGCTCATGCGTCGTGGTGTGCGCCTCGTCACCGGAGGGACCGACAACCACATCGTGCTGCTCGACGTGGCCGCCACCTTCGGGCTCACCGGGCGCCAGGCGGAATCCGCCCTCCTCGAGGCCGGCGTCGTCACCAACCGCAACTCGATCCCCGGTGACCCCAACGGGGCCTGGTACACCTCGGGCATCCGCCTGGGGACACCGGCGCTGACCACCCTCGGGATGGGGGAGACCGACATGGACGAGGTGGCCGACGTCATCACCACCGCCCTGCGCGCCACCACGGCGGCGTCCACGGCGACGGGTACGTCCCAGGCCCGCTTCGTTCTCGAGGCCGGCGTGGGGGAGGGTTGCCGCGCCCGCTGCGCCGAGCTGCTGGCCGCCCACCCGCTCTATCCGCAGGTACAGCTCTAAGCACTCCAGCTCTGGGCCCTACCCAGGCTCAGGCGCTTGCGCCCACTTCTCTGGTCACGGCGCTCTCGCGCAGGGTGGCCCAGCGCACGGACACGAGCAGTCGGATGCACCACCAGCCCGGATCGATCTCGCCCCGCGCCATGCTGAAGCGGCTGGCGGTGGTGGCGGCGTGGTGGTTGTTGTGCAATCCCTCGCCCACGACCAACCACGCCAGCCACTGGTTGTTGGTGGCCAGGTTGTCGAAGGGCCGGCGTCCGAAGCGGTGCCCGATGGCGTTGATGGCCCCGCCGCCGAGCAGGTAGTAGACGGCGTGGACCGCTGCCGCCACGAGGGCGAGCTCCCACCCGAACAGCGCCACGAGCAGGGCCACTCCGAGGCCGAGGCCGACGAACGCGTGGTCGAAGAGCACCCGGTCGAAGCGATCCGCCGGGAGGTCACGGGCGTAGCGGGCCACGGCGGCATCGTCGCGGGCCACCTTGCGGTACAGGTGGGCGTTGGCGAACTGGACGCGGGCGAAGCCGAGAACGAGCGGGGAATGCGGGTCGCGCGCCGTGTCGGTGAAGGCATGGTGCTTGCGGTGCACCGCCACCCACTGACGCGGTCGCATCCCCGTGGTCATCCAGATGAGCACCCGGCAGGTGGCCCGGACGCCGGGCGACAGGCGCAGTGCACGGTGCGACAGGCACCGGTGGAGGTAGACGGTGGAGATCAACAACGCCACCTGGGACACGGCGAGGCCCGTCAGGACGGCCCACAGAACGCGCGGCATGGGCGGGAGGCTACTCCGCCCACCGGTGGGGAGCCGCATGCGCCACGGCGGCGTCCACGGGGGTGGCCCGTCCCGGTGCTCGTGCGGGGTGCCGGAAGGGTCCGGATCCCGAGGCCCGAGGCGTCAACCGCCGATGCGGTAGTGGAGGTGCACCACGCCACTTCCGAAGCGGTCCACCCCGAGCAGCTCGAGGTGGGCGCGGAGGTGCTCGGCGAGCGCCGGTGTGCCACCCCCGAGCGTGCGCGGTGACACGAAGAGGTGCATCTCGTCGACCAGGCCGGCCGCCATTGCCTGACCGGCGAGCTCCGGGCCGCCGACCGACATGTCGTGTCCTGCTGCGTCCTTCATCCGTCGCACCGCGGTGGGGTCGAACGCCCGCTCGATGCGCGTATCGGCACTCGACACCGCCTCGAGCGTCCGCGAGTACACGATCTTGGCGGCCGCCCGCCACAGCTGCGCGAAGTCCCGGAGACCGGGGGGATCGTCCCCGGTGGCGTCGAAGGTCTCCCAGTAGACCATGGCCTCGTACATCCGGCGCCCGTAGAGATACGTGCCGAAGCCCCGCTCGATGTCGTTGACGTACGCCAGGACCTCGGGGTCGGGCACGCTCCACTCGATGCTGCCCGTCGGGTCGGTCGTGTACCCGTCGAGCGACGTCATCGCCGTGTACACAAGCCTCGCCACGAGTCGCACCCTATCGGTGCGCTGGTGGCGGGCGCCCGGGCCGGACGGCCCCGAGCGCGGCCCAGGGTGCTCAGGCGTTGGCCCGGTCGAGGTGGGCGAGCACCGACGGGAAGGTGTCGCGGGCCGCATCCTGGCCGATCATGACGTCCTGGTGGCCGTAGTCCTCGAACACCACCCGCTCGAACAGCCCGGGGTCGAGCTCCCGTTGGAGCAGGTCCACGGTGCGGTCGACGGATTCGGTCACCCACACCCGGTTGTGCCGCCCCGACAGGAACGTCATGGGGCACCGCACGCGCTCGAGGTGCGGGGTGTAGTCGTCGGAGCCGTCGGCGGAGACGATCATCTCCACCCTGGCCATGCGCGACAGGTGGGCCATCATCCGCATGTCGGTCGGGCCGAAGAGCTCGTGCATGGTGGTGTGGGTGGCGTCGTTGACGTTCGTGTGATGGACGGCGTTGCCGTAGATGAAAGCCAGCCGGCGGCACACGGGTTGGTCACAGCGTTCGGCGCGGGGGATGGGGTAGGCGCGCAGGGCCACGTCGAGGAGCCGCGCACCCTTGGGCTCGTCGGCGAAGGAATCGGTGGTGAGCATTCGCACCCCAGAGTCCTTCATGACCTGCGCCAGGCGGAGACCGGCCTTCACCTTGGTGAGGGACGGTCCGATGGGGTGCATGCTGACCGAGGAGCACAACAGCGAGGCCGGTTCGGCCGTGCCCGCCAGGATGGCCATCATCCACGTGATGCTGCCCACGCAGTGCGACACCACGTGGATGTCGGCGCGGCCGGTCCCGGCGCGCACCGCCGCCTGTGCCGCGGCGTGGTCCCGCCGGGCCACGTCATCGGCATCGAATTGCCGCCGCGCCGTCGGCAGCAGGGTCGACCCCCGCCACTCCTGGAGCCACACATCGAACCCCTGGGCCACGAGGTACTCGGTGAGGTTGGGCTCGATGGTGTCGAGCAGGTAGGTGAGGGGGTTGGCCCCCATGCCGTGCGACAGCACCACGGGCCCCCGGTTGCCGCCCCGGTACCGGGTGAGGCGGAGGGCCACACCGTCATCGGTGCGGTACTCCGACTCCTGGCGCGGCGGCAGGTCGAGGCGCCGCCGGCGCCGTGGAGCGGCTCGCCGGTTGAAGCCTGTGGGCCGGTGCACGACCGAGCCGTACTCCTCGAAGAGCTTGCCGGCGAAGGCCCGGCCGAAGCGCGCCTCGAGGGTGAGACGCTCGACGGTGCCCACGGGGCCGGTGACCGACATGGTGCGCAGCTGGGTCACGAAGTCCTCGGGCTTGATGTGCAGCACCCCCCGGCCGAGCACCGGTCCGTCCGGCCCGTCCCGGCGGAGGGTGACGAACAAGGTGGTGGTGGAGGGCCACACGTCGGCGACGTCGCCGGGTGCGACGACCTTGAACCCCGAGAAGTGCAGGTGCCGGCCGTCCACCGCCGTGAGCGGCAGGCGGTACCACATGTGGCGCACGGCGGGATCGGGGTCGTCGGCCACGAGCAGCTGGAAGACGCCGTCGGTCACGACGAGCGGCTCGGGGGACAGGTCGGGGGCGAGGACGGTGCCGGTCGCCTGCATGGGACGCGCCAGGTCCGACACCTCGGCCCGCAGGTCGTCGGTGGACAACGTGAGGTCGAACGAGAGCGTGGAGCCGGCCTGCTCGCCCGCCCGAGACGCAGCGTCGTAGTCGGCGGCCGGCCCCGTGTCGGTGGGCGACCAGAACCCCGCCATGCGCTCGGTGAAGCGCAGGCCCGGACGCGACGCTATGGCCGATGGTGAAGCGACAGCGGGGTCCCCCGACCCGGCGCCTGTGGTCCCGACGGCGTCGGCGACCGGGGCGTCGCGGTCGGCGGTGGGCGGCGTGGCGGTGGCCTCGTCGATGGTCCATCCGTTCTCCGCCGCCAGGGCGTAGGCCCCCCGTTCGGTCAGGGCCGAGATGGTGAGGAGGGGGTTCACCCCGAGGGGCCGGGGCACGATGGATCCGTCCCACACGAAGAGGCCCTCGTGCACGGCGGCTCCGGCCGGGCCGGCGAACACCCGACCCAGGTGGTCCACCACGCCTCCGTCGGCGTCCTCGGCCATGACGCAGCCACCGAGGGGGTGGACGGTGATGAGATCGCGGTGTAGCAGCCGGGCCGACACGGGGTCGTGCATGAACCGGCCGCCGCCCACGGACGCCGTCTCGGCCACCTGGCGGGTGGCGCGCTCGTAGTAGGCGCTGGCGCCGACACCCGGCCACCGCAGTCGCACGCCGTCGCTCCCGGGCTCGAGCACACCCTCGGCGTCGTCGTTGCCCATGACGAGCAACGTCTGCACGTGCTCCCCGAGCACCCGGCGCCCGCCGCTCACCATGCGGAGCAGGATGCGCAGCGGCCCGCGGGCGTGGAGGGGGTGGCGCAGCGCCGCGCCGAGCAGTTGCGGACCCAGCTCGGCGGGCAGGAGATCGGCGATGGCGCCGGGGACCACGGCGTCCTCGATGATGATGCCGTCCTCGAGCGCCACCCCGCCGCGCCGGTCGACGAACGAGGTGATACAGGGGCCGGCCGGCTTGTCGCTGTCCGGGGCGCGGTCGCCGGCCCCCACGGCGTTGACCGGGGGGTGCGGGCGCCACGCAAAGCCGAGGACGTCGCCGTTGCCGGTGAAGCGCCGCCCCAGCCGGGCCGACAGCGCCAGTCCCTTCTCCCTGGACCGGAACAGGACCCGGGTCGAGCCCAAGGTGCCCGCAGCCAGGATCACGACGTCGGCCGTCACGGGGAGCGGCGGGGCATCGAAGCGATCCCGACCGGCGCCCAGCGGCTGGACGTGGACGACCCAACGGGGCGATGCCGCTGCGCCCGACGCCGGGCTCGCCGCCGCCGGCTCCACCCACCGGACCTCGGTCTCGCAGAAGACCGACGTGCCGTGGGCGACGGCGTCGGGGAGGTAGTTCATGAGAAGGGTGTTCTTGGCGCCCACGTTGCAGCCCGTGACGCAGTCCCCGCACCCGGTGCAGGCCTCCTGGTGCACCCCGGCGGCGTTGGGCCCGGCGCGGAAGGTCACGTTGATGGGGGTCGGGTGCCACTGCTCGCCCCCTTCGATCTCGAGGGTGCGCATCTTCGCCAGCGGCGGGTACGAGTCGGGGTACACCGCCGGGGTGAGCATGCTCCGGGCCCGGTCGAATCCCGCCGCCATCCCCTGCACGTCGCGGCGCAAGGCCTGCGGCCACCGCTCGTCCTCGAACACGCGGGGGTCGGGGGGCAACGACACGTTGGCGTTGACGAGTGAGGTCCCTCCGAGCCCGCACCCGGAGAACACACTCATGTTGTCCCCCACGTGCAGCCAGTACAGCGAACGTGGGTCCCCGACCCCACCGGTGGGGAGGTCGGTCTGCATGTGGCGGGCCGCCTCCGCCATGGAGGTCGGGAACTCCCCGGGGTGCAGTTCGCGGCCCCGCTCGAACAGCGCCACCCGCCGACCGGCCCGGCTGAGTCGGCAGGCGGCGATGCTGCCGCCGTAGCCCGATCCCACCACGATGACGTCGTAGTGCTCCTGCATGTCCCCGAGGGGCCGAGAAAGCCTGTTCATGCCGTCCCTTCTCCGCTCATGGGCGCCGGTGTCGCCGGCGCGTCACCCCCGGCATCGTCGAGCAGGCGTGTCTCGGCCTGGACCCGGCCCGACAGCTGGCGCCGCCGCTCGCGCTCGACCTCGGTGGCGGCGTCGGCCAGCGCCCGCCACGGGTCGCGATCGGTGTCGATACGGGCCCGCAGATCGTCGACCAGCGGGTTGGTGCCGCCGGCGTCGGGGCCGTCGATGCGTACCGCTGCGGCGCTGCCTTGTCCCTGGCGGTAGCAGTGGAACAACGCCACGTTGAGATCCTCGTCCACGAGGACCACGGTGGCGCCCTTGTAGGGCTCGGCCACAGGCGTGTCGACCACCCACCCGCCGGTGTTGACGACACCGACCGGCCCCGGCAGGCCCGGGAGCGTGCGGATGTCACCGAATGGCTTGTGGGTGTGGCCGAACACGAAGGTGACGGCTTCGGCCTGTCCCACCTCGTCGGCCACCTGGGCCCGCACCGGGCCCGACAGGTAGTCGGTCAGGCCGGTGGTGGCGGCCGGGCTCAGGATGCCGGGGACGTGACGCTCGCGGCGAAGCGAGCTCTTCGTCGCCTGACGCAGCATGCCTCCCACCACGAGGCTCTCGACGTGCCGGAGGACCTTGGGTCCGGGGGCGCGTCGGATGGCGCGGCGGATGGCCGTGATCTCGGCACTGATGGCGTCCTCGCTCTGCAGCGACTCGTACAGGGCGCGGGACCAGCCGGCCACGCTGCCGCTGTCGCCCATCGACGACCAGAAGAAGTCGATCCAGGCGCCGTTCTCGGCCTCGAGGTCGTGCACCGTGCGGGGCCCCTGCGGGCCATGGTCGAAGACGTCGTCGAGCGCCGACATGGCCTGGTAGAGGGGCTCGATGAAGTGCCCGTGGGAGAGCACCACGACCCGTCGGCCCGCGGCGTCGGTGAGGCCCAGGTTGGGATAGCTCTGCTCCACCGTCACGGGCGCATCGGTCTCGGTCCGGGCCGCCATCAGCTCGACGATGCGGTCCCGGACCCGGAAGGTGTCGTTCGCCGGCAGCAGGTGCGTGGCCGAGGGCTCGGGGAGCAGCGCCTGCCCCCGCGGCACCCCGGTCATGTAATCGACGTAGCAGTCGCCGCGGGCCCTGCTCCACAAGTGGTGGTCGTGGTTGCCAGGGAGGAACCGGATTCCCGGGGACACGGCGGCGTCGGTGCTGCCGGGACGCATGGCCTTCACCAGGTAGGCGAAGGTGGCGGCGGCATCGTCGGTGGACGACAGGGCCAGCTCGAAGAGATCGCCGAGCACCACGAGCTGGGGGGGATCCTGCCCGACACGCAGTTCGCGGAGGCAGTCGCACAGCGCCTCGAGCACCGGCGAGGCGCTGCTCTGGTCGACGCGGTCCCCGTCGGCGTGCACCGACGTGAGCACACTGTTGAGCGCACCAAGGTGCAGATCGGAGACGCACACCCACCGAATGGCCGCCATGGCTCAGGCGATCCGAGCAGCGGCACCACGGCTGGGCGGACGTCGCACCACCGGCTCGGGCGTCGACTGCCGATCGGATCTCCTCGACATCGGTCCCCGCCTTAGTGCCCACCGGGACGGCGCCCGCCGATGACACCGTCGACTCTCGGCCCACGAACCCTAGACGGCGACCCTGCGCCGGTAAAGGCGTCGCGCCGAGGAGGGATGCGAGGGCGCCGGGTCTACGGGGCGTCCAATGCCAGGCAGCCCCGCACCGCGGCCTGCGCCGCCAGTGCGGCGGCGCGGGTGGAGTCCTCGCCCAGCTGCGCCAGCCGCCCGACGATCTCGGGCTCGGCTGCGAGCAGCTCCCGGATGGCATCCATGTTGCCCGATCCGTCGGGGTTGGAGAGGGCGATGATGCGATCGTCGAGCAGGCCGTCGAAGTAGCGGTCACCGATGCAGCGGTACACCGACCACGGGCAACCATGGGCTTCGCACACCTCGGCCACGGCGGAGGACTCCATGTCCACCCCCAGGTAGCCGTCGCGGTGGAAGCGCTTGCTGCGCTCGACGTCGAGCGTCGCCGCCTCGGTGGTCATGAGCTTGCCTGCGGTGGGCTCGGACCCCGGGGGGACATGGCGGTAGCTCGCGCCCGAGGTGAAGTCCGTGATGACCTCGGGGTTGAGCAGCGTCCCCACCTCGAGGTCGGGGTCGAGGCCACCGCAGATGCCTGCGATCATGACGTGGTCGACGGCGACGTGGTCCGGTTGCGACCGATCGAAGAGGCGGGCGGTGGCCAGTCGCGTGAGCGGCGGGCCCATGCCGATGTGGATGGCGGTGACCTCGGAACCGCCGAGACGGCCGGTCCACGGCGTGCCCTCGGCGTCGCCCGTCGGCCGCAACCCGAAGGCGGCGGTGATGGCCTGCATCTCCAGGGGCATGGGCGCCAGTACGACGACTCGGCGCGTGGCCGGCTCGGTGGGCATGGCGACAGCTTGCCCCGTGGAACCGTGGCGTGCCTGGCGGTCGGGGCAGGCCCACACCGCGCCTGGCTACCCTGGGCAGGTGCGTCACCAGGCGACGGGCGTCACACCACGCCGACCGTGATCGCCCTGTGGCGCCGAACGGCCGCCGCGGCGGTGACCGTCGCCCTTCTCACCCTGGCAGCGTGCGACCTGTGGGTCGGCTCCTTCCGGGCGTGGTGGAACGCCCACACCCTCGACGCGTCGATCGTCTCCAGCCTGCTCGTGGTGGGCGTGACGGCCCTCGTCGTCGACGAGCTCATCGCCCGTCGCCAGCGCAACGAGCGCGCCATGTCCGTCGCCGTCCAGGCGCTGATCGTGTACGGGCAGACCCACCGCGCCTACGACGCCACCACCGCCCAGCTCCGGTCCGAGCCTGTGTCCGACGTCGCCGACGACTTGCGCAGCCTGGGCAACATGCTGCTCACCGCGTCTGTGAGCTTCTTCGACGATCCCGTGGCCCGGCAGTTCCTGGAGCAGGTCGAGCGCCTCATGGGTTCGATGCTGCGGGCGCTGTCCTCGGCGGGCGGGGACGGGGGCCCGGACCCAGCGGTGACCGAGCATCTCACGGCGGACATGGCGCGCCTCAAGACCATCGCCACCCCCTTGCTGGCCCGAATCCCGTTGGCGGAGTGGCCCATGGTGGACCGCCCCGCCGGCACGGGCCCGGAGTAGGCCCCCCACCGGGTTGCCCCTCGGCCGGGACGTCTCCGTCGCCGGGTGGGCCCCGACACCGGGGTGCGGGCGCGAGACTCGGTCCGGTGCCCCCCGACACCGACGAGACCGTGATGCTCCGGGGCGTGCGCAAGCGCTACACGCGGCGAGGGGCGTGGGTCCTCGACGGGGTCGACCTCGACCTGGCGCCGGGCACGGTCACCGCCCTCGTGGGCGGCAACGGGTCGGGCAAGTCGACGCTGCTGCGCATCGTCGCCGCCCTCACCCGGCCCACCGCAGGTTCGGTCCGGCGGCCCACCTCGACGGGCTACGTCCCCGAGCACCAGCCCGACGCCGTTCGTCTGACGGCGGCCGACTATCTCGGCTATCTGGGTGCGGTGCGGGGGATGGACGTGGCGTCGGTCCGTTCGGCGAGCGCCTCGCTCCTGACCCGGTTGCACCTCGAACCCGGCCCCGGTGCCGGGTTCGAGGACCTCTCCAAGGGCAACCGCCAGAAGGTCATGGTGAGCCAGGCCTTGCTCCGCCCCGTGTCGCTCCTCGTGCTCGACGAGCCCTTGAGCGGTCTCGATCCCGACGCCAGGCGCACGGTGGGGGAGCTCGTGGCCGAAGCGAGGGCGGCGGGATCGGCCGTCATCGTGAGCGGGCACACCGCCGACGATCCCATCGCCGCCGACCGCGTCCTGCGCGTCATGGACGGGCTCCTGCACGAGGAGCCGGCCCTCCGCCCGTCGACACCGGACCGCGTCTCGCCACCTGTGCCCGTCTCGTCTGTGCCCGCCGCACCTCCGCCCGTCGCCGTGGCGGTGACGCTGCGGGACCCCGGGGGTGGCCTCGACGCCTCGTTCATGGTGGCGCACCACGGCCGCGGTGGCGGAGCGGGATCGGCCCGGCGCGACCCTCCGGCTCTCGGCGATGCGGGAACGGTGCTCCAGGTCCATGTGGCCCCGGACGACGTCGACGCCTTCCTGGCCGATGCCATCGCGGCCGGCTGGTCGGTGCTGCATGTCGAGGTTGTGGCGCCCGGTGAGGATGACGTGCCCCGGTGACGGCCCTCGTGCGCTATGTGGGCGCCACCGTCGGCCGCTCGTTGCGGTGGGTGGCGCCGTTCCTGGTGTTCGTGCTGTGCGAGGTGGTGCTCGACAGTGACGTCGGTGACGTGCTCCCGACGTATGCCCTGTCCGCCGCCGCCCTGTTCTTCGTGGCCACGTGGCTGTCGGTCGTGGTCGGCAACAGCGAGAGCGCGGTGCAGGAGGACGTCACCGTCACCGCCGCCGGGGGGAGGGGGAGGGTGCGGGTGGCGAAGCTCCTCGTCGCCTACGCCGGCTGCCTCGTGCTCGGCGGTCTCGGGCTGGTCGTCCCCGCCGTGGTGACGAGCGGACGCGTGAGCGTCACCGACGTGGTGGCCGGTGGGATCGCCCAGGCGCTCACGGCGCTCTTCGGTGTCGCCCTCGGGTCGCTGTGCACCCGCCCCGTCGTGGACCGGACGTCGTGGGCGGTGCTCGTCGGGGCCGTGGTGGGGCTCGCCGACGTGGCCGTCCCGCAGGCGCCACCCATCCGACAGCTGCTGGCATTGTTGGGTGAGACGAGCCCCCGCCATCTCGGGGTGCTTCTGCTCGCCATCGCCCTCGAGACCGCCGTGCTGTCGGTGCTCATGGTGGCCTGCGCCCTGCGGATCTCGGCCCGCCGCGCCTGACGCCCGGGCCGGCCGGATCGCCGTGCCGGCGTCGGGGCCTTGCCAGACTGGCGCCATGGTGGCGGGGCCGGCTCGGATCGGACACGGTGAGAAAGCCACAGACGGCGCCGACCCCGCTCCCGCTCCGACGGCGACGGGGGGACCGGTCGTCACCCGGCTGACGGCGCGTCGGGCGGCGCGGTCCGGGGTGCTGTGGGGGTACGTGTTCGGCATCCTGGTGGCGTCGAGCGCCTACAGCTACTCCTCGATCTACAAGACCCACGCCCAGCGGGTCGCCCTGGAGCGGGCCTTCGGATCGAACTTCGCCGCCAGCGCGCTCTTCGGCCCCGCGCCGCGCCTGGAGACGGTGGCCGGGTTCACCGTGTTCAAGGTGTCGATGACCGCCATGATCATCGGGGCCGTGTGGGGCCTGCTCACCGCCACCCGCCTGTTGCGGGGCGAGGAGGAGGCCGGCCGGTGGGAGCTGCTCCTCACGGGGCGCTGCACGCGGCGGGGGGCCACCGCCCAGGCGCTCGCTGGACTGGCAGCCGGCGCATGTGTGGTGTGGGCGTTGAGCGCGCTGATCATCGCCGTGAGCGGGCGGCTGTCGCGCATCGACATCGGGGTCGGACCGGCGCTGTTCCTGGCGCTCGCCCTGGTGGCGAGCGCGGTCGTGTTCCTGGCCGTCGGGGCCCTCACCAGCCAGCTGGCGCCGACCCGGCGCCAGGCGGCCGCCTACGCGGCGGTGGTGCTGGGAGCGAGCTACGCCCTGCGCATGGTGGCCGACGCCGGTCTTGGACTGCAGTGGTTGCGCTGGACGTCCCCGCTCGGCTGGGTCGAGGAGCTGCACCCCCTGACCGCCCCGCACTGGTTGCCGCTCGTCCCCATCGCCGGCTTCACGGTCGTCGTGGGGGTGACGGCGGTCCACCTGGCCGGGGTGCGGGACCTGGGCGCATCCACGTTTCCCGACCGCCTCGCCGCCCCGGCGCGTCTGCGCTGGCTGGGAGGTTCCCTCGGGCTGACCGCCCGCCTGGTCCGGCCCAGCGTGCTCGGGTGGTGGGTGGCCATCGCCTTGTCGGCCATGCTCACCGGGTTCGTGGCCAAGGCGGCGGGAGCCACCATCGCGGGGTCGTCGCTGCACTCCGTGCTGTCGCGGCTGGGTGCATCCGGGGCGGGGACCGAGTCCTATCTCGGGCTGTCCTCGCTCATCATCGCCGTCCTGGTGGCCTTCGTGGCTGCCGGTCAGGTGACGGCGGCTCGCGGCGAGGAGGCGGCGGGGCGGGCCGACACCGTCATGGTCGAGCCGGTGTCGCGGACGCGGTGGTTCGGTGGCCGACTGCTCGTTGCAGCCGTGGCACTGGTGGCGAGCGGCGTGATCGCCGGCGTGTTCACGTGGTTCGGTACCGCCACCGAGCACACCGGGCTCGGTTTCGGCACGCTGCTCGACGCCGGGCTCAACGTCGTGCCTCCGGCGCTGTGCGTCCTCGGCATCGGGGCGCTCGCCTTCGGGCTGTGGCCGCGGGCGTCGTCGGTGGTGGTGTACGCGGTGCTCGGGTGGGGGCTGCTGATCGAGGTCGTCGGGGGGATCGGGGCGCTCAGCCACTGGGTCTTCGACACCTCGGTCTTCCACCAGATGTCCGCCGCGCCCGCCGTCACGCCCGACTGGACGACGGCCGGGGTGCTGGTGGCGGTGGGGGCGGCGTGCGCCGCGCTCGGCGCCCTGGCCTTCGATCGGCGCGACCTGCGGGGAGAGTGAGCGGCCCTCAGGCCTCGGCCGCGGCGCGCTTGTTCCTCCGGCCCCGGGCGCGGCCCCTGTCGTGGCCCGTCGTCTCGCTCCGGCGATGGTTGCCCCCACCGGCGAGCAGGCCGAGACCGATGCCGAGCATCCAGACGTCCTTGCTCACCCCGGTGCCGGCCGGCGTGGGCCAGACGCTGCCCGGCTTGCGCAGCGCCGGGGTGCGCCAGTACATGGTGACGAGGCCGCCCGAGAACGCCGTGAGCACCGCCCCGGCCATCCGGTTTGGCACGCGCGGCAGCAGAAGCAGCGCCCCCGTGGCGATCTCACCGGCGGCGAGGAGTCGCAGGAAACGGGGGGCGGGCATGTCGCGCAACATCGGGAACGCCCCGGCCGCCATGCCGTGGACGGCTGTGGCCCGCTGCTCGTCCCCCGACCACTTCTCGATCCCGGCATGGAGGATGTAGACGCCGGTGCTCACGCGACCCGGCGCGTCGCGGGCGGTCATGCGGATGCGCATCGATGCTCCTTCGGTACCACGAAGACGATGGTCAAAGGCCTGGGAACAGACGCCGCAGTTCGTCGAGGTCGACGCCGACGGCGGTGTAGGGGGGCGTGTGCGCGGCGTCGAGTCGTCCGTACACGAGACGCACCAGAGCCTCGGCCGAAAGGTGGAGCTCGGCCGCGCCGCCGTCGTCGGGCGGCGCGGGGGCGAGCGCGACGGCCTCGTCGACCTGGAGCACGAAACGCCGTCCGGGGTCGGTGGTCCGCACGTGCACCGTGCGCGTGGTGCCGTCGGGCTTTCCCACCCGGGGGACGAGCTGGTCGAGGGTGTCGACGAGCAGGGTGACGGCGTCGGCCGCCACCTGTGCGGACGGGTCGAGGGAGACGGCCACGTCCCACGAGTGCAAGGCGTGCTCGGACACCCGCATGCTGACCAGCCGGGCGAAGTCGACCGCCATCCCGAACATGTCGAGATGCATGCTCGCCCGCTGCTCGGGACCGACCGCCTCGAACCGGCTGACCGCCGCTTCTTCGGCCTGTCGCCACTCGGTGGCCTGCTCCTCGGGCGTGCGGGCGTTCCACGTGTCCCAGATGGGCCCGAACGCCTCGTTCCCCGGCACCGGCTCGTTGCGCAACCCGGCCTCGAGGAACAACGCGAAGATGTCCGCTTGCGACCCGAGGTGGGAGAGCACCTGGGCGACGGACCACTCCGTGGCGTAGGACGGCTGGCGGAGCTGGGTGCCGTCGAGGGCCTCGACCACCACCGCCAGGGTGTCGTGGGAGTGCCGCAGGGCTTCGATCCACGGTGTCGGTCGGCGCTCCATGGCTACAGAGCGGCCAGATCGGGGTAGGGCTCGGTGATCTCGGCCCCGGCCTCACCCGCACCCGGGTCGCTGCGGTGCACCGTGGTACGCAACGGGACCTCCTTCATCACCCAGGCCAGCGCGAACGCGAGCACGGCGACGGGGACCGCCACCCAGAACACGTCCTGCAGGGCATGGCTGAAGGCGTTCACCACGACGACGCGTTGCGCCAGCGGCAGCTTGTCGATCTTCTGCGGATTGGAGACGAGCGTCCCCGCCTTGAGCAGCTTGAGCACAGCCGGTGGCGTGTGCGAACTGAATTGGGCGGCGAAGCGGCCGTCGAACACGGCGCCGAGCAGCGACACGCCGAAGGACCCGCCGATGGTGCGGAAGAACGTCGAGGTCGACGTGGCCGTCCCCAGCTGCGAGTAGGGGACCGAGTTCTGCACCGCCACCACCAGCACCTGCATGGCGAGCCCCACGCCGAGACCGACCACCACCATGTACAGCGACGTCACGGCGAACGACGAGTGCGGGCCGAGCTGCGCCAGCAGCGCCAGGCCGACCGAAAGGATGCCGCAGCCGACGATGGGGAAGATCTTGTACCGCCCCGTGCGGGTGACGAGCCGGCCGCTGATGATGAAGGTGAAGAGCATGCCCGCCACCAGGGGCAGCAGCTCCAGTCCTGACGCCGTGGGTGTCGCCTGGTGCACGGTCTGCAGGTACAGCGGCAGGTAGATGATGGCGCCGAACATGGAGAAGCCCATGATGAAGCCCACTCCCGACGCGGCGCTGAAGGTGCGGTTGCGGAACAGGCGCAGGGGGATGAGGGGCTCGGCTGCCCGCCGTTCCACCAGGCAGAAGGCGACGATGAGCGCCACGCCCGTCAGTCCCAGGCCGATGACGAGCCCCGACCCCCAGGCGTACTCGGTGCCCCCCCACGTGGTGAGGAGGATGATGGCGGTGACGCCCGCCGACAGCAACGCCGCGCCCAGCCAGTCGATGCGGTGCGGCACCCGGGTACGGGGGATGTGGAGCACGGCGGCGATGACGAAGAGGGCCACGATGCCGATGGGAACGTTGATGTAGAAGACCCACCGCCACGACAGGTGCTGGGTGAAGAAGCCGCCCGCCAGCGGTCCGATCACGCTCGTGAGACCGAACACAGCGCCGAAGTACCCCATGTAGCGGCCCCGCTGCCGGGCCGGCACGACGTCGCCGATGATCGCCTGGGCACCGACCATGAGACCGCCGGCGCCGATCCCCTGCACGGCGCGGGTGGCGATCAGCTCGGTCATGTTCTGGGACAGGCCGGCCAGCATGGAGCCCACAAGGAAGATGACGATCGACAGCTGGAAGAGGTTCTTGCGCCCGAAGAGGTCGCCGAGCTTGCCCCACAGCGGTGTGGAGATCGTCGAGGTGAGCAGGTAGGCGGTCACCACCCAGGCCAGGTGGTTGAGCCCGTGCAGGTCGCCGGCGATGGTGGGGAGCGCCGTGGCCACGATGGTCTGGTCGAGCGAGGCGAGCACCATGCCCAGCATCAGGGCGGACAGGATGACCAGGATGCGGCGGTGCTCGGCCTGGGAGAAGGGCACGTCCTGCACCGGGGGGGCGACTGCCACGTCAGCAGCCACCGGTGTCTCCCAGGTCCAGTTCGAGCGCGTGGGCGAAGCGTCCCACCAGGTCGGCGAAGCGCTCCATGTCCGCCTCGTCCCACCCCTCGAACAGCCGTTCGTACCAGGCCCGCCGGGCCTGCAGCACGCGCTCGAGGGTGCGGCGGCCGGCGGGGGTGAGACGGATGCGGGTCGCCCGCCGGTCGTCGGGGTCGGGTTGGCGCGCCACCAGGCCGTCGCGCTCGAGCTGCTGGATCTTGCGGGTCACCGACGGTGTGTCGATGCCGAGCAGGTCGGCCAGGCTCGTCACCCGCAAGGCGTCTCCCTGGGTGTGGAGCTTGTAGAGCAGGGCGGCGGCGGCCCGGTCGAGGCGCACGCCGGCGGCGTGGAGGATGCGCTCGTGCACCCGGACCTGGGTGATCGACCGCGCCACCACCTGCATGGCGGCCTGGATCTCGTCCACCGGCCCGCTCGTGGGGGGCGCGCCGGGCGCGACGGGTCCCCGCAAAGTAGTTGCTTTCGGCACGCAAGCCACTATACCGGCTCCCCCGGGTGCCCGAACCGCCCCGGGGGGTTCCGGGGCGATGTTGTGGGCCCGTTGGCGCTGGGTAACGTCTGACCCCCGTGGGCACCGGACGCAGGCACCAGACTCGAGCGATGACGGCGGTGGCATCGACCGCCCTGGCGGCGGTGCTCGTCGCCGGGTGCTCGTCCTCCCCCGGGGCGAACCGATCCTCCACCACGACGACGGGGTCCGGTTCCGCCGGTTCGACGTCTCCCTCCACGAGCACCGCCACCTCGGCGGCGACGTCGCCGGCCGGGTCGACCGGGAGTGGGTCCGCGCCGTACTACGAGGTCCGGACGGGAACGGTCAAGGGGCTCGGCACCGTCCTCGTGGACGGGCAGGGCCTCACGCTGTACATGTTCGAGCCGGACAAGCAGTCGGGGACGTCGAGCTGCTACGGGGCGTGCGCCCAGGGATGGCCCCCCTTGTTGCTGCCGGCGGGCGCGAGTGCCCCGGTGGCCGGGCCCGGGGTGCACGCGTCGCTGCTCGGCACGACGAGGCGCAGCGACGGCACGACGGAGATCACCTACGACAGGTGGCCGTTGTACCTGTGGGTCAACGACTCACAGCCCGGTCAGGCGACGGGCCAAGCCCTCGACAACCTCGGGGGCCTCTGGTACGTGCTGTCGCCCGCCGGCACGGTGATCACCACCAAGCCCCCGGCGGCGTAGCACCGCCGCGGCGAGACGGTTCCGCTCAGACGGGGTACTTGGGGTTCGGCAGGGACTGCGACGTCCACATGAGGCCGAGACACATCTCGTCCGACGATCCGTCACCCCAGGTGACGAAGTGGGCGGGCACGCCGCGCAGCAAGGGGAGTTGCTGCGCCAGGGTGGGCTGGTAGGTGCACTGCACCTCCACCTGGTCACCGGCAGCGACCGCCACGGGGGCGATGTTGTAGGCCTTCTGGTAGTGGAAGTTGTAGTCGGGGACGTCGAGGATGGTCTTGGCCTCAGGAGTGCCCGGGTTGAGGATCATCTTGAAGGACACGCCCAGCAGGTGCATGTGGGCCCCCACCCGCACGATGTACCCGTTTTGCGCGACGGGCCAGTTGCACGACGTGGTATCGCCCTCGGGCGGGTTGGCGACGCTGCGGCCGCAGATCGACTCGAGCACATTGACGAAGTCCACCGCGCTCTGGCCGAAGCGCTGTCCGAGATCGGCGAGCTCCGCCGTACGGCTGCACAGCGGCCCGGTCACCCCGGTGGGGCACGGGATGTCGGGAGGTGCGGGCATGAGGTCGAGCTTGAGCGGGAGCAGTGGCGTGGAGGCCGGCACGGTGTGCAGCACGAGGCGGTTCCGCACCGGCTTGTCCCCGACCAGCAGGTTGTAGTGGACCTGCATCACCACCAGGCTCCCGGCCGGCAGGAACACACCCGTGTCCTTGGGCAGGCTGTCGGCGCCGTGGCCCGGTGCCCAGGCGCTCAGCCACGGGGTGTTGGAGATCTGGGTGAGCCCGGTGTTGGGGATGGGCGTCTCGCCGAAGCACGTCCAGCCCTGCCCGCCCACGTTGGCCGCCTCGGCCGCTGCGGCAAGGTCGGGCGGTACGAGGAAGAGGATGGCGTGATGGTCCTCGGGGCTGCCGGGGAAGAATTGGCTCGACACGATGTACGAGCTCTGGGTGACGTGCGGGTCGAGCAGCGTGCAGTGGTAGTCGTCGGTGCCACCCCCGGGCGGGGCCTTGGGCGTGTAGGCGGAGGTCTGATCCAGGTTGACCGTCGACACCGGCGTGGTGGTCGCCGTCGTCGATGACGCCTTCGACGCCTTGGCCGACATCGTGCCCAGGGTCACCGCCGCGACGATCGCAGCCACGACGACGAGTCCCCCGACGACGCGGGCCCATACCGGGATCCGCACGGGTGCCAGGTTAGTCCCCGGGTCGCGGCGGGGACGGGCGGGCCCGACCCGCACGCGCCCGGAGCCTCCCGTTGTCCGTCACGACCGGTCGACACCGCTCGACGGGGACACCGGGTGCCCGCCGCCACCTGGCGTGACGCGCCGTGTGTGCGCGAGCTACTGGGCGCCGGCGGTCGTCGGGACGGGGGGCGATACCGGGGGCGTCCCGGCCACGAAGGGGCCCACGTCGAAGCCGGCCGTCCCGTAGGTGAAGTGCAACGGCTCGGACACGAGCAGCGGGGTCGAGGTCTTGGGCGGGGTGACCTCGAGGAACGTGCCGGCGTAGCAGGCGTTCGGGATGTCGGTGGCGGTGGCGCCCGGCTCGAGCACGTCGTAGCAGACGTCGGGATAGTCGAGCTCGAACCACACGCGCGTCCCGGCTGCCACGGACAGGGACGTGGGCGAGATGCTTGCGCCGGTGGTCGAGCCGAGCGTCGCCACATCGAGCGTGGGCGCCGGCAGCGGCGTCCCGTTCTGGGCCGAGGCGCCCAGGGTCGGGTAGCCCGTGAGCGAGCACGGGCTCCCCGAGATGTTGCTGAGGGACACCGTCTCGTACAGGGTGTCACCCGTCTCGTTCCAGTCGTAGACATAGGCGCTCAGCCCTGCGCTGGCACACGCCGGGGGACCGGGCGTCGTGGTCGTCGTCGTGGTCGGCGTCGTCGTGTTGGTCGACGAGGACTTGGTCCCGGTGGCGTAGTAGTGGTGGATGGCCACCACCATGCGGTCGATGCCGAAGGCCCCCCCGCCCACCACGATGACCGCCCCCACCACCATGGAGCCGACCCGGAGCCGGCGCAGCAGACGCCGGCGGCGAACCCTGCGCCGCACCATCTTCTGCACCGCCATCGGGTTGCTCATCGCCGCTGTGCCCGTTCCTCCAGGTGGGACGACACGACGGCGCCGTCCGGGGGTTGCGAAAGCCTAATGTCGGCGCCAGCGGCGGCCGGTTCGTCACGGATGGGACGGGGAGATGTTCGGGATCATCGTCGTGGGGACCGACGGTTCGCTCACGGCCGACAGGGCCGTGGCCCGTGCCGCCGAGCTGGCCGCACAGACCGGGGACGAGCTGCACATCGTGACGGCGCACCGGCCGGGTCCCGAGCGGGGTTCGGCCCCCGGGCCGTCTCCCGACGACTCCGCCGACCGGTGGACGGCGAGCCCTGAGGCCGAGGCCCAGGCGACGCTGCGCAGCGCGGCGGTGCTGGCCCGCCAGTTCGCGG
This sequence comes from Acidimicrobiales bacterium, assembly GCA_049514335.1. GTDB lineage: Bacteria > Actinomycetota > Acidimicrobiia > Acidimicrobiales > UBA8190 > JBEKVE01. The sequence continues at coordinate 24,209 of JBEKVE010000022.1, forward strand.
TGGAGGCGCACACCCGTGCCTGCCCCGGCGATCCGGCCAAGGTCATCCTGGCCACGGCCAGAGAGCTCGGCGCCGGCCTGGTGGTGATCGGCTCCAAGGGCGTCGAGCGCCGCATCCTGGGCAGCGTCCCCAACGCCATCACCCACGACGCCGAGTGCGACGTCATGGTGGTGCGCACCACCTGAGCACGCCGCCCCCCGACCGCCACCGCCCGGCTGCCACCGGCCTCGGCGCAGGCGGCGGGAGCCGGCCGGCCACCCGCCCTCAGCGAATGCGGCGGACGCGTCCCGGCGGCGGCGCGGGGCAGGCGTCGGGGTGCAGGGCCCACGCCAGGAGCTCGACACCGTCCACCACGCGCGGCCCCGGGCGCGAGAAGTAGGAGCTGGCGTCGACGGCGAACACCGCCGGGACGGCGGCGAGCTCGGGGCGCCCCAGGAAGGCGGGGGCCTCGGCCACGGCCTCCTCCAACCCGTAGCCACAGGGCATGAAGACCACCGCCTCGGGTGCCACCGCCGCAACCTGGTCCCAGCTCACCCGTACCGACGGCGTTCCCGCGCACCCGAGCACGGGCTCACCCCCCGCGGTGCGGATCATGTCGGGGACCCAGTGTCCGCCGTTGAAGGGCGGGTCGGACCACTCCAGGGCGAACGTCCGGGGGCGGGGGGCGCCCGCCACGGCGCGCTCGACCGCCGCCACCCTGGCCCGCAGGGCGTCGACGAGCACGGCGGCCCGCTCCTCGGTTCCCGTGGCCCGCCCCACCTGCACGACGCAGTCGAGCACCTCGGCCAGGCTGGACGGATCGAGCGACAGCACCTCGGCACGGCACCCGAGGACATCGAGCGCCTCCTGGACGTGGCCCGAGGGCACGGCGCACACCGCGCACAGGTCCTGGGTGAGCACGAGGTCGGGGCGCAGCTCGCGCACGGCCGTGGCGTCGAGCCGGTAGATCGGGTCGCCGCCGCCGATGCTGGCGCTCACCAGCCGGTCGATCTCGGCCGGTTCTGTGCCCGGCGCCAGCACGGGCGAAGACACCACACGCTTGGTGGATGCGACGCGGGGCCAGTCGCATTCGTGGGTGACGCCCACCAGGTCGTCGTCGAGGCCCAGCGCGTAGGCGATCTCGGTGGCGGACGGGAGCAGTGACACGATGCGCACGCCGTCAGTGTGGCCCACCTCGTGCCAGGATGCACCCGTGGTCACGCACCGGCCGGCACGGCGCCCGCGCCCGTCGTGAGCGCAGGTCCGGACCGCTCCGCCCGTTTCGCTCCGGGCCTGCGGGGCGCGCTCATGGTGTGCGGCACGGCCAGCGACGTCGGCAAGAGCCACGTCGTGACCGGGCTCTGCCGGCTGCTCGCCCGGCGCGGCGTGCGGGTGGCACCGTTCAAGGCCCAGAACATGGCCCTCAATTCGTTCGTCACGGCCGACGGGGCCGAGATCGGGCGGTCGCAGGCGGTGCAGGCCATGGCGGCGGGTGTCGAGCCCGAGGCGGCCATGAAACACCGATCTCGTCAACCTCCCCCTGGCCGCGGACGAGGCGATGCGCGCCGTGGTGGTGGGCGACATCGAGCGCGGGGGGGTGTTCGCGTCACTGTTCGGGACGGTGGCGTTGCTCGCACCCCCGTACCGCGACGTCGTCGCCGGCTTCGTCATCAACAAGTTCCGCGGCGACGCCTCCCTGCTCGAGGCGGGCACCACCGAGCTCGAGCGTCGCAGCGGCGTGGCCACGCTCGGGGTCGTGCCGTGGCTGGACGGCGTGCACCTCGACGCCGAGGATTCGATGGCGCTCGGCGCCCCCGACCCGTGGGGGGCGCCGGAGGGGGCGAACCGGCCGGGGACTCCCGCAGGCGACGTGCTGGACGTGGCCGTGCTCCGCCTGCCGCGCATCGCCAACTTCACCGACCTCGACCCGCTGGCCTTCGAACCGGCCGTGCGCGTCCGCCTGGTGGCGTCACCTGCCATCGGCGATCCCGACCTCCTCGTCATCCCCGGGACCAAGGCCACGGTCTCGGACCTGGCCTGGATGCGGGAGCAGGGGCTCGACAGCGCCGTCCTCCACGCCGCCGGCCGGGCCGGCGGGCCCGCTGTGCTCGGCATCTGCGGTGGGTATCAGATGCTCGGCGGCGACATCGACGACGACGTGGAGTCGGCGTCGGGCGGCGCTCGGGGTCTCGGCCTCCTCGACGTGCACACCGCCTTCCGTATCCCCAAGGTGACGCGCCGCCGCCGCGGCCGGAGCCTCGGCTGCGAAGTCGAGGGGTACGAGATCCATCACGGTCGCGTCGAGCGTGGCCCCTCGGCGACGGGGTGGATCACGCTGGCCGACGGGCACGGCACCGAGGAGGAGGGCGCCACCGCCGCCAACGGCGCGGTGTGGGGGACCACGCTGCACGGGCTGTTCGAGCCCGACGGGTTCCGGGCCGCGTTCCTGGCCACGGTGGCGGCGCGCCGGGGCAAGCGCTTCGTGGCGGGCGGGCGCCGCTTCGCCGACGCCCGCCGCCAGCAGTTCGACCGGCTGGCCGATGCCCTCGAGGCGCACGTCGACCTGGACGCGCTGGCCGGGATCATCGCCGCCGCGCGCTGAGCCCGGCCCGCTCTGGCGGGTGCCGTTACCCTGGCCCGGTGGGCAAGATCGTGACCTCGGCACACCAGCGGAGCTGGGAGGAGGACGGCTGGTGCGTGGTCGAGTCGGCCGTCCCCGAGGACGACCTGGATGGCGCCCGGCGGGCACTCGCCAAGCTCTTCCCGAGCGCGGCGGACATGGCGGGCGACGGCGACAGCGACGCCCGCTGGTCGACATGGGACGCCACGTGGCCGGAGTTCCCGTTCCGCAGCCGTTCGCTCAACCGAATTGTGGTGAGCGACGTCATGATCGACCTGGCACGCCAGCTGCTCGGGGTCGACGACGTCCGCATGTACCTCGCCATCGCCACGGCCAAGTACGCCGGCCAACCCTCGGGGTACAACCAGCTGCTGCACGTCGACTACCCGAACCACACCCTGGTGGTGCCGCGGCCCGAACCGGGGTACCACCAGATGGAGACGTTCGTCTATCTGTGCGACGTGGGGCGCCACAACGGCGCCACCCGCTTTGTGTCGCGGGCCCGAACCGCCGCACTCCCCGTCGAGTGCCACACCCTCGGCTTCGAGGACCACCCCGACCTCTACGACGAGGACGGCCCTGACGCTTCGGCGCCGGCCGGATCGGTCGTGGTGTACCGGCCCGACGTGTACCACCGCTCGGTGGACTTCGACGACCCCGACCAGGCCCGGTTCATGCTCCACGTGTCGTACCGGCCGGCTGCGCTCGAGTGGGGCGGCTACCAGGCGTGGCCGTTCAAGGGCTTCTCGGCCGAGTGGCACGCCTTCGTGCAGCAGGCCCTGCCGCGGCAGCTGACGGTGCTCGGCTTTCCCGCCCCGGGCCACGCCTACTGGACCGACCACACCCTCGCCGGCGTGGCGGCGCGCTACCCCGGATTGGACCTCGGACCGTGGAGGTCGGCCCTGGCCGACGGTAGCGTGGCCGTGCCATGACGAGCGTCGACCCCGGGTGGACGTCGCCCTCCCCGAGGCTGTTGCGCATGCGCCGTGTCGAGGTGCTCGTCGTGTCGGGTCTGGTTGCCCTCGTCGCCGGGGCCGGCGCCTCGGCCGGCGGCGCGGCGGTGGGTGGCGGTGTGGCGGCCGGGGTGGTGCTGTGCGGAGTGTGGGCGCTCGTCTTCGTCCGCCGGCGCTTTCGCGCCTGGCGCTACAAAGAGCGCGACGAAGACCTCATCGTGGCGCGCGGCGTGGCCTTCCGGCGTATGTCGGTCGTGCCCTACGGCCGGATGCAGTTCGTCGACGTCACCGCCGGCCCCATCGAGCGCATCTTCGGGCTGGCCACCCTCAAGCTCCATACCGCCGCCGCGGCCACCGACGCCCGCATTCCCGGACTCGAGCACGCCGAGGCGGACCGCTTGCGCGACCGCCTGTCGGAACTGGGCGAGGCCAAGGCGCAGGGACTGTGATCCCGTCCGGGCCGGACGCCTTCGGGCGCTCGCCGGCGCCGGACGCCCCCGGGCTGTCGCAGGGGGGGACGGCGGGGACCGACGACCAGTGGCACAAGCTCCATCCCCTGACGCCGGTGGTGCGCGCCGGCCGGGTGGTGATCGTGCTGGTGGCCGCTCTGGGCATCTCGCAATCGCAGTCCCAGTCGGGTCCGAGCACCGGCCACGGCGACCCGCTGTGGATCTACGACGTCGTCCTCATCGCGTTCACGGTGGCGGTGGGCGTGGTGCGCTGGCTCGTCACCCGGTGGCGCCTCGACGGGCCCACGTTGCGCATCGAGTCGGGGCTCATTCGGCGCGACTCGCGCCAG
>JBEKVE010000023.1:0-38001 GCA_049514335.1 Acidimicrobiales bacterium
GTCGGGCAGTTCCACCCGCACCAGGAACGTGGCCACGTCGACAGGCTATGGCCAACAGGTGAACGAGCTGTTTCGGGCACGGGTCACGGCGATGAACGCGGCCCGGCCCCTGCGCCCGGCCCCGGCCCCGGCCGCACCCCGGGGCCCGGTCTGTGGCCGTGGTCCGTGGCCGCCTCCGCTCTCTGAGCGCTCCCTGACGCCGGCGGGCAGGGTCCACGGGTCCCCGCACCTCGCCGGAAGAGAGGCGTCATCGCCCGTCGTGCTCCCCGAGGCGCCGGTCGCCCTCGGCCCGCTGCGCCACCGCCCACTGGGTGGCCTCGTGCGCCAGAGCGGGGTGCACCTTCCAACGCAGGAGCTGTCGCTCCACCGACGGCGTGTCCTCGCCCGCCTCGAGGAGACCGAGGGCCAGGCGCCGGGCGTGGCGGCGCGCCTCGTGCAGCAGCGGTGACCGGCGGGTGGCGGCCATCCAGCGCTCGTGCTCCTGCTGCAGCGACAGCGGCAGGCGCTGGAGATGGCGTCGGGGGAGCGGGGCCACCTTGCGCCGCACCGCCAGCGTGGTCGGGCCGAGCGGGCGCGCCACCTCGAAGGTCACGCAACGGACGAGGGCGCGCCGGAACGGCGCGTGCCGGCCCGACCGCCCGCCCAGGCCGACCGCCCTGGCCGTGGCCTCCATGTCGAGGTCGAACCCGGCCGGCGTGTCGTCGAGCCCGGCGGCGAAACGCCGGATGAGCCACGTCGCGCTCGGACCGAGGATCCCCAACCAGAACGTCTCCACGTACAACGAGCGCGGGTCGTAGCCCACCCGCTCGACGACGGGGTCGGGCCAACCCACCACGCGGATGGTGTCCGGAACCGCACCGACGGGCAGGGCGTCGAGGGCGAAGGATGGTCGTCGTCGGGCGCCGGCGCCGATGGCGGGAGTGGCATCGGGGTCGGGGACGGGACGGAGTACGACGGACATGGCTGCTCCCGGAGGTCGCTTCGTGAGTCGCCGGACGCAATGCCTGGCGACGGGACGCCCGCACCGTCGCGTCCGCGCCTTGCCGGGGACCTCGCCTCCAGCCTCCCGGCGACCTCGCCGCGCCGGGTGCGTGGGTCTCAGCGCGCCCCGGCCGCCTGTGCCTGTGCCCAGGTGTAGGTGAACGACGGGCTCCCCGTGATCACGGCGATCAGCTCGGCATCGCTCGTCCACGGGCCGTCGCCGGGGCCGGTGGCCTGCGCCGCCCCCATGACGAGCACGCCGCCGGAGATCTGCGCGGCGTCGAAGCCGAGGACGTTGTCGCGGTGTCCCCAGCATCCCGCGCCGTCGGCGGCGGTGCAGTCGGCGTTGCCCGATCCGGGCCCGTCCTCGTACATCCACGCGTACATCGAGCCGAGGGGACCGGCCGCCTCGGCCCAGTTCGATCCCCAGCGCGACACCGAGGATCCCGGTGGGAGCGACGACGGGGTGGCGTCGGTGTCGCCGTCGGCGCCTGCCTGCGCGTCCTGGTCGAGCGCGTCGACCATGCCGACCACCGGCGGCAGGCCGCGGTCGACGCGCTCGATGTCGCTGAGCACGAACAGCTGCTCACCGGCGCTCAGCGAGGCGAAGTCCGACGGCAGCGTGACGGGGCCGAGCCCCTCGTCGGCCCGCGCCGCCGACAGTGCCTGGGTGGCGGCGGAGATGCACGGCGCGGCGTCGAACCCGTCCTGCTCGCACAGGCCGCTGAAGGCGGGTGCGGCGGCGATGTCCGCCGCCGGGTTTCGAGGGGGGAGGATCAGTCGCGACGCCGGTGCAGCCGAGCCCGCCGAGGGGGGCGCCGAGGGGCGGACGGTGGTGGGAGGCGAGGTCGCGCTCGACGTCGCCCCGGTGGTCGGCGGTGCGGTGGTGGCTCCGGTGCCGGCGGCCTCGGGTGCCGTGGTGATGGGGGCGACGCCAGGCACGGTGGTGTGAGGGAGCAGGACCGGCGTGCGCCAGTCCGTGGCGGCCTGCGACGACACTGGTGATCCCCCTCCTGGCGGGGTGAGCACCATCGCCGTCACCAGGACCACGGCGACGACGGTGACGCCCGCCACCAGGAGCGATGTCGCGGTGAGGGGGAGGCGGGCGAGCAGGCCGCCAGGACCGGACTCTGCACTCGGCACCCCTTGGTTGTCGGCACCGGGCCGGGGGCCCTTGACGCCCTCACGAAGGGTGAGGGCCCCGGTGGCGGACATGAACGCCCTGGCCGGAACGGCATTCCAGCCGGCGGCGCCGCCGTCGACGGGGTGGTGGGCACCACGCCGGGCGCCCGGACGGTGCCGCTCCCGGTGCCGTTGCGTGGGCGCCGTGCACCGGGTGTGGGCGCTCGTGTCCCGACGCGCCGTGCCCGGCTGCGAGGCGTCGGTGCGCGTGCTGTGCGGTGCCCAGAGGTGCGTTCGAGCGTCCGAATAGCCCCGGGCGCACGCCTAGGATCGTCGTGGGTGTGCGCGGGTATCGGACCCCCGGGCACAGACAATCCGAAGCGTCGACGCGCCCCACGCGCGTGTGGTCGTGCCGACCGATGACGGACCCATCGACGGCACACGACGCAGGAACCGAGATCCGCAGGGATCGGAGCGGCAAGTTGGTGGAGGACGGACAGGGGGACTCGGGCGGCCCGGACGAACCGGACGACCCGGGGGAACCGAGCCGCCCAGGGGGGGCGACCGGCCGCGCCCAGGACGCCCCGGTCGCGTCGCGTCCGCACCATCCCTCGAGCGGGCTCCGCCCCTCCGGCGCGACGCCGATCATCGGTGTCCCCGGGGACGATGACGACGACGCCGACGACGACCTGGACGACGACGAGGACGCCGACGATCTGGACGCAGGAGGCGGCTCCGGGGGCCCCCGGCGGTCGGTCGCCCGCCGGCGCGGGCTCGGTCGGGGGCTCGGCGCCATCCTGTCGCTCCCACCCGACGTGGCCGGCTACGGGCCGCCGGGCGAGGACGCGCTCATCGATCCGCTCACCGACCTCCCCAACCGGACGCTGCTCGACGAGCGTCTCGACCAGGCACTCGTGATGTGCCGCCAGGACGACGCCTCGCTGGCCGTGCTCGTCATCTCGCTCGACGGGTTCAGCAACGTGAACGAGCTCTTCGGCCACCGCGTGGGGGACGCCCTGCTGCACGACGTGGCGGAGCGCATGTCGTCCACGCGTCGTAAGAGCGACACGGTGGCGCGCTTCGCCGGCGACGAGTTCGTGGTGGTGTGCCCGTACGTCGGGACGGTGGACGCCGCCTGCCGCATGGCGGCGCGCATCTTGGAGGACGTCAGCCGGCCGACGTCGGTGGACGGCGTCGAGCACCGGCTGTCGGCCAGCATCGGCGTGGTCGTGGTCGAGCCCGGTTCGGGCCAGCACGACGTCACCGCCGCCGGTCCCGGTGCCGAGGGTGACACCGAGGACACGGTGGAGTCGCTGCTCGGGGACGCGGCCCTCGCCATGCGGCGGGCCAAGGACGAGGGCGGGGGGGCGTGGACGCTGTTCGACGCCACCATGCGCGAGGACGCCGCCGCCCGTCATCAGCACCGCCAGGGCCTGCGCACGGCCATGGAGGACGGCGGGTTGTTCCTCGAGTACGAGCCGGTGGTGCTCCTCGACACCGGCGAGGAGGTGGGGGAGTCCGCCCTCCTCGCCTGGCGCCTGCCCGAGTCGGTGGTGGAGGGCCCCGAGGCCCTGCTCGAGCTGGTGGACGAGGCCGGCCTGGCCGTGCCCGTGGGCCGGTGGGTGCTCGACGAGGCCCTGTCCGACCTGAGCACCCGGCGGGCCGGCGCGGCGCTCCCCGAGAGCTACCGGGTGTGGGTCAAGCTCTCGGCCTCCTTCGTCACCGACCCCGCCCTGGTGGAGTCGATCGACGAGCTCACCGCCAAGCACCGCATCCCCCCGTCGATGCTCGGCATCGACATCGTGGAGCCGGTGCCCGCCACGCTGGCCGCGGCAGAGACGACACTGCAGGCTCTCGTGGTGCGCGAGGTGGCGCTGGCGATCGACGATTTCGGCGCCCGGCCCACGAACCTCACCCTGCTGCAGCGCCTCCCCATCGGCAGCCTCAAGCTGGCGCCCGACGTGGTGGCGGCACTCGACCAGGACGACGGCCAGGAGGGCGCGGCGCTCGTGCGGGGCCTCGTGAGCCTCGGTCGTGCCCTCGGTCTCACCGTCATCGCCCAGGGGGTGACCTCCGAAGCGCAGGTGACCGTGCTGCGCGCCCTCGGCTGCGGGCTGGGCCAGGGGCCGCACCTCGGGGGCGGACCGGTGGTCGAGCCGCTGTGGGCGTCGGCCCCCACCCCCACGAGGGCCCACGTCCCCATGTCGGCGGCGCCCGACCCGGGCCCGGGCCCGGACCCGGCGCCGGACCCCGGCACGACTAGTTGGGCCTCGACGCCCCCGCCGGACACGACGCCCCCGCCAGCCTCGCCCCCGACCGCAGCGCCCTGACCCCGGGCGCGGCCCGCTGTTGCGGGGCCGGGTGACGGCGATGGGCCGTGCTCACCACCGACCCCGGTGCAGCGCCTCGGAGGGCTGTCGCCGGCCCCGCCCCCCCGAGCTCGAGGGCGGGTCGGCACCGCCGGGCACCCCCAGCACCACCGCACCCAGGTAACGACGGTCGTCGGGCACGCCCAGCGAGGCGCGCAGGGTCTCCTCGCCGCGGAAGTTCCCGAGGAAGCACGCCCCCAGCCCGGCGTCGACCGCGCCCAGCAGCACGAGAAGGGCGGCGAAGCCCCCGTCGACGAACCAGTAGGGCACGGGCCATTCGGCGTCCTCGGCCCCGAGCGCGTCGCCGTGCTTGTCGGGTTGGCGGTACCGGGCGCGGTAGGCGTCGGGGTGGACGAAGAAGGCCACCACCGCCCCCGCCCGGGACAGGCCGGGCCAGCGCCGCGACCGCCGCCGCCAGTCGTCGTCGGTGGTGGCGTCCCAGAAGGCGGCGGTCTCGTCCCGTCCCACCAGCACCACGGCGTCCCAGCCGTCGGTGTTCCCCGCCGACGGCGCGGCGCAGGCGAGCGCCAGCACGCCCCGGAGCACGTCGTCGGGCACGGCCTCGTCGCTGAAGCTGCGCACCATCCGTCGGCGCCGGGCCGCTTCGGTGAGCTCCATGGGCTCCGAACCTACCGAGGCCGGGGCCGGTCCCGTCGGGCCCTCCCGGGACCGGCGTCGGACGGGAATGTTGACCCCGCTGGTAGGGTTTACTGCAGTGTGGCGGCCGGACGGCCGGGAACGGGGTCCGGACGCCGGAACCGTCGACAACGAAGAAGGTCGTGATCGCGTGGCCAGTGCCCGAGAGCTCCTGAAGCAGGCCAAGTCGGCCATCCGGGAGGTCCAACCCGGTGACGTGGAGCCGCGTCTCGACGATGTCGTGCTCCTCGACGTGCGCGAGGCCGACGAGTACGACCAGGGGGCCATCCCCGGCGCCATCCACCTCCCCCGGGGGCATCTGGAGATGCAGGTGGAGGGGAAGATCCCCGACAAGAACGCACCCGTGGTGGTGTACTGCGCGGCGGGGGTGCGCTCCGCCTTTGCCGCCCGCACCATGAACGAGCTGGGCTACGCCGATGTCGTGTCGCTCGTGGGCGGCTTCAACCGCTGGAAGGACGAGGGCCGACCCTGGTCCACGCCGCGCACCCTCTCCCCCGAGCAGCGCAACCGCTACCAGCGCCACCTCCTCGTGAACGAGGTGGGTGAGGCGGGACAGCTCAAGCTGCTCGACTCCAAGGTCCTGTTGCTGGGCGCGGGCGGCCTGGGCTCGCCCGCCGCGCTGTACCTGGCCGCCGCCGGGGTGGGGACGATCGGCATCATCGACATGGACGTGGTGGACGCCTCCAACCTGCAGCGCCAGATCCTGCACAACATGGACCGGGTGGGCGAGCGCAAGGTGGACTCGGCCAAGAAGACGCTCACGGCGCTCAACCCCGACGTCGATGTGATCACCTACGACGTGCGCCTGGGGGCCGACAACATCCTCGACATCATCGACGGCTACGACATCATCGTGGACGGGACGGACAACTTCCCCACGCGGTACCTGGTGAACGACGCGTCGCTGCTCAAGCAGATTCCCGTGGTGCACGGGTCGATCTTCCGTTTCGAGGGACAGGCCACGGTGTTCGATCCCTACAAGGGCCCGTGCTACCGCTGCATGATCCCCGAGCCGCCGCCCGCCGAGCTGGCGCCGTCGTGCGCCGAGGCGGGGGTCCTGGGCGTGCTGCCCGGCATCGTCGGATCCATCCAGGCCGTCGAGGCCATCAAGATGCTCCTCGGCATCGGGGAGCCGCTCGTGGGGAGGCTGCTCGCCTACGACGCCCTGGAGGAGTCCTTCCGGACCTTCAAGGTGCGGCGCGACCCCGAGTGCCCGGCGTGCGGGGACGGCGCCGCTCCCATCGTCATCGCCGAGTACGACGAGCTGTGCATGCCCCACGCCGTGGCACCCCCGCCCGCCTGACCCGGGCGAGGGTCGTGCCCGAGTGGGCGCTTCGGCCCGCGGGTCCGTAACCTGGGCGGCGTGGTGAGCCCCGAAAAGGAGTCCGGCAAGGCGTCGGACCGCGACGTGCGGCGGACGGACTCGGGCATCGAGATCCAGCCGCTCTACACCGCCGCCGACCTCGAGGGCTGGGACGCCGATGCCCGCCTGGGCGTCCCGGGCGAGCCCCCCTACACGCGCGGCATCTACCCCAGCATGTACCGGGGCCGGCTGTGGACCATGCGCCAGTACGCCGGGTTCGGCACGGCCGAGGACACCAACGAGCGCTTCAAGTTCCTGCTGGGCGCGGGACAGACCGGCCTGTCGTGCGCCTTCGACCTGCCCACCCAGATGGGCCTCGACTCCGACCACCCCCGTGCCGAGGGGGAGGTGGGCAAGGTCGGTGTGGCCATCGACTCGCTGGCCGACATGCGCCTGCTGCTGGCCGGTCTGCCCCTCGACAAGGTCACGACGTCGATGACCATCAACGCCACCGCTGCCATCCTGCTGCTCCTGTACGAACTGGTGGCCGAGGAACAAGGCGTGGCCCCCGAGGCCCTGGGCGGCACCATCCAGAACGACATCCTGAAGGAGTACGTGGCGCGCGGGACCTACGTGTACCCGCCGCGGCCGTCGATGCGGCTCATCACCGACACCTTCGCCTACTGCGCCGAGCACCTCCCCAACTGGAACAGCATCTCCATCTCCGGCTACCACATCCGCGAGGCGGGATCGACGGCCGTGCAGGAGATCGCCTTCACGCTGGCCGACGGCATCGCCTACGTGGAGGCGGCGCTGGCGGCGGGCCTGGCCGTCGACGACTTCGCCCCCCGTTTGTCGTTCTTCTGGAATGCCCACAACAACCTGTTCGAGGAGGTGGCAAAGTACCGCGCGGCGCGGCGCATGTGGGCCCGCATCATGACCGAGCGCTTCGGAGCCACCGACGAACGCTCCAAGCTGCTGCGCTTCCACACCCAGACCGGCGGCTCCACCCTCACGGCCCAGCAGCCCGAGAACAACATCGTGCGCGTCACGGTGCAGGCCTTGGCGGCGGTGCTGGGCGGCACCCAGAGCCTGCACACCAACGGCTTCGACGAGGCTCTCGGGCTCCCTACCACCAACGCGGCCAAGATCGCCCTGCGCACCCAGCAGGTGATCGGCTACGAGTCGGGCGTCACCGAGACCGCCGACCCCCTGGCGGGCTCGTACTTCGTGGAGTCGCTCACCGACGCCGTGGAGACCGCCGCCTGGGACTACCTCGAGCGCATCGACGAGCTGGGTGGGGCGGTGGCCGCCATCGAGGCCCGGTTCATGCAGGAGGAGATCGAGCGCGCCGCCTACGCCTTCGCCAAGGCCGTCGACGACGGCGAGAAGGTCGTGGTGGGGGTGAACCGCTTCACCGACGATGCGCCCGAGTCGGTGGAGGTGTTCCCCATCGACCCCGCTCTGCAGCGCTCGCAGTGCGAGCGCACCCAGCGGGTGCGGGCCGAGCGCGACCAACCGGCCGTGGATGCGGCGCTGGCCGACGTGGAGGCAGCGGCGCGCGGCTCGCAGAACCTTCTCGTCCCCATGCGGGTGGCGCTCAAGCGCATGGCGACGCTGGGCGAGGTGTCCGACGTCCTGCGGGGCGTCTTCGGCGTCTACCAGCCGGGGGGCTGACGTCCGCCGCCTCAGGCGGTGCGGGCCAGCAGGTGGCGACGAAGTGCCGGGTCGGTGGCGGCGTCGACGGCCGTCCACGCCATGCCGAGAGCGCCGTCCACGAGCGCCTGCTCGGCCGAGGGCCCCACGCACGCCGCGGCGAACTCGGCCTGGTGGTTCACGGCCCCGTGCGACTCGACGCCGATCATGGGGTGGATGGAGGGGACCGCCAGCGACACGTTGGCCATGTCGGTGGAGATGGTGGGGGGCGCCTCACCGGACCCGTCGCGGCGGTAGTGGCGTCCGAGCTCCTCGGCGTTTCGCCGCCATGTCTCCAACAGCGGCTCGTCCGCCACGAAGTGGGAGTAGGTGGGGGAGAGGTCACGGATCTCGAGCGCGCTCCCGGTGGCGAGCGCCCCGGCCTCGAAGCAGCGCTCGATGCGCGGCCGCAGCACGGCCAGCTCCTCGAGGGTGCGGGCCCGCACCATGAAGCGGCCGGTCGAGTCGGCCGGCACGACGTTGGGGGCGTCACCTCCCTTGGTGACGATGCCGTGGACCTGGTCGCCGCGGCCGAGGTGCTGGCGCAGCAGGCCGATGGCGACCTGCGCCACCACGAGAGCGTCCCCGGCGTTGATGCCCTGCTCGGGCGAGGCCGAGGCGTGGGCGGCACGCCCGGTGTAGTGGACCTCCAGGTGATCCACGGCCAGGCACGTGGCCACCAGCCGGTCCTCGGGCCAGGGGTGGACCATCATCGCCGCGTGGGCGTCGGCGAAGGCGCCCCGCTCGAGCATGAGGACCTTGCCGCCCCCGCCCTCCTCGGCCGGCGTGCCGAGGACGGTGACGGTGAGACCGAGGTCGTCGGCCAGACCGGCCAGCGCGGCGCCGCCGCCCACGGCAGCGGCGCCGATGATGTTGTGGCCACAGGCGTGTCCCACGCCGGGCAGCGCGTCGTACTCGGCGCAGATGACGAGGTGCAGCGGCCCCGATCCGGCTCGCGCCGCCAGGGCGGTGGGCAGGCCGTAGGCGCCGCGCTCCACGGCGAAGCCGGCCTGCTCCAGGGCGTCGCCCACGAGCTCGGCGGCGTGGTGCTCCTCGAAGCACAGCTCGGGGTCGTCGTGCACGGCCCGGCTGAGCGCCACGAGGCCGTCGCGTCCGGCCTGCACGGTTCGGCGCGCCGCCTCCTTGGCCCGTCCGGCCGCCGTGTCCTCGCCGGCCGCTACCGGGCTCACTCGATGACGGCGATCACGTCGCCGGGACCGACCGAGTCGCCCGCCGCCACCTTCACCTCGGTCACGGTCCCCGCCTTTTCGGCGTTGATGGCGTTCTCCATCTTCATGGCCTCGAGCACGCACACCGTCTGGCCCACCTCGACCTCGTCGCCCGGGACCACGAGCACCTTGACGATGGTGCCCTGCATGGGGACGGCCACGGTGCCCGACCCGGTGCCGGCCACGGCGGCACGCGGCTTGCGGGGGCGGGCTCCGGTGCGTGCCGCGCCACCCGACGCCACCTCGGGCACCCACAGCCGGACCTGGTAGCGGCGGCCGTCGACCTCGGCGGTGATCTCGCGCATGACGCGCGGGCCGTCGGCGTCCTCCCCGACGTCCTCGGAGGAGGGGACCGCCCCGGCGGTGAGCGACGACAGGTCGAGACGGTCCTCCACCCACCGGGTGGAGTGCCGGGCCTCGACGAAATCGGGATGCGACAGGATCAGCACGTCGGCGGGGATGGTGGTGGCCACGCCGGTGATGACCGTCTCGGCGAGGGCCCGAAGCATGCGGTGCCGGGCCGCTTCGCGGTCTGCACCCCACACGATCAGCTTGGCCACGAGGTTGTCGTAGTACTGGCTGACGGTGTCCCCCGACTCGTATCCGGCGTCGAGGCGGACGCCGGGGCCTCCCGGTGCCCGGAAGGTGGTGATGGTGCCAGGCGACGGGACGAAGCGCCCGCCCGACGGGTCCTCGGCGTTGATGCGCACCTCGATGGCGTGCCCGTTGCGCTGCACCTCGTCCTGGGTGAAGCCGAGGGGCTCGCCCGCGGCCACGCGCAGCTGCCACTCCACCAGGTCGAGCCCGGTGACGAGCTCGGTCACGGGGTGCTCCACCTGCAGGCGGGTGTTCATCTCCAGGAAGAAGAACTCGCCGTCCTGGTAGAGGAACTCCACCGTGCCGGCGTTCACGTAGCCGCACGCCTTGGCCACCGTCACCGCCGCCTCGCCCATGGCCCGGCGGACCTCGTCGGGGAAGGCGGGGGCGGGGCTCTCCTCCACCAGCTTCTGGTGGCGGCGCTGGGGGGAGCAGTCGCGCTCGCCCAGCCACAGGACGTTGCCGTGGGTGTCGGCCATCACCTGCATCTCGATGTGGCGGGGCCACTCGAGGTAGCGCTCGACGTAGATCTCGGGGCGACCGAAGTAGGCCTGCGCCTCGCGCTGGGCGGACTCCACGGCGTCGGCCACCTCGCCGGGCGCGGACACCACCTTCATGCCCCGGCCGCCACCGCCGAAGGCGGCCTTGATGGCCACGGGCCAGCCGTGGGTCTCGCCGAACTCGATCACCTGGGAGGGGTCGGTGAGCGGCTCGGTGCGCCCCGGCACGCCCGACACCCCCGCCGCCTCGGCGGCGAGGCGGGAGCTGATCTTGTCCCCCATGATCTCGATGGCCTCGGGCGGGGGGCCGATGAAGGCCACGCCGGTGTCGGAGATGGCCCGGGCGAAGTCGGTGTTCTCGGAGAAGAAGCCGTAGCCGGGGTGCACGGCGTCGGCGCCGCTGCGGGCCAGGACGTCGAGGATGGCGGCGGTGTTCAGGTAGCTCTCGGCCGCCGTCTGGCCCCCGAGGGGGTACGCCTCGTCGGCCAGCCTGACGTGCAGGGCGTCGCGGTCGAGCTCGGAGTACACGGCCACGGTGGCGATGCCCATCTCGCGGCAGGTGCGGATGACCCGGACGGCGATCTCGGCGCGGTTGGCGATCAGGACCTTGTGGAACACGCAGAGCCTTTCGGACAACGTTCGGGTCGAGCCACAACACTGGCACGGCCCGTAGGGTGGGTGCCATGTGCGCAGGCACCGGGGCGGACGCCGTCGTCGTGCCCGGGCCTCCGGGCACCCGCTTCTCGGTGCACCGCTTCGCCGAGATCGACTCCACCAACCGCTACCTCCTCGAGCAGGCCGCCGCCGGCGCGGCCGAGGGCACGGTGGCGGTGGCCGCCTACCAGCGGGCGGGGCGGGGTCGACTGGGACGCCGGTGGGAGGCGCCGCCGGGAGCGAACCTCCTCGTGTCGGTCCTGCTGCGGCCGGGCCTCGAACCCGACGACCTCCACCTGTGCACCGTGGCGGTGGCCCTGGCCGCGGCGGACGCCTGTGCCCGGGTGGCGGGGGTGGCACCGGAGCTCAAGTGGCCCAACGACCTGGTGGTGGGGGAGCGCAAGCTGGCCGGCATCCTGGCCGAGACCGTTCCCGGTGCCCGGCCCGTGGCCGTGGTGGTCGGCCTCGGCCTGAACGTGCGGTGGCCGGGCCCCGGCGAGCCAGAGGGCGGCGAGCCAGAGGGCGGTGAGACCGGGGAGGTGCTGCGCATCTCCACCTCCCTGGCCCGACAGACCGGCGCGGCCTTCGACCCCGGGGCCCTGCTCGACGCCGTGCTGGTGGCGCTGGAACCCCGGCTGGTGGAGCTGGCCTCCCCCGGGGGCCGTGCTGCGCTGGCGGCGGAGTACCGGCGACGGTGCGCCACGCTGGGGCGGACGGTCACGGTGACGGGGCACCACGAGACGTTCACGGGCGTCGCCACCGACGTCACGCCGTCGGGCCACCTGGTGGTCGAGCTGGGCACGGGCCGCCGGACGGTGGTGGCGGGCGACGTGGTCCACGTGCGCCCCCCGGGGTGAAGCGGCCGGCCGGGGGCCTCCACCGGGGACCGCAGTGTGCCCGGTCTACCATTGCCGGGCTATGAACCTGCTCGTCACCGGAGGCGCCGGCTTCATCGGCTCCAACTTCGTGCGCTACTGGACCGAACAGCACCCCGACGACACCGTCGTCGCCTACGACGCCCTCACCTATGCCGGCAACCGGCCCAACCTGGCCGACGTGGAGGACCGGATCGCCTTCGTCCACGGCGACGTGTGCGACGGCGCCCAGGCGCTCGCCACGCTGCGGGAGCACGCCATCGACACGGTGGTGCACTTCGCGGCCGAGTCCCACAACAGCCTGGCGGTGATCGACCCCACCCGCTTCTTCCGCACCAACGTCCTCGGCACCCAGGCCATGTTGGAGGCCGCCCGGCTGGCCGGCGTGGGCCGCTTCCACCACATCTCGACGTGCGAGGTGTACGGCGACCTGGACCTCGACGCCGACACCGCCTTCACCGAGGACGACCCGTACCGGCCCCGCACCCCCTACAACGCCTCCAAGGCGGGCGCCGACCACGCCGTGCGGGCCTACGTGGAGACCTACGGCCTGCCCGCCACCATCACCAACTGCTCCAACAACTACGGGCCCTTCCAGTTCCCCGAGAAGGTCATCCCCCTGTTCACCGCCTACGCCCTCGACCGCGAGTGGCTGCACGTCGTCGACCACTGCCGGGCCGTGGAGGCCGTCCTCGAGCGCGGCCGCCTGGGCGAGACCTACCACGTCGGCAGCGGCGTGGAGGCGAGCATCGAGCAGATCGCCGACGCCGTGCTGCGCACGTTGGGCAAGCCCGACACCTTGAAGAAGATCGTCCCCGACCGCCCCGGCCACGACCGTCGCTACCTTCTCGACTGCACCAAGATCACCCGCGAGCTGGGGTGGGCGCCCACCGTGGCCTTCGAGGAGGGCTTGGCCGACACGGTGCGGTGGTACGCGGACAACCGGGCCTGGTGGGAGCCGCTGCTCGACCGGTCCCCGGTGGTGGAGTCGTCGTGGGGCGACGCTGGTGGTGGCGCCGGCCCGAGCGGTACCTGACGCGCCGTGCGGCAGATGAAGGTCCTCGTCACCGGGGCCGGGGGCCAGCTCGGCACGGACGTGGTCGCCGCCCTGCGGGGCCAGGTCCCCGTGGGCGGGCGCGCCGCCGATCCCGCCACGGGGCGGCTCGGATCCCGTACGCCGTGCAACGTCATCGCCGCCGACCGGGCCCGGCTGGACGTCTCGCACCGGGAGTCGGTCCTGAGCGCGGTGGAGGCGCTGCGCCCCGACGTGATCGTGCACGCCGGGGCGTGGACGGCGGTCGACGCCTGCGAAGGGGATGCCGACCGCGCCTTCGCCGTCAACGCCCTGGGCACCCGGCACGTGGCGGAAGCGGCCCGGCGCAGCGCGGCGCACGTCGTCTACGTGTCCACCGACTACGTCTTCGACGGCACCTCCGACCTCGACTACCGGGAGTGGGACGCCACCAACCCCCTGTCGGTGTACGGGCGGAGCAAGCTCGGGGGCGAGCACGAGCTCGACCCGGGGTCGACCATCGTGCGCACGTCGTGGGTGTGCGGTGCCCACGGCGCCAACATGGTGCGGACCGTGCTGCGCCTGGCCGAGGGTCCGGGCCGCCTGCGCTTCGTCGACGACCAGCGGGGAAGCCCCACCTTCACCGCCGACTTGGCGGGACGCCTGGCGGTGCTCGCCACCGACCGCGTGCCCGGCACGTTCCACGTCACCAACAGCGGGGTGACGTCGTGGTACTGGTTCGCCCGCGAAGTGCTCGAGGCGGCCGGCCAGGATGCCGACCGGGTGGAACCCATCGCCACCGCCGACCTCGACCCGCCCCGTCCCGCCCCGAGACCCGCCAACTCCGCCCTCGACAACGCCGCGCTGCGGCTCATGGGCGTACCCCTGCTGCCGGACTGGCGCGACGGGTTGGAGCGCCTGGTGAAGGAGTGTGCATGAGCGTCCATCCCTCCGAGCCCCACGAGGTCACGACGGCCGTCATCGGCGCCGGCTACGTCGGGCTCACCACCGCCGTGGTGCTGGCCGAGCTCGGCTACCAGGTGGCCTGCGGTGAGTCCGATCCCACCAAGGTGGCGAAGCTGTCGGGCGGAGAGCCCACCATCGTCGAGGAGGGCCTGGCCGACATTCTCCGCAGCGGGCTCGACTCGGGCCGGCTGCGCTTCGTGCAGGGCGCCGTTCCGGCCGTCAAGGACGCGCAATTCGTGTTCCTGTGCGTCCCCACCCCCCAGGGTGGCGACGGGGCGGCCGACGTCAGCTTCCTCGAGGCGGTGGCGGTCGAGATCGGACCGCATCTCGCCCACGGCGCCATCGTGGTGAACAAGTCCACGGTGCCGGTGGGCTCCACCCACCTGGTGGAGCGCCTGCTGGAGCGGCCCGACGTGGCCGTGGTGTCGAACCCCGAATTCCTGCGCGAGGGCACCGCCATCCACGACGCGCTGCATCCGGACCGGATCGTGGTGGGAGCCGACGACCAGGGGGCGGCGGCACGGGTCGGCGGCCTGTTCGCCTCGACCCAGGCGCCGCTCATCGTCACCGACGCGGCCACCGCCGAGACCATCAAGTACGCCTCCAACGCCTTCCTGGCCACCAAGCTGAGCTTCGTGAACGCCGTGTCCAACTTGTGCGAGGCGGTGGGTGCGGACGTGCGCGACGTGCTGTTGGGCATGGCCTACGACCACCGCATCGGCTTCGACTACCTGCGCCCGGGGCCGGGATGGGGCGGGTCGTGCCTTCCCAAGGACACGAGGGCCCTCGTCTACATCGGGGAGCAGTCGGGGTACGAGTTCTCGCTCTTGCGGGGGGCCATCGAGACCAACGAGGCCCAGCTGGCGTCGGTCACCGCCAAGATCCGCACGGCGGTGGGGGGCTCGCTGCAGGGCCGGGTGGTGGCGGCATGGGGTCTCACCTTCAAGGCGCGCACCGACGACCGGCGCGACTCGCCCGCCGTCGACATCCTCCGCCGCCTCGTGGCCGAGGGCGCCACCGTGCGGGCCTTCGACCCCACCGTGCACGGGCCCGTCCCCGAGTTCCCGAGCGGCGTCGAGATCCTTCCCGACGCCTACGCAGCGTCCGAGGGCGCCCACTGCGCCGTGGTGCTCACCGAGTGGGAGGAGCTGCGCTGGCTCGACTTCCAGAAGGTGCGCGACCTCCTGGCCGAGCCGTCGGTGGTCGACGCCCGCAACCTGCTCGACCCGGCCGCCATGCGCCGCATGGGCTTCACCTACATCGGGGTGGGTCGCCCGTGACGGGCGCGACCGGTGGCGGGGGCCGCCGGGTCGTCGTCACCGGTGGGGCGGGCTTCCTCGGGTCGCACCTGTGCGAAGCGCTGGTGGCCCGGGGCGACTCGGTGGTGGCGGTCGACGACCTGTCCACGGGGGTGGCCGACAACGTCGAGGCACTGCAGGGCGACGGGGCCTTCGAGCTCGTGGTGGCCGACGTGAGCGAGGAGATCCCCGTCACGGGTCGCGTCGACGCCGTGATGCACCTGGCGAGCCCGGCGTCTCCCCCCGACTACCTGGCCCGCCCACTCGAGACCCTGGCCGTGGGCAGCGAGGGCACCCGCCGGGCGCTGGCGCTCGCCACCGAGCACGGGGCCCGCTTCCTCCTGGCCTCGACCAGCGAGGTCTACGGCGACCCCGCCGTGCATCCCCAGGCCGAGACCTACTGGGGCAACGTCAACCCGGTCGGGCCCAGGAGCGTCTACGACGAGGCCAAGCGCTTCGCCGAGGCGCTCACCATGGCCTGGCACCGGTCACGGGGCACCGACGTCAGCATCGTGCGCATCTTCAACACCTACGGGCCCCGGCTGCGGCCCGGTGACGGTCGGGTCGTGTCCAATTTCCTGGTGCAGGCGATCGAGGGCCGTCCGCTCACCGTGTACGGGGACGGCTCCCAGACCCGCAGCCTGTGTTTCGTGCAGGACGAGGTGGCCGGTCTCCTGGCCCTGCTCGACTCGGGTCTCACCGGTCCGGTCAACATCGGCAACCCGGCCGAGCTGACCGTGCTCGAGCTGGCCCGGGCGGTGCTCGCCCTGACCGGGTCCGCGTCCCCGATCACCTACGAGCCCCTGCCCCAGGACGACCCCACCCGCCGCCGACCCGACATCTCCCTGGCCCGGGAGGCCCTCGGGTGGGAGCCGGTGGTCCCGCTCGAGGAGGGCCTGCGGCGCACGGCCGAATTCTTCGGGGCGGGAACGTCGAAAGGCGCCGGGGGTCGGTCATGATGGGAGCAGGCGGCCCGGAGTGCCCTTGGGCACGCCGGGGCCGTGCCACCCCGCACCGGAGGTCATCGTGAGCGCCCGCAACGCCGACATCCGCCGCATCGACGGCGGGCCCGAGCCCGAGCCCGACCCCGACAACGCTCCGGCCTACCGGCTCCTGTCGGTGATCGTCCCCGTGTTCAACGAGCGCAACACCGTGGCCGAGATCCTGCGCCGCATCCGGGCGGTGGAGCTGCCCATGCCCCTCGAGGTGGTGGTGGTGGACGACGGCTCCACCGACGGCACCGACAAGGTGCTCTCCGCCCTGCAGGACTCGACGGTCCGGGTCGTCACCCACAAGGCCAACCGGGGCAAGGGGGCGGCCGTCCGCACCGGCATCGACACCGCCCGGGGCCAGCTCGTGCTCATCCAGGACGCCGACCTCGAGTACGACCCCGACGACTGGCCGCGCCTGCTCGACCCCGTGCTCAAGGGCAAGGCCCAGGTCGTCTACGGCAGCCGCTTCACGGGCGAGCGCAGGGCCATGCGGCCCTCGCAGTGGCTGGGCAACAGGCTGCTCACCCTGACCGCCAACGTCCTGTACCGCTCGACGCTGTCGGACATGGAGACCTGCTACAAGCTCTTCGACCGCACCGTGCTCGACACCATCACGCTCGAGTCCGACGGCTTCGACTTCGAGCCCGAGATCACCGCCAAGGTGTTGCGGCGCGGCCACCGGATCTACGAGGTCCCGGTGTCGTACACCGGGCGCGCCCCCTCGGAAGGGACCAAGTTCGACTGGCGCGACGGCGTGCACGCCTTCACGACGCTCGTCCGCTACCGGCTCGTCCGACGCGTCTGACGCGTCCGACGCGTCCGATCCCCCGCATGGCGCGTGCACCGTCTCCCCGGGCCCAGTCTTCCGAGACGCAGTCCCCCGAGACGGTGTCCCCCGAGACGGTGTCCTCCGGGGGTCCGGACGACGTGGCGATGACGGCGGTGGTGGTCAACCACGACGCCGGCGAGGTGCTGCTCGCCTGCGTGGCCTCGCTCCTGGCCGACGGGGTGGACGACGTGATCGTGGTGGACAACGCGTCGTCGGACGGCTCCACCCGGGCCCTCGAGGCCGCCTACCCGCAGATCACCGTGGTGCGGACCGGTGCCAATCTGGGCTACGGGGCGGGCGCCAACCGGGGGATCGCGGTGGCCGGCACCGACCTCGTGCTCGTCTCGAATTCGGACGTGGCCGTGCACGCCGGGGCCCGCGCCGCGCTGGTCGGCGCGCTCGAGGCCGATCCCACCCTCGCCGTCGTCGGCCCCCGCATCGAGGACCCAGACGGCACGCGCTACCCGTCGGCGCGGCGCTTCCCCTCGTTCGCCGCCGCCGCCGGGCACGCGCTGCTGGTGGGCGTGGCCCCGGGCAACCGCTTCACGCGCCGGTACCGGATGGCGGACCTCGACGCCTCTGGCACCGCCGAGGTCGACTGGGTGTCGGGCGCCTGCTTCCTCGCCCGCCGCCGGGCGCTCACCGAGCTGGACGGGTTCGACGAGGGCTACTTCATGTACGCCGAGGACACCGACCTGTGCTGGCGGGCCCGTCGGGCGGGCTGGGGGGTGGCGTACGTGCCGGGGGCGGTGGTGACACATCTCCACGGCGTGTCCACCGCCCGGCGCCCCTATCGGATGCTCCTGGCGCATCACCGGTCGGTGCTGCGCTTCGCCTCCCGGACCACGACGGGGTGGCGGCGCCTGGCGCTCCCGGTGGTAGCCCTGGTCCTCGCCCTGCGCTTGGCCTTCATGTGCGCCCGGCAGGCGTCTCTGGCCCTGCGCAGACCCCCGGGGTGGGCCGACTAGGGTTAGCGCCCGACCATGGCCAGGGGAGATACCGGAAAGTGGGTCACGCGCGCCGGCTCGACCGGCGGGGGCAGGACTTACCGCGGGCAGAGGCCCATGAAGTGGTACGCCAGCCTGGTCTTCATCTGCCTGTTGGGAATCGCCCTCATCGTCTACAGCCGCTACGAGCGCCAGCACCCGGCTGCCGCCACGCCTCCGGCCGTGGGTGCGCACTGGTACCAGGCGCTCTCCTTTGACGTGTGCGGCACGATCCAGCCCAACCTGCCCATCAACACCAACGTGGCCAAGGTGGGCATCCGGACCGACGGCGACGGGGTGATCCAGGTGCAGCCCACGTCGGCCACCCCCGGTGACACCGGGAACAACGCCACCCTGGCCCGGTTCGTGGAGGACTATCCGGGCCTGAAGCTCACGTCGAGCAAGGTGCAGCTGCCCAAGAAGAAGGCGTACACCAACGGCGAGACGTGCCCGTCGGGCACACGCGACGCCGGCAAGAAGGGCCAGGTCCAGATCAAGATGTGGCCCAACTTCAGCGGCCGGGGTGCCAACGAGCCGCAGCTGTTCTCCGACCCCAGCCAGATCAAGCTGGCCGACCAGCAGCTCATCACCGTGGCCTTCGTGCCTGCGGGGTCGTCGATCCCCAAGCCCAGCTCGATCGTGGCGCTGCTCAACGACGAGGCGTCGTCGAGCACCACGACGTCTCCCACCGCCACCACACCCACGGCAACCACCGCGCCCACGGCAACCACCGCGCCCGCCGCGACCACGACCACCAAGGCGTCGACCACGACCACGGTGCCGGCCACGACCACGTCGAAGCCGGCCACCACGACCACCAAGCCGTGACGCAGAGGCGGTGAAGGCGGTCGTCCTGCTGGGTGGCGAGGGGACCAGGCTGCGTCCTCTCACCTACACCACCCCCAAGCAACTGCTGCCCGTGGCCGAGGTCCCGATGTTGGAGCGCGTGCTCGCCCACCTGCGCCGGCACGGGGTCGAGGAGGCCGTGCTTTCGCTCGGCTACCGGCCCGACGCCTTTACGAGCGCCTACCCGGACGCCGAAGCGGCCGGCGTGCACCTGGAGTACGCCGTCGAGCCCGAACCCCTCGACACCGGGGGGGCCATCGGGTTCGCCGCCCGCCACGCCGGGATCGGGGAGACGTTCCTGGTGGTGAACGGGGACGTGCTCACCGACGTCGACGTCACGGCGCTCGTGGCCTTCCACCATTCGCACGGGGCGCAGGCCACGCTCCATCTCACCGCGGTGGAGGACCCGTCGCGCTTCGGGGTCGTGCCCACCGACGACAGGGGGCGGGTGATCGAGTTCCTGGAGAAGCCCGAGCCCGGTACGGCGCCCACCAATCTCATCAACGCCGGCATGTACGTGCTCGAGCCCGGCGTGGTGGACCGGATCCCGCCCGAGCGCCGCGTCTCGGTCGAGCGCGAGACGTTCCCCGCTCTGGTGGAGGAGGGTTCGGTGTACGCCCTCGCCTTCGAGGCCTACTGGCTCGACACCGGCACCCCCGCCGCCTACCTGCGCGCCAATGCCGACCTCGTCGACGGGACGCGGCCCGGCGTCCCCGCCCCCGGTGCGACCCGCGTGTCGCCCGGCGCCTGGACGCTCGGCACGCCCGTGGTGGAGGGGGAGGTGCGCGGGCCCAGCCTCGTCGGCGACGGCGCCACCGTGGCGCAGGGCGCGTCGGTGAACGCCAGCGTGCTCGGCGCCGGGAGCCGGGTGGGTGCGGGCGCACTGGTGGAGGGATCGGTCCTGCTGCCCGGAGCCGTCGTGGCGGCGGGGGCGCGGGTCGAGGGCTCCATCCTCGGGCGCCGGGCCGTGGTGTCCGAGGGCTGCCACCTGGCGCCGGTGACGGTGGTGGGGGACGACGTGTCGGTGCCCGCCGGCTCCCAGCTGGTCGACGCACGCGTCCCCGGCACCGCCCCGTGACCGGACAAGATGGCATGGTGCGAGGACGGAGGAGGGCCCCATGCAGGTGATGGTGACCGGTGGGGCCGGGTTCATCGGGTCGAACCTCGTCGACCGTCTCCTGGCCGAGGGCCACGCCGTGGACGTGGTCGACGACCTGTCGAGCGGGTCCCTCGCCAACCTGGCCGACGCCCGTGCGTCGTCGGCCCGCGGCCTCACCTTCCACCAGCTCGACATCCGGTCCGACGAGCTGGTCGAGGTCATGGGCCGCCGCCGACCGGAGGTCGTGTTCCATCTCGCCGCCCAGGCCGACGTGCGCGTGTCGGTGGAGCGGCCGGTGTTCGACGCCGATGTCAACATCTTGGGCACCCTGCGCGTCCTCGAGGGGGCGCGCGCCGCGGGCAGCACCAAGGTCGTGTTCGCCGCCAGTGGCGGGACCCTGTACGGGGAGTCGGACCCCGCCGAGCTGCCGCTCAAGGAATCCCACCCCAGGCGGCCGCTGTCTCCGTACGGCGTGTCGAAGATGTCGGCCATCGACTACCTGGTGGCCTACCGCGAGCTCCACGATCTGGAGTTCTGCGCCCTCGCACTGGCCAACGTGTACGGCCCTCGCCAGGACCCCCACGGCGAGGCGGGCGTGGTGGCCATCTTCGCCTCCAAGCTGTTGGCGGGCGAGCAGGTCACCGTGTTCGGTGACGGCGAGCAGACGCGCGACTTCGTCTACGTCGACGACGTCGTGGACGCCTTCGTCCGGGCCGCCACGCGCGGCGGGGGGGTGGTGCTGAACGTCGGCACCGGCTCCGAGGTGTCGGTCAACGAGCTCGCCCGTGTCATGGGTGAGCGCGCCGGAGTCGGGGTCCCGCCGGTGCACGCCCCCGCCCGGACCGGAGAGCTGCGTCGAAACGCCCTCGACCCCGAACGGGCCGGCATCCACCTGGGGTGGCATCCGTGGACCTCGCTCGGCGACGGCGTCGACGCCGTGCTCGCCCACGTGCGGCGCCAAGGCCTCCCCTCCTGACAGGGCGGCCACCGAGGACACCACGGAAGGAAGTCCCATGCGTGCGACGCTCATCTACGGTGCCGGCGACGTCCGGGTCGAGAACGTCCCCGACCCCGTCCTGCGCCAACCGACCGACGCCGTGGTCAGGGTGGTGCGGGCCTGCATCTGCGGCAGCGACCTGTGGCCCTACCGGTCGAGGCCGGCGTCGGGGGCGCCCGACCGCATCGGGCACGAGTTCCTCGGGACCGTCGAGGACGTCGGCGCCGAGGTCTCGGGCCTGCGGCGCGGCGACCTGGTGGTGGCACCCTTCGTGTGGGCCGACAACACCTGCGACTTCTGCCGCGAAGGGCTCCAGACCTCGTGCCGCCACGGCGGCATGTGGGGACGTGACGGGGTCGACGGCGGGCAGGGGGAGGCGGTGCGGGTGCCCGAGGCGCAGGGGACCCTGGTGAAGCTGCCCGGCGGGGACGACCCGGCGCTGCTGGCGTCGCTGCTCACGCTGTCGGACGTGTTCCCCACCGGCCACCACTGCGCGGTCACGGCCGGCGTGGGCCCGGCGACCACGGTGACGGTGATCGGCGACGGCGCCGTGGGGCTGTCGGCGGTGCTGGCGGCGCGCCGACTCGGCGCTGAGCGCATCATCCTCATGGGCCGCCACCAGTCCCGCACCGCGCTCGGCCGCAGGTTCGGGGCGACCGACGTGGTGCCCGAGCGCGGCGAGGAAGGGGTCGAGCGGGTCCGGGAGCTGACCGGCGGCGACGGCACCCACTGCGTGCTCGAATGTGTCGGCCTGCTCGACGCGGTTGTGAGCGCCCTGGCCGTCGTGCGCAACGGCGGCGTGGTCAGCCGCGTCGGCGCCCCGCAGTACGCCGAGGTCCCCATGGACTTCGACGTGTTCTTCCGCAACATCACGCTCACCGGTGGTGTAGCGCCGGCCCGCGCCTACATCGAGGAGCTCCTCCCCGAGGTGCTCGAGGGCACCATCGAGCCGGGTCTCGTGTTCGACCGCACCGTCTCCCTTGACGACGTGCCCGACGGCTACCGCCAGATGCTGCAGCGCCAGTCGCTCAAGGTGCTGATCCGACCCTGATCGTCCACCGTCTGCGGCTCACCGTCCGTCGCCCATCGGCGCGGGCCGATCGAGCGGAGCACAGATGCAGAAGCGAACCCTCGGAGCGAGCGGGCTGACGGTCTCGGCCCTCGGGCTCGGGTGCAAGGGCATGAGCTACGTCTGGGGCCGGCCCCGGACAGAGCGGAGATGACGGCACTTCTGCGCGGCGCCGTCGAGCGCGGTGTGACGTTCTTCGACACCCCCCAGATCTACGGGCAGTTCACCAACGAGGAGCTCGCGGGTGAGGCGCTCGAGCCCGTGCGCGGGCAGGTGGTGATCGCCACCAAGTTCGGCATGTCCCTCGGCGACGACGGGGAAGCAGGTCGTGAGCAGCCGCCCGGCAGCGATCAAGCAGAGTGCAGAGGGTTCCCTGGCGCGGCTGCGGGTCGAGGCGATCGACCTGTTCTACCAACACCGGGTGGACCCCGACGTGCCCATCGAAGACGTCGCCGGGGCCGTGAAGGACCTCGTCGACGAGGGGAAGGTGCGGCACTTCGGGATGTCGGAGGCGGGGGTGCGCACCATCCGCCGCGCCCACGCCGTGCTGCCGGTGACCGCCGTCCAGAGCAAGTACTCGCTGTGGTGGCGCCAGCCCGAGGAGGAGCTGCTCCCCACGCTCGGGGAGCTCGGCATCGGGTTCGTCCCCTTCAGCCCGCTGGGCAAGGGGTTTCTGACCGGGAGGATCGACGACGCCACGACCTTCGACGCGTCGGACTTCCGCAACGTGGTTCCCCGTTTCACGCCCGAAGCGCGCCGCGCCAACCAAGTCGTCATCGAGCTGCTCCGTTCGGTGGCGCAGGAGAAGGACGCGACATCGGCGCCATCGACCGCGTTGCGTCGTCGCTCACGATTCTCGGCGCCCGCTATCCCGACGCCCTCGAGGAGCGCACCGGGCTCTGAGGCTCAGCGGAACAGGTCCTCGGCTGGCGGCCGCAGGATCTCGTCGGCCACCGAACCCCGGCGCAGCCAGGAGTGGTCCACGCCGCGCACCACCGCCACGGGGACCGACGCCGCCTTGCCCATGACGAGCTCGGCGGCGGAGGCGATCTCGTCGGCCACGCACACCTCGGTGGCCACCAGATCTCGCCCGTTGGCGTCAGCGGTCCCCCGGAGATCGACGACGGCGGCGATGCCGGCGCAGCCGATGGCCACGTCCACCACGCCTTTGCGCCAGGGCCGGCCGAAGGTGTCGGACACGATCACGGCCACCTGCCTGCCCGTGGCGGCCCGGAGGCCGTCGCGGATGCGGCGGGCGGAACGGTCGGAGTCCTCGGGCAACAGCGCCGCCCATCCCCGCTCGACGTTGGACAGGTCCACGCCGGCGTTGGCGCACACGAAGCCGTGGCGTGTCTCGGAGATGACGAGGTCCCCTCGGCGCCGCAGGACGCGGACCGATTCCGCCTCCACCACGCGCATCCGGTCAGCGGGGTCGTCGGCGTCGACGGGCACCATCTGCCCTTCGGACTTGGACACGATCTTCTGCGTCACCACCACCACGTCGCCGTCGAGCAGCGCCACACGCTCGGCGATGAGCGTGGCCACATCGTCGCCTCGCCGCACCTCCCCGATGCCGGTCACGGGGAGCACCGTCACCGCACCAGGTGCGTCGCTACCGCGGGAGGTCACGCCCCGGCTCGCCGCGCCGCGGTCCCTGCCCGCGGTTCCACCAGCAGCGCGGCCAGGACAGCGGCATGGCGCGGGGTGTGCATGACGGTGGGGGCGATCACGCAGCGCACGCCGCACGCCTCCACCTGCGCGGCGAGCGGCGCATCGGCCTCGTCGATCACGAGCGTGCCGACGACGTCCGCGTACAGGCGGGCCACGCCCACCACCGTCGACTCGTGCCCCAGCTCGGTGAGCAGGCGGTCGGCGGGGCCCTTGAGCGCGGCGCCGGCGACGATGGGCGACACCGCCACCACGTCGGGCCGCCGCTCGGCCAGGGCGTCGGCGATCCCGGGCACGGCCAGCACGGGTCCCACCGACACCACGGGGTTCGACGGGCACACCACCACCGTCTCGGCCTCGGCCAGGGCGTCGAGCACCCCCGGTGCCGGGGTGGCACGGGCGGCGCCCTCGAAGCGCACCGCCGTCACCGCCACGCTGTGGCGGTGACGGACGAAGTACTCCTGGAAGGCGATCTCGGGACCGTCGCGCAGCGTCAAGCGGGTGCGCACGGGATCGTCGGACATGGGCAGCAGGCGCACCGCCACGCCCATGGCGGTGGTCAGCTCCGCTGTCACCTGCGACAGTGAGGCACCATCGGACAGGCGCTGCGTGCGGTAGAGGTGGGTGGCGAGGTCGCGGTCGCCCAGCCGGAACCACGCCTCGCCGCCGAGGCGCTCGAGCTGCTCCATGACGGTCCACGTCTCGCCGGCCAGGCCCCAGCCCCGCTCGTCGTCGTTGCGGCCCGCCAGGGTGTAGCTGACGGTGTCCAGATCGGGGCTGATGTGCAGGCCGTGCAGCACGGTGTCGTCACCGGTGTTCACCACCGCGGTGACCTCGTCCGGCGCCACCACCTGGACGAGGCCGCGCAACAGCCGGGCTGCGCCCACTCCTCCGGCCACGGCGGTGATCACGGCGCCAGGCTAACGGTCCGTGCGCCTGGGCCCGGCGCCCGTGTGCAAGGCTCGATCGGTGCGGCCCCATGCAGCGCCACCAGGCGATCGTCTGCGGGTGGCCGTCGACGCCACCCCGTTGCTGGGCACGCGCACCGGTGTGGGTCGGTTCTGCCACGACGCCTTGGGCGCCCTCGGTGCCAGGGCGGAGCTGGAGATGGAGGCCTTCGCCGTCACCTGGCGCCGGCGCGGGCAACTGCCCCCCGAGGTCCCCGGGGGCGTGCGCGTGCACCAGCGGCCCATGCCGGCCCGGCCGCTGCACCTGGCGTGGGCCCATCTGCCCGGACCAGCGCTGGAGTGGTTCATCGGACCGGTCGACGTCGTGCACGGCATCAACTTCGTCGTCCCCCCGTGTCGCCGCGCCGCCCGGGTGGTGACGGTGCACGACCTCACGAGCGTGCGCTATCCGCAGCTGTCGGACCCGTCCACGCTCGGCTTCCCCCGGCTCGTGCGCCGTGCCGTCGACGGCGGCGCGTGGGTGCACACCCCGTCGCAGTTCGTGGCGGACGAGGTGGTGGCCGAGCTCGGCGTCGACCCCGGGCGCGTGCGGGCCGTGCACCACGGCGTGCACAGCGCGCCCAGCGCGGCCGGCGCGCCGACCGCGGCCGGGAACGATCCGCCGCCGGGGCTCCCGCCGGGAACGCGCCGTTACCTGCTGGCGGTGGGGACGGTGGAGCCGCGCAAGGACTACCCCGGCCTCGTGCGCGCCTTTGCCGCCGTCGCAGCCACGCGCCCCGACGTGGCGCTCGTGATCGCCGGCGCCGACGGCTGGGGCGCCGACGCGTTCCACCGCGTCCTCGAGGACTGCCCAGTGGCCGGGCGCGTCGTGCAGCTCGGCTACGTCCCCGACGACGACCTGGCGCGGTGGCTGGCGGGCGCGGTGGCACTGGCGTTCCCGTCGTTGTACGAAGGCTTCGGCTTTCCCCCCGTCGAGGCCATGGCGGCCGGTGTTCCCGTGGTGGCGACGGCGGCCGGCGCCGTCCCCGAGGTGGTGGGGGAGGCGGCGCTGCTCGTCGCACCCGGCGACACCGACGCCCTGGCCGGGGCGTTGGAGCGGGTGCTCGACGACGAGCACCTGCGCGCCCGGCTGGTGGCCGACGGCCGCTGCCGCGCCGCGCAGTTCACGTGGGAGGCCTGTGGCGCCGGACTGGCCCGGCTCTACGCCGACGCCGCCGGCGGGCGTCGGTGAGTCGCCACGCCGTGGTCGGCACTGGACGTGCGGGGGACGGCGCAGAGTCGGGCGGGGGCGTGCTGGTCGTGGCCGAGCAGCTCCGACGGGCCGTGCCGGGGGGCATCGGCACGGCCGGGCTCGGGCTCCTGCGCGGGCTGGCGACCCTGGCCCGGGGCGAGGCCCCCTCCGTCACCCTCTACGCCAGCCGGGCCCGGTCTGTACCCGACCCCCTGGCCGCCACCGGGTACCCGGTCCTCACGTCGCGCCTGCCCGCCCCCGTGCTCACCCGGGCCTGGGACCGAGGGGTGCTCGGGGTTCCGGGTGGGTTCGGCGTGGTGCACACCCTGTCGCTGGCCGTTCCCCCCACGGGCCGGGTGCCGCTCGTGGCCACCGTGCACGACATGGCCTGGCGACACCATCCGGACGCCTATCCGACCCGCGGCCGGCGCTGGCACGAGGCGGCCCTCGTTCGCGCCCTTCGCAAGGCCTCGCACTTCGTCGTCCCCGCCGACGTCGTGGCGGCCGAGCTCGTGGCGGCCGGTGCGGCGCCCGATGCGGTGTCGGTGGTGCCGCTCGGTTGCGACCATCTCCCCGATCCCGACGACGCCGCAGCCGGCGCCGTGCTCGCCCGCCTGGGGGTGGCCGGCGAGTTCGTCTTGGCGGTGGGGACGCTCGAGCCGCGCAAGAACCTTCCCCGGTTGTTCGACGCCTACGACAAGGCCCGGTCCGCATTGGCGCCGTCGTGCGCCTTGGTGGTGGTGGGACCGAGCGGCTGGGGTGACACCGTGGCGCCGCGTCCCGGGGTGGTGCTGGCCGGTCCCGTGGACGGCGCCACGCTGGCCGCCCTCTACCGCCGGACGCGGCTCCTCGTGTACGTGCCGCTCGAGGAGGGCTTCGGTCTTCCCCCCGTCGAGGCCATGCGCGAGGGTGCTCCCGTGGTGGCGAGCCCCGTGCCGAGCACGGGCGGGGCGGCGCTCGAGGTCGATCCCACCGACGTCGACGCCATCGCCGCCGGGATCGTGGCGGCAGCCGTCGACGAGGACACCCGCGCCCGGCTCCGGGCCGCCGGGGCGGCGCGTGCGGCCTCGCTCACGTGGCGCTCGACAGCGGCGGCGGTGGTGGCGCTGTGGCGGTCCCTGTCGTGAGCGACGGCGACGCACCGGAGCCCGCCGACGGCGCCGACGAAGCGGACGGCGCCGACGAAGCGGCGCACGGGCCTCCGCTGCACGTGTCGCTCGACGTCACCGCCGTCCCCGCCCAACCGGTGGGTGCCGGCCGGTACACCATCGACCTGTCCGAGGCGTTGCTGGCCCGCCGCGACGTCGCATTGACGCTGTGGAGCCGGCGCCACGACGCGCCACGGTGGCGCGCCCTGGCGTCGGCCACCGACGCGTCGGTGCGCGCCCTCGCCCCTGGCCCGAGGCCGCTGCGGCTGGCGTGGGAGCAGGCGCGCCTGCCCCGCCTGCTCGCCGGGGCGGGGGTGGCCGTGCACCACGGGCCGCACTACACCATGCCCGAGCGTGCCCGGGTCCCCTCGGTCGTGACCGTGCACGACCTCACGTTCCTCGAGCACCCCGAGTGGCACGAGCGCGCCAAGGTGGTGGTGCTCGGACGCGCCATCCGCGTGGCGGCCCGGCGCGCCGCCGCAGTGGTGTGCGTCAGCCGTCACAGCGCGGCGCGCTTCGAGCAGCTGTGCAGCCCCACCGGTCGCGTCTTCGTCGTCCCCCACGGCGTGGACCACACCCGCTTCGCTCCCACCCCCTCCGCCCCCGCCGTTGCGTCCGACGACGAGCTGCTGCGACGGTTGGGGGTGCGCCCACCGTTCGTCTTGTTCGTGGGAACCCTCGAGCCCCGAAAGGCGGTGCCCGAGCTCGTCGAAGCCTTCGACCGCGTCGCCGGCGAGATGCCCCACCTTTCGCTCGTGCTGGCGGGCCGGCCGGGGTGGGGTGCCGACGCCGTGGCGGCGGCCGTCACGCGGGCACGGGCCGGCGCCCGGGTGCTGCGCACGGGATATGTCCCCGACGACGCCGTCCCCGCCCTGCTGCGCCGGGCGGCGGTGACGTCCTACGCCGCCATGGAGGAGGGGTTCGGGCTCCCCGCCCTCGAGGCACTGGCGTGCGGGAGCCCGCTCGTCACCACGGCGGGCACGACCATGGCGGAGCTGTCCGACGGTGCGGCCGTCCTGGTGGCGCCGGGCTCGGTGGACGAGCTGGCCGGTGCGCTGCGCACGGTCCTGGTCGGCGGCCCCCGGGTCGAGGAGCGCCGCCGGGCCGGGCTCGAGGTGGCGGCCCGGCACACCTGGGCGGCGAGCGCGGCGGGGCACGTCGCCGCCTACCGGTGGGCGGCGTCGGCACGACGGGGCAGCGCCGAGGGCCGGCGCACGGGTGCCCGGTAAGGTTCGCCCGGTGCGTGCCCTCGTCACCGGAGCCAAGGGGTTCGTGGGCTCGTGGCTCACCGCCCACCTGGCCGAGAGCGGGGACGAGGTCGTGGCCATCGACCACGAGGTCGACGTCACCGACGGGGCCTCGGTGCGCCATGCCCTGGCCGACGCCGAGCCCGACGTCGTCTACCACCTGGCGGCGCTCACCCACGTGGGGCGCTCGTGGACCGATCCCGCCGACGTCCTGCGGGTGAACGCGGGGGGGACGCTCAGCATCCTCGAGGCGGCACGGTCCTCCCCGCGGCCGCCGCGCGTGCTGCTCGTCAGCTCGGCCGAGGTCTACGGCGCCGTTCCCCAGTCGCGTCTTCCGGTCACCGAGGACGCGCCCCTGGCGCCGGTGACGCCCTATGCCGCCTCGAAGGTGGCGGCGGAGTTCCTGGGCGTGCAGGCGTTCCTGGCCCACGGTCTGGCCGTGGTGCGGGTCCGTCCCTTCAACCACGTCGGACCGGGCCAGTCGGCGAACTTCGTGGTGGCAGCGCTGGCGGAGCGGATCGTGGCGGCGCGTCGCTCCGGTGCGGCCGGCATCCTCGTCGGCAACCTGTCGGCCCGACGCGACCTCACCGACGTGCGCGACGTCGTGCGTGCCTACCGGCTCCTGGCCGCCAGGGGTGTGGCCGGCGACGTCTACAACGTGTGCACGGGCCGCGACATCGCCATCGAGGAGGTGGCCGCCCGCATGCAGCACCTGGCGGGAACCGAGCTGCTCCTCGAGCCCGATCCGGCCCTGGCCCGGCCGGTGGACGTCCCCGTGGTTCGGGGGGACCCGGGCAAGCTGCAGGCGGCGACGGGGTGGGAGCCGGTGGTCGACCTGGATGCCACCCTGCGCGACGTGCTGCGGTTCGCCGAGGAACGCTCGGCCTGATCGCCGCCCGGGCCCGGACGCGCCGAGCGCCCTGCTCGGCAGGGCGCTCGGGGTCGTCGGGGGGGGACGACGGTTGCTGCGAGGTCGTCGGGGGACGACCGGTGTGGCTCAGGCGGCGGTCGAGATCAGCTTGCGCAGCTGCTGGCGTGCCTCGCGTGCCTGGACGTGCGCCTGCTTGACCAGATCACGCGCCGTCACCGGCAGCCGCTCCTCGATGGGGACGAGCGTCGCCTCGATCCGTCCGATGACCTGCTCGACGGCGTCGTCGACGTCCTTGGCCCGACGGGTCAGCTCCCCGCGTACGTCGACCAGGCGCCCCTCGAACTGGGTCCTCGGCTCGACCAGGCGCTTCTGGAGCTCCTGGCGGCGCACCTGCGCACGCTGGTAGCCGAGAACGCCCAGGCCGACGACCACGTAGGCGGCATCGCGGGCGGTCCTCGTGATCTCTTCTGTGATGTCTCTCAGTTCCGGCATCGTTGCGTCCTTCCTGTGGGTGACTCCTCGATCCTGCTAACTATTGTACGGGTTGATGCTAACAATTGCAAGCATCGGGACCCGCGAGCCGGCGCGGGGCCCGCCCCTGGCCCGCCACACGGAGGGGGCGACGGGGCGCCGACCCGGGATCCGCACCGTGCCCGGGCTGGGGCCCGACCGGGGGAGACGGGTAGCCTCGTGGGCCTGATGGAGACCCTCGCTCCACCGGTTGTCGCCGTCATCGTCACGTGCGATCCCGGGGAGTGGTTCGAAGAGACCCTCCGGGCCTTCGCCGCACAGGACTATCCGGAGCTGTCGGTGCTGGTGCTCGACGCGGCCAGCGAGGTCGACCCGACGCCCCGGGTCGGGGCCGTGCTGCCCGGGGCGTATGTCCGTCGGCTGCCCGTCAACCGGGGCTTCGGCGCCAGCGCCAACGAGGTGCTCTCCATGGTGGAGGGCGCCTCGATGCTGCTGTTCTGCCACGACGACGTGGCACCGGATCCCGACGCCCTGCACATCATGGTGGAGGAGTCCTTCCGCTCCAATGCCGGTGTGGTGGCACCCAAGCTCGTGACCTGGGACGACCCCGGTCGGCTGCTGCACGTGGGGATGGCGGTGGACAAGGGCGGCGCCGTGGTGGACCGCGTCGAGCCCGGAGAGATCGACCACGGCCAGCACGACGCGGTGCGCGACGTCTTCCTCGCCCCGGGGGGATGCACCTTGGTGCGGGCCGACCTGTTCGCCGAGCTCGAAGGCTTCGACCCCGAGATCTTCGCCATGGGGGAGGACCTCGACCTGTGCTGGCGGGCCCAGGTGCTCGGGGCACGTGTGGTGGTCGCCCCCGGGGCGCGCGTGCGTCACCTCGAGATGCTGGCCAGCGGTCGCCGCCGGCTCCCCGACGACGTGCGCCAGGGGATGCCGAGCGACGTGGCCGCCCCCGACGGGCAGGGCGGTGTGGTCGGTGATGGAGATGTGGTCGCTGTGTCGGATGCGACAGCAGTCGGGGATGGCGCCACCACCACCACCGCCGCCGCCGGGGGACCGGTCGGGTCCGGGCGGGGGCCGGGGGTGGCGGCCCGACGATGGCGATCGGCGAACAGAGGAGCGCACCGGCGCGTGTCGCCGGTCACGTTGCAGGCGCTGCAACGCCGTCACGAGCTGCGGGCCACGCTCAAGGCGTACGGCCCGCTGCACCGCATACGGGTGCTCCCTCAGGTGGCGCTGCTGGCTCTGGCCGAGGCCACGATCGCGTTGGTGGCCGGGCACCGTGACCGCGCCGCGGCACTGGCCCACGCATGGCGGTGGAACCTGGGCAAGCGCCGCAACCTCCGCGCCGCGCGCTCGGTCGTGCGCGCCCATCGCCGTCTGGACGACGCCACGGTGCGACGCCTGCAGTTGCGGGGCAGCGCCCGCGTGAACGCGTACGTGCGACGGGCCGTGACGCACGGGCTCGAGGCGGCAAACCTCGGCGGGTTCGACGACGAGGACGACGACGTCGGCGCCTCCGCCGACGCCGTCGAGGCGCGCGCCCAGCGCCGCCGGACGTCGGAGGGCCCCCGCACCTCGACGCGCTGGGTCGTGCTCCTCGTCGCCTGGCTGGTGGTGGTGTTCGGCACCCGGCAGCTGATCGGGTCGGGCTTCCCGTTCGTGGGCCAGCTGCTGCCCTTCCCGTCGTGGGCCGCACTCGTGCACCATTTCGTGTCGGGGTGGCAGCCCACCGGCGTGGGCACCACCGATCCCACCACACCGGCCACCGGCATCCTCGGTGTGGCCGGCATGGTGCTGTTCGGGGGCGTGGGGCTGCTCCAGAAGATCGTCGTCCTCGGCTGCATCCCGGTCGGGGCGCTCGGCATGGCCCGCCTCACGAGGCCGCTTGGCACGACGTGGGCGCGGGTCACCTCCACCGTGATCTACATGGC
Source organism: Acidimicrobiales bacterium (assembly GCA_049514335.1). Lineage (GTDB taxonomy): Bacteria > Actinomycetota > Acidimicrobiia > Acidimicrobiales > UBA8190 > JBEKVE01. The sequence continues at coordinate 31,561 of JBEKVE010000023.1, forward strand.
CGTGCCCGTTCCCTACGACGCGCTGGCGAGTGCCCGGTGGGACGCCCTCGCCGTGTACGCCGCCTGTCCCTGGATCCTGCACCTGCTCGGCCAGGCCTCGGGGGTGGCGCCGCACGACGCCGTGGCCGGCGCCGGCTCGAACGGGGCGCAGGAGCCGGACGCGGACGCGCCGACGCCGGGGCCGCCGGGTCGGCGGTGGCGTTCGTCGCTGTTCGGATGGAGCCTGGCGCTCGGACTCCTCGACGCCCTGGTGACGTCGGTCGCCCCCTCGGCTGCGCTCGTGACGCTGGCGGTGGCCGCCGGTCTCGCCATCGGCAACGTGGTGGTGGCGGGGCGGGCAGGGCTGCGCGCCGCGGGGCGCGTGATTGCCACCGCGGCGGGCGCCACCGTGGTGGCCGTCGTCCTCCTGGCGCCGTGGTCCCTGGCGGTGCTCGGTGGTCCCGCCCGCTGGCAGACCCTCGCCGGCGTCCCCGTTTCCACCTCCGACGGGGCGTCGTGGGGTGCGCTGCTGCGCCTGGCGGCCGGCCCCATCGGAGACGCCGCTCTGGCGTGGGCCTTCCTCGCCGCCGCCGCCCTGCCCCTCGTGATCGGGGCCCGCTTCCGGCTGGCCTGGGCCGGGCGGGCATGGTCGGTGGCGGTGGTGGCCTGGGTGCTCGCCTGGTTCTCGGGGCGGGGCTGGCTCGGGCCGGTGGCGCTGTCCCCCCAGGTCATGCTGGCACCGGCGGCGGTGGGCATCGCCTTGGCCGTGGGGATGGGGGTGGCGGCCTTCCAGCGCGACCTCCCCGGGTACCGCTTCGGGTGGCGCCAGGCCGCCGCCGTGGCGGCCGCGGCGGCGGCGGCCGTGGGCATCCTGCCCGTCCTGGCCGCCAGCGCCAACGGGCGTTGGGACCTCGTGTCGACGGGGTACGCCGAGGCCACCTCGTGGATGGACGCCCACCCCACCCAGGGGAACTTCCGCGTCCTGTGGCTGGGGGACCCCCGCGTCCTGCCCGGCAACGGGTGGGAGCTGTCGCGCGGCCTCGCCTTCTCCCTGAGCGAGAACGGATTGCCCGACGTCACCGCCCTGTGGCCGGGGTCGTCGGAGGGCCAGGCCGCCACCATCGGCACCGACGTGGGGCTCGCCCGACGGGGCGCCACGGTGCGGCTGGGGCGCCTGCTGGCGCCGTATGCCGTGCGCTACGTGGTGGTGGTGGACACCCTCGGCCCCTCCATCCCCGGCCTGCAGACCCCGCCCGCCGATCAGCCTCCGGGGGACGTCGTGCCCGCCCTGGCGGCGCAGCTCGACCTGCGGGAGGTGATCTCGCAGAGCGGCTTCTACGTGTTCCGCGACGACGAGGCGCTCCCCCTGCGGGCACAGCGCGGTGCCACCGGCGCAGCGTCGGCACCGTCAGCCGCCGACGCGCTCACCGGCGTCCCCTCCGAGCTGCGGGGGTGGGAGCCGGTGCTCCGTGGCGCCCCCGGCGTGACGAGTGCCACGGGCCGGGTGAAGAAGGGGACGGTGCTCGCCGCCGTGGCGCCCGCCGCCGACTGGCGTCTCCGTGTGCCGGGGGGCCGCACCGAGCGGGCCACCACCGCCTTCGGCTACGCCGCCACCTTCCCCGTGACCACCCCGGGCACGGTCACGGTCGGGTTCGCCGGGTCGTGGGGGCACGGGGTGGAGGTGGCGCTGGAGACGCTGGCCTGGGTGGTGGCCGCCGCCGCGCTGGCCGGCCGGCGCCGGTGGCTCGACTGGTGGTGGACGCCGCTGCGCCGGGTGAGCCGCCGACGTCTCCGGGGCCGGGCCCCGGGCGACGACGCGTCGTCAGCCGACGCCGTGAGCACCGGGGCGCCGGCCGACGGTGTGACGCCGGCCCCGTCACCGCGCCCCGCCGCGTCGGTCGCCGGGGACCAGCGGTGAGGCGGGCCGCACCGTGAGCGCTTCGTTCCGGCGGGCGGCGCTGATCGCCGTCCTGGCTGCGGCGCTGGTGGGCACCGGGGTGGCCGACCGGCTGGTGGGCCGGGGCGCTCCCGCCACGGTGCGTCCTCCCGACGCCCTGGCCGATCTGCACAGCGCCCCGAGGGCGGGCACCGAGTCCTCGGCCTGGTACTGCGCCGGCGGGACGGGGGCGCAGGGTGGGGCGCCGGCCACCATCGCCGTCACCAACGCCTCGGGTCGCCCCGCCACCGCCACCGTCACCGCCGTCCCCGCCCAGACAGGGCAGGGCGCCCCGCCCGCCCCGTGGGCCGGAGCCCACACCACCGCCCTCCGGGTCCCCGCCTATGCCGAGGTGACGGTGCCTGCCACGGCGCTCGGGGGGAGCACAGGGGTGGCCGCCGCGGTGGTGGTGGACGGCGGCGGCGTGGCCGTGGCCGAGGGCGTGTCCAGCCCCCTCGGGTGGTCGATGGCCCCGTGCGCGTCCACCACGTCGCCGGACTGGTACTTCGCCCACGGCGCCACCTCCCAGGGCGGTGGTCTCACCCTGTCGCTGTTCAACCCGGGCGCCACCGACGCCACCGTCGACGTGTCGCTCGTGGTCCCCGGGGCGGGTGTCCTGGAACCCGCCGCCTACCAGGGCATCGGTGTCGCGCCCGGATCGCTCGTGACCGAGAACGTGGGGGACCACGCACCCCAGGACGCCGTCATCGCCACCGAGGTGTCCACGCTGGCGGGCTCGGTGGTGGCCAGCGAGGTGGAGTCGGTGGGGACACCCGGCGCCGGCGGCCTGTCGTTGACGCTCGGCACACCGACCCCCGCCGCCACCTGGGTCTTCGCTCAGAACACCGATGTGACGGGGGGAACCGTGGCATTCCACGTGTTCAATCCCTCCGCCCAGCCGGCGGTGGTGTCGGTGGCGCTCGGTCTGCCCCAGGGGGCGGCAGCCGAGCCCTTCACCCTGACCGTGCCGTCGCAGTCGGTGTCCACGCTCGTGGCCGAGAACGAGACCCGCATCCCGAGCGACGTCCCCTACGCCGTCTCCTTCACCAGCCGGGGGGCCGACGTGGTGGTGAGCCGCCAGGTGACGGGCCCGCCCGCAGCACCGGCACCGCTCGAAGGCGACGCCCCCGGCCTGCCCGGAGGCCTGCGGCGGTGGCTCGTCTCGTCCGTGGTCCCCCCCGGGACCGGCGCATGGTCGCTCGGTGTGGTCGACATGGGCACGCGTCCCACCGAGGTCCGGGTGCTCACGCCGAAGGGCACCGCCTTTGCGGGCCGGTCCACCTGGCTGGTGAGGCCGGGCACCCCGCTGTTCATCGGCCCCGGTCTCGGCGCCCCCTACGGCACAGCGCCGTTCGAGGTCGAGGCGCAGCAGCCGGTCGCCGTCGAGCTCGACGGCGTCCCCGTCGGCGCGCCCGGGGCTGTGGTGGTGCCCGCCCTGTCCGCTCCCTAGCGCTGCGCCCCGGACGGGGCGGCGGGGACAGGATCAGTCGGGCTTCGAGGCCCCGCCGGCGGGACTGGCGGGTGCGGTGGGAGCCGTGGGTGCGGTGGGAGCCTCGTCCTTGGCGTCGGGCGTGGCCTCTTCGGACCCGTTGCCGGCGGCATCCTCCACCGTCAGCTTGGCGCCGTTGGTGGAGGAGGTGAAGTGGCGCATGGCCTGGGTGGCGTCGTCGTGCACGGGCCGTCCGTAGGCCGTGTCGACGAGCTTGCCCACCTCGCTGCCGTCGAGCGTCTCGCGCTCGAGCAGCGAACGCGCCACGGCGTCGAGCCCGCCGCGGTGTCGGCTCAGCAACTCGATGGCGCGCTCTTCCTGCTGGCGAAGGATGCGGGCGATCTCGGCGTCCACCACCCGGGCGGTGTCCTCGGAGTAGTCACGCGAATGCAGCAGGTCCTCCCCGAGGAAGACCATGCCCTGCGACCCCCACGCCATGGGCCCGAGCTCCTCGCTCATGCCCCACTCGCGCACCATCTTGCGGGCCAGCTCGGTGTTGCCCACGAGGTCGTTGCTGGCGCCCGTGGACAGGTCGCCGTACACGAGGAGCTCGGCGGCGCGCCCGCCCATGCGGACCGCCAGCGAGTCCTCGATGACCTCGCGCGGATAGATGTGGCGCTCCTCAATGGGCAGCTGCTGGGTCACGCCCAAGGCCAGACCGGTGGGAAGGATGGTCACCTTGTGGACCGGGTCGGCGTGGGTGAGGACGTAGGCCAGCACGGCGTGGCCGCCCTCGTGGAAGGCGACGCGCTCCTTTTCGGGTTCCGACAGCACGAGGCTCTCTCGGCGCTGCCCCATGAGGACGCGGTCGCGCGCCGCCTCGAAGTCCTCCATGTCCACCTGGTGCGAGCCCCGCCGCACGGCGTGCAGGGCGGCTTCGTTGACCAGGTTGGCCAGATCGGCACCGCTCATGCCGGGGCTGCCCCGGGCCACGATCTCGAGATCCACGTCGGGCCCGATGCGCTTGTCCTTGCAGTGGACCTTCAGGATGGGGAGGCGCTCCTCGAGGTCGGGGAGCGGCACCACGATCTGGCGGTCGAATCGCCCGGGGCGAAGCAGGGCCGGGTCGAGGATGTCGGGCCGGTTGGTGGCCGCCATGATGACGACGCCCTCGGCCGGGTCGAACCCGTCCATCTCCGACAGCATCTGGTTGAGGGTCTGCTCACGCTCGTCGTGGCCGCCGCCGAGACCCGCACCGCGCTTGCGCCCGATGGAGTCGATCTCGTCCACGAAGATGATGGCCGGTGCCTGCTTGCGCGCCGTCTGGAACAGGTCGCGCACGCGGCTCGCCCCCACGCCCACGAACATCTCCATGAAGTCCGAGCCGCTCACCGACAAGAAGGGCACGCCCGCCTCGCCCGCCACGGCCCGGGCCAGCAGCGTCTTGCCCGTTCCGGGGGGCCCGACGAGCAGGATGCCCTTGGGGATCTTGGCGCCGATGTCCCGGAAGCGGTGGGGGGACTTCAAGAAGTCGACCACCTCGCTGATCTCGATCTTCACGCCCTGGTAGCCGGCCACGTCGGCGAAGGTGGTGCGGGGCCGCTCGGTCGTGTACAGGCGCGCCCGCGACCTGCCGATCGACATGATCCCGCTCATCTGGCCCTGCGCCCGGCGGCTGATCCAGAAGAAGATGGCCACGAACGCCACCAGGATGAGGATCGTCGGCAGCCACTGCCCCAGCGTGCTCTCGGTGGGGGTGTTGAAGGTGACACTGCTGATGTCCCTGCGCATCGTGGCCACGTCGGTGTCGAGCGAGGGGTCGGGGCCGTTGACCGTGTACTTCTGGTTGCCGGCCTTGAGCTCGCCGGTGATGACCCCGGTGTTGTTGTTGATCGACGCCGACTTGACCAGGTGGACCTCGACGTACTTCTGGATGTAGTCCTTGTAGTTGATCTGCTTCACCGCCGGCTTCGACAGGAGCGGCGGGATGATGAGCACCGCGATCACCGCCACGGCGAGGAGGACGAACACCCACTTCCAGCTCTGGTCGGGTCCCGGCGTCGCCTGACCGCCGGCACCACCGGGCGCGGGGCCACCGGCCCCACCAGGGGTGGGACGTCCCGAACGACGGTCGGGAAGCGAGGGGCTCATTGCTCCATGGTACGCGCCCGTGCCCCGTCCCATGCACGCACAGGGCGTCCCCGCGTCGTTACGGGTGGTCACTAACCTTCGCGTGATGACGCATGGCGTGCCCGGCTCCCACGAGGAGCAGCCGCAGGACGTCGCGTCGATGCCGCCCGATGGCGACGCACCGCCCTCACCAGGTCGGGAACCTGCTCCGCCCCCCGGATCACCCCCCGTTTCTCCACCAACCCCGTCGGTGGCACCCCCGCCCCCACCGCCCCTGGCGCCGCCGCCAGGATGGCCGGGGTACCCGGCCCCCTCCGGTGGCGGGGCGGGTGCGTGGCCCACCCCCGGCCCGGCCCCGTGGCCGGCCCCCGGTGCGGCGGCGTGGCCCGGCGTCGAATCGCCCCGGCGCGCCGCGGCGCTCGCCACCGACGACGATCCACCTCGCACGCCGCGCGAGGGGTCCACCTGGTTCCTCTACGCCGTGTTCGGATTCCTGGCCGGTCAGGTGGCGAGCACGGTGGTGCTGCTCGTGGTGGCGGCGGCCAACGGGCACAGCGGGGACGTCGCCAAGCTGGCGGCGGAGGCCGTGCCGCCCGCCTGGGTGGTGGTGTCGGGGCTGCTCGGGCTGTGGGCCGGGTTCATCGGCGCCGTCGTGTTCACCAGCCGGACCCGGGGCACGCGTCACCTGCGCCGGGACATGCGTCTCGAGGTGCGCTGGAGCGACCTGCTGCTCGGCCCGGTGGTCGGCCTGGTGGGGCAGCTCGTCTTGCTGCCACTGCTCTACATCCCGCTCGAGCACGCCATCCCCAACCTGAATTCCCGCCTCGACCAGCCGGCCAAGCACCTCACCGGCGGGTTCCCCGGCGCCGACCTGGCCGTGATCGCCATCCTCACCGTGGTGGCGGTGCCCGTCATCGAGGAGACCTTCTTCCGCGGCCTCGTGCTGCGGGGCCTCGTGGCCATGTTC